>CAUJET010000186.1 GCA_963169665.1 Actinomycetota bacterium | reverse complement strand
TGCCGATTCGGCCGCTCTCGCACCCCTCCTGGAGTGCCCGGCAGGCTAGCCGGTGCGGACGCCGACGCCACGGTGTCGGTGACGCCCGCGGCCCGATAGTCTCCGAACCACACCCGCTGAGTGAGGTGACGGTCGGGTCCTGTGCGACGGGTAGCCGGGAATCAGGTCAGGACCGGGAGGTAGCAGCCTTCAACGGTGTCGCCTGTGTGCCGCAGGTCGCCTGGCCGTCACCTCAGTCAGCGGGTGTTCTCGCGCCCGATCGACGATCGGGTCACGGGCCCGGAGACCAGGTCGGGAGCCGGTTCAGGTCGCCGGGCGGGCACCAGTGCGTGCCGCGAGCGAGATCGCCCGCCGCCACAGCTCCGGTGCGCCCAGCCGTTCCGCCATCGTCTCGAACGCGGGCGTCGGCCCGGTCCAGCACCAGTCGTCCACCGTGCCGACCTCGACGTCGAGCTCGACCGTGGCGATGCGGCGGAACAACAGCGCCAGGTCGCGCTGGTCGCGCAGGGTGACCGCGAGCTTCTCGGCGCCGCGAAGGCCCGGCAGACCCCACTCGCCGGAGCTGTCCGGGATCGCGTCGATCGAGCCGAACTTCGCGAGCACCGTCGCCGCGCTCTTCGCACCCCAGCCGGGCAGCCCCGGGTAGCCGTCGGCGGTGTCGCCGACGAGCGCGAGGTAGTCGGCGATCGACTCGGGCGGCACACCGAACTTGGCGATCACGGCGTCGCGATCGACGATCTCCCGCTTGCGTCGGTCGTACTGCACCACCCGGGTGCCCTCGACGCACTGGCCCAGGTCCTTGTCGGGGGTGAGGATGAGCACCTGCGCCACCCGCGGATCGGCCGACGCGACCGCTGCAGCTGCGCCCAGCGCGTCGTCGGCCTCCACCTCGACCATCGCCCACACCGTGAACCCGGCGGCGGTGAGCGCCTCCTCCATGAGCGGGATCTGCATCAGCAGCTCCGGCAGCATTCCGTCGCTCGTCTTGTAGCCGGGCCACAGGTCGTTGCGAAAGCTCTCGATCACATGGTCGGACGCGATGCCGACATGGGTGGCGCCGTCGGCCACGAGCTGCAACGTGGAGCCCACCACACCGACCGTCGCGGCGTACGGACCAGGGTCTTCGTGGCGCGAGGCCTGGCCGAAGTGCTGCCGGAACAGCTCGTAGGTGCCGTCCACCAGGTGCACTTGCATGACACGACGCTAGTTCTACGGACGATCGCAACGTCATCTCAAGATCTCGGCAACCCCGGCCGATACATCACTCGTGACGGTGGACCACAACCCTCAACCTGCAGGTACCGGCCCGGTCGGTGCCGGCGGCACCTCCGATGTCGAACGCATGACGTCCACCATCCTGTCGGCCGTCGAACGACAGCTCACCAAGTACTTCACGGCGATGTCGCACCAGGCCGAGGCCGCGCGCATGGCCGCCGAGCAGCGCAGCACCGAGCTGCGCGCCGAGATGGCACAGGCGATGTCGACCGCGATGGAGCGGTTCCCCGCGATCGAGTCGCTGATCGAGTCGCAGCGGGTGGCCAACGAGCACTACCAGCAGGCGCTCCAGGCAGCGCTCGAGGAACGCCTCGCCGAGTTCGCGAACCACCAGCACTGGCGGATGAACGACCTCGAGGAGAAGGTCTCGTCGCTGCCGGCCGGTGGCGGAACGCTCGATCCGGAGATGGTCCTCGAGATCCGTCAGACCGTGCGTGACGACATGGAACGCTCGTTCGCGACGATCCACTCGCGCCTCGACGACATCAACAACCTCAACAAGCGCCAGGACGAACAGGCGAGCGCCATCGTCCAGCACGTCAACGACACCACGACCGCACTCACGATGCGCATGGACGAGGGCGACCAGCGCCTCGGCCACGCGATCGAGGAGCGGATCAACGGCGTCCAGAACGATCTCGCCGCCACCTTGGACGGCATCTCCGACCAGGTGAACGAGCACGCCGGCACGCTGCTGCAGAAGCTCGAGTCGAGCGAGACCCGGGCCACCGATCGCCTCCTCGAGCTCGAAGCTCGCATCAAGGAGGAGCAGGGTCAGAAGATCGCCAACGTCGAGGCGGCCGTCGGCCGGATCGGCAGCGGCTTCGACGACGCGATGATCGCCGTCTCCCAGCGTGTGCTCGAACTCGAGAACAAGCTGCTCGAGCTCGACGACCGTCTGGGCGAGATGGGCGAGCGGCTCGGCAAGGTCGATCAGGACGCCCTCGACGAGGTGAAGGCCGAGATGTCCCGCGCCGTCGGCGAGGCGATGCTCGTGCGCATCGAACTCGACCGCGTCGTCGCGAACGTCGACGAGAAGGTCGACAAGCAGACCATCCGCATGTCGGAGATCGAGGGTCTCCTCAGCGACCAGATGGACGTGAGCACCGCCGTGCAGCTCGAGCGGCTCGACGAGCTCGAGCGCCAGATGGAGATGCTCGACCCGAGCCAGTTCGTGCGCGTCGCCGGCGGCGGCGCCCCGGCACCCGCAGCCATCGATCCGGGCGCGATCCCGACGCTCGACAGCTACGGCGCCGATCCGAGCAGCGTCACGCAGGGTGGTGCGACCGGCCAGGTGCCGGGTGTGCCCTCGATGTCGCTCAACCCGCGCCTTCCGGGCGCCGATACCACAGGTCAGGAGACGCTCGATTCCGAGGGCTCGTTCACGTCGCACTGACGACGGTGACGGGCGAGACACGGCGGATCGAGAAACGGGCACATGGCACTCTTCAAGAAGGACAGCGCAACGCCGGACGCACCGGCAGCCACGGGCGGGGGCTCCGTCGCGACCCGGGAGAAGGTCGAGGCCGAACCGGGTCTCCACGCAGCCGAATGCATGAAGATGGGCCAGTTGCTCGTCGATCGTGAGCAGCTGACCACCGACAAGCTGGCCACCGCGCTCCAGACTGCCAACGGCGACGCCCTGCAGTTCGCCGACATCGTGCTCGGACGCTTCGGTGTGGGCCGCCAGGACCTCGCCTCGGTGATCGCCGAGGTGTGGGGCGTGGTCGCCGCCGACACCAAGGCCGTCGAGTTCAACCCCGAGATCGCCGCACTCGTCACCGAGCAGACGGCCCGCCAGAACTGCGTCGTCCCGATCGCCGAGGAGAACGGCACGGTCGTCATCCTCTCGGCCGACCCGTCACCGCAGCGCCGCGAGGTCGTCGAGCGACTGGTCGAGAAGCCGGTGCGCTGGATGTCGGCGGACCCACAGACCATCCGCACCTTCATCGACCGCAGCTATCGCGCCGACGCCGACATCGATCGCCTCGTCCAAGCGTTCGAGGGAGCCGACGACCAGAAGAACATCGCCACCAGCGCGGCCGAGGTCGCGATGGACGATCAGGCGCCGATCGTCCAACTCGTCACCCGCATCGTCAGCCAGGCCATGCGCGACCGCACGTCGGACATCCACGTCGAGCCGCTCGACGATCGCCTGCGCATCCGGTTCCGCATCGACGGCCACCTCGTCGAGGCGTTCAACCTCCCGCTCGGCGTGCACGCCGCGCTCACCAGCCGCCTCAAGATCATGAGTGGCATGAACATCGTGGAGAAGCGCCGCCCGCAGGACGGCCAGTTCTCGATGACCATCGACGGCAAGGACGTCGATGTCCGCGTCGGCTCGGTCGCCACGGTGTGGGGCGAGAAGATCGTCATGCGAATCCTCGACAAGAGCCGGTCGTCGATCGGTCTCGACCAGTTGGGCTTCCCTCGCGAGACGTACCTCCACTACTCGAAGCTGATCCATGCGCCGTTCGGCATGGTGATCTGTGCGGGCCCCACCGGTGCCGGCAAGACCACGACGCTGTACGCCTCGCTGCTCGAGATCAACTCCACCGGCAAGAACGTCACCACCGTCGAGGACCCGGTGGAGTACGTGTTCCCGGGCATCAACCAGATCCAGACCAACGAGCAGGCGGGCCTCACCTTCGCCACCGGCCTCAAGGCCATCCTGCGTCAGGACCCCGACGTGATCCTCGTCGGTGAGATCCGCGACGCGGACACGGCCCGCATCGCCATCCAGTCCGCCCTCACCGGCCACTTCGTGCTGTCGTCGCTGCACGGCACCGACAGCGTCGCAGCCCTGCACCGCTTCCTCGACATGGGCATCGAGGCCTTCCTCATCGCCTCGTCGGTCGTCGGCGTCATCGGCCAGCGTCTGCTGCGCCGTGTCTGCGATTCGTGCAAGGAGCCGTACACCCCCGGCGCCGACGAGTTGGCGGTGTTCCGTCAGCACAGTGGCGGCAGCGACAAGCAGGTCTTCTACCGCGGCGCCGGCTGCAACTACTGCGCCGGCACTGGCTACCGCGACCGCATCGGCGTGTACGAGCTGCTGCGGATCACCCCCGAGCTCCGTCGCCTCATCGTCGGTTGGGCAACCACCGAGGAGCTGCGCCGCCTCGCCGTCGCCCAGGGCATGCGCACGATGCTCCGCGAAGCCATGGCGCTCGTCGAGAACGACGTCACCACCATCCCCGAAGTCGTCAAGACCCTGTTCGCCAGCTGATTCGTCGAGGTACCAGACCATGCCCAAGTTCGCATATGCAGCCATCGACGCCAGCGGCGCGACGGTCGAGGGGTTCGAGAAGGCGGACACGCTCGGTGACGTGCGTGCCGCGCTGATCGCGAAGAACCTCTATCCGGTCAAGATCGAGGAGAAGCGCGGGTCGCTCCAGTTCGAGCTGACGCAGGAGAAGGTGAAGAAGAAGGAGCTGATGCACTTCACGCGTCAGCTCGCCGTGTTCGTGAAGGCCGGCATCCCCATCACCGAGGCGCTCGACATCATCGGCGACGAGGCCTCCGACGTGGCGCTCCGCCGCACGATCGTGGCGATGACCGAGGACCTGCGCAACGGCGGCACCCTCAGCGACGCGGCCAAGAAGCATCCCGAGGCGTTCCCCACCTACTACATGGGCATCCTCCAGTCGGCAGAACTCACCGGCAAGCTCGACGAGACGCTCGAGAACCTCGCCGGGTATCTCGAACGTGAGCTCGAGACCCGCTCGAAGGTCGTCGGTGCGCTCTCGTATCCGATGGTCGTCATGGTGCTCGCTGTCGTCACCGTGGCCGTGCTCGCCGGCTACGTGCTGCCCCAGTTCAAGCCGCTGTTCGAGGAACTCGACGCAGACCTGCCGCTGCCCACCCGCATGCTGCTCGGAGTCGCGACCTTGTTCTCCGACATGATCTACATCCCCCTCACGTTCTTCGCCGCCGTGGCCGGTGTCGGCTACTGGCTGTTCAGGACCGACAGCGGCAAGGCCCCGAAGGACAAGCTCCTGCTCAAGATCCCGATCATCAAGGGCATCATCGAGTACGCCGTGCTCGAGCGCTTCTGTCGCATCCTCGGCGCGATGGTGAAGGCCGGCGTACCGCTGCCCGAAGGCCTGAAGACCACCACCGACTCCGTCGACAACATCGTGTTCCAGGAGGCGCTGCTCAACGCGCAGGAGATCATGTTGGAAGGCGGCGGCTTCGCCCGCCCCCTCGCCGACACCGGACTCTTCCCCGGTGCGGCCAAGCAGATGTTCAAAGTCGGCGAGGAGACCGGCACCCTGGACGAGCAGCTCGAGGTGGCGTCGATCTACTTCGACCGCGAGCTCGAGAGCCGCATCAAGAAGTTCACCACCATGTTCGAACCGATCATGATCGTGTTCGTCGGCGTGATCGTCGGCTTCGTCGCCATGGCGCTCGTGTCGGCCATGTACGGCGTGCTCGGCAACACGAAGGACCAGATCTAGGGTCAAGCCGGGGCCGACCGACCGGCCCGACCGGCCCGTCAGACGTCGGGCCAGAGGCGGTCGATGATCGCCCGACCGACGAAGACGGCGACGAGCGTGCCGAGCGCGAGGAACGGTCCGAACGGGATCGCGGTCTTCCGCCCGGCACGCCCGACCACCATGGCGCCGACGCCGACGATCGAGCCGAACAGGAACGCGAGGAACAGCCCGACGGGAACGTACGGGAGTCCGAGCCATCCGAGGTACGCGCCGAGCAACGGCGACAGGCGCACGTCGCCGTCGCCCATCCCGCCCTTCGCGGCGATGTGCAACAGCCACATGAACGCCAGCGCGAGCGCGGCGCCGAGCACCATCGTCCAGATGCGCCGTGGCTCGTCGCGCACCAGCGCACCGATCACCAGCAGCGGTGCACCGATGGCGAGCGTGACGTACGTGATCTCCCGCGGGAGGCGCTTGATGTGCAGATCGATCCAGCTCAGCGCGAGCAGGCCGGCCGCCAGTGCGCAGAACGCAACGGTCTCGATCGAGTCCTCGAACTTCAACGTCATGGCAACGAAGAGTGAAGCCGTGCCCAATTCAAGTACCAGGGGTTCGATGCCGATACTCGTACGACATCGGCGGCACTTCCCACCGAGGAACAACCAACTGAAGACCGGGACCAGGTCGAGGGGTCCGAGGCGCAAGCCGCATGCCCCGCACCTCGAGCCGGGGGCGACGATCGATTCTCCGTTGGGGACTCGCTCGGTGACCACGGTGAGGAACGAACCGATCAACAGACCGAACACGGCTGCAATGACGATCAACCCAGCAGTCATACGCCCTTCAAGCGACTCGCGCGAACAAGACAGAACAGAAACCCGCTCCACCCAGAGCGCTGAACGACGAGGTTAGCTCTCCATGCCGAATCCAGATCCGATGCTCGTGGCCCTGCTGGAAGCAACCGTCACGGCGGGCGCCAGCGACCTCCACCTCACCCCCGGCCGACCCGCGACCGCGCGCCGCGACGGCGTGCTCGTGCCGTTCGAGGGCGTCGACGTCCTGCAGGGCCACGACACCGAGCGCATGGTGCTGTCCTTGCTCGACGATCGTCAGAAGGAGGAGATCGACGAGCACCGTCAGGTCGACTTCAGCTTCGGTCTCAACGACATCGGTCGCTTCCGCGCCAACGCCTTCAAGCAGCGCGGCACGTATGCCCTCGCGCTGCGCGTGGTCCCCAACCGCGTGCGCAACCTCGACGAGCTCGGCGCGCCGCTCGCCGCGGTGGATCTGTTGAACAAGCCGTACGGCCTCGTCCTCGTCGTGGGCCCCACCGGCTCCGGCAAGAGCACGACGCTCGCCGCGATGATCGACAAGATCAACGAGCAGAAGCCGTGCCACATCCTCACCATCGAGGACCCGATCGAATACCTGCACTTCCACAAGACCGCGATGATCAACCAGCGCGAGGTGGGCACCGACGTGAACAGCTTCACCGATGGTCTGCGCAGTGCCCTCCGCGAGGACCCCGACGTCATCCTCCTCGGTGAGATGCGCGACCTCGACTCGATCTCGATCACGCTCACGCTCGCCGAGACCGGTCACCTCGTGTTCGCCACGCTGCACACCAACGACGCCTCGCAGGCCCTCGACCGCATCGTCGACGTGTTCCCTGCCGAGAAGCGCGACCAGATCCAGATCCAGCTCGCCGGCTCGCTCCAGGGCGTGATCAGCCAGCGTCTGCTCCCCGCCGAGGGCGGCGGCCGCGTCGCCGCCTACGAGGTGCTCATGGCCAACGACGCGGTGCGCAACCTGCTCCGTGAGGGCAAGACCCGTCAGCTGCGCAACGTGATGATCTCGGGCCAGCAGGAAGGCATGCAGACCATCGAGATGGACCTCGCCCGTCTGGTGTCGTCGGGCATCATCAGCTTCGAGACCGCCGCCGAGGCGAGCGCGTACCCGAAGGAGATCATGACGCTGGCGGCCACGCAGAAGGCGCAGCTGCAGGCGCAGGCGACGATCGCGGCCGGCCAGACCGGCTCGACCGGCTCGGGCCAGCTCGTCGGCTCGCGCTGACGGCACGCACCGGACTCGCAGAACTCGCAGGACTCACCCGACTCGTCGGACACACAGGAGCAGGAGGGGAACCGTGGTCGCCAAGGCGATGCCCTACAAGATGCTCGGCGGCGTCGTGCCGTGCCCGGGCGGATGGTTGATCCTGCCCGCGCGGCTCGCCGCGGTCACCGTGATCGTCGAAGAACCGATGGTGTGCAAGACGCTCATCGAGGTGCTCGAGTTCAAACCGAAGTTCGAGGCCGCGGCGATCTATGCGCCGGTCGGCTTCGAGGACGAACCGACCGGTCCGTACCGGCCGTGCGATCTCGAGGCCCGCGAGATGGTGGGATGGCCGCGGCTCGCAGCCATCAAGCCGATCCCGTCGCGCGCCGCCCTGCGCGCCAAGACCCGCGAGGAAGCCAAGGAACTCGAGCCGTGGCTCACGAACGACGACTTCCGTCGTTGGAAGTGGATCCGCGAAGCCGAGCAGGAGTTCCAGCCGTTCCACCAGCGCAACTGGTTCGCCGCCCATCCCGACCTGAGCTTCTACGTGCTCAACGGTGACAAGCCGCTGAAGAGCTCGCCGTACCAGCCCGAGGGCGTCTACGAGCGTATGAACCTCATCAAGTCGAAGCTGCCGGGCGTGGAGGATGCCGTGACCGCGACGCCGCCCGCCGGCGCCTCGCAGTTCCACCTCCTGCAGTGCGCCGGGTTGCTGTGGACCGCTCGTCGAGCCGCCGGCCGTGCCGTGAACCGCCTGCCCGCAGATCCGAACTGGGACACCGCCGGTCTGCGCATGGAGATGGTGCGCTGATCGCCGGGCCGCCCGGCCCACCACCTCGATCGCCCGGCTGGTTCCACTCCGTCCGGAGCGTTCATCGTCACACCGGGTGCACGTCGCCAGCGTCGCCCGACGCCGAGCACGGTCGATCTCTGCGCCCATTTCGTGCGGGCCGCGACCGTTCGACGGTCGGACGGCGGACACCGGACACCCGGCCGTGACGCCGCCCCAGGCGCGCTCGCGAGACGGCTCGGGGGGTCGGGGCGACGCAGGCGCGCTCGCGACATGACTCTGGTGATCGAGGCGACGCAGGCGCGCTCGCGACATGACTCGGG
>CAUJET010000185.1 GCA_963169665.1 Actinomycetota bacterium | reverse complement strand
GGAAGCATCGGCCAGCCGACGATCCGGTAGGTGCGATGCACGGATGCGTCGACTCGTGCGTGGAACCAGTCGCATTCGACGGCCATCGGTCCCCACTCGGCCACACCCCGTCCGGCGATCGCCGCGAGCGATCGCGGGACGGCGGCGTGCTCGCGGGTCGGGTCGGATCGCACCCTGATTGCTGTCGCCAACTCTGCCGGCGACATTGGCGGCGACACCACCAGTCCCGCTGTCGACAGTCGGGCGGCCAACAGGTCGACCTCACCTGAGAGCACCACGAGCGCCGCTGCAACCGTTGATGCTCCTCGCCGGGAGCGGACTCGACGAAGATCGACCGTGACCGTGAGCAGCACATCGTGGGCGATCGTCGAACGGTCGAGCGTGTCGAGCAGATCGGCGTAGTCGGCACCCGCCGTGGTGACGCTCGTGGGTCGGGTCGCCACGCCGGCGAGGAACTGGCGGTGCGTGCCGACACCGACCGGGTGCGCCCACTCCTGCCAGGTGACCCGGGTGACCGGGCATCGGTCGCGGGCGAGCGGAGCGAGCGCTGCGCCCCACCCGGCAAGCATCCCGTCTTGTTCGAGCGCGCTCGACGCGGCGAAGCCATCACCGAGCACGCCGATCACCATCGAGACCGTCCCGGCCGTTCGATCGCGCACCACACCGACGCTCGCTGTGCTGCCCGCCCAATCGACTGAGGTCTCGATCAACTCAAGCCCCACAAGCGCCGCTGGAAGGACATCGTCGAAACCCAAGCCGGCACCGATCAACGAGCGGCGCGCCCATACACCGCGCCCTCGCAGCCGTCGCAGCCCAAGTTGTGCTCCCGGGGCGGCGATGTCGTACAGCGGTGTGTGCCGCCAACGGCCGAACGACGCGACCGATGCGAGAGCCAGACCGACGAGCCCGACGAGCGGCAGCTCGATCATCAACGCCAACGCCAACCACAACATCCCGGCCACCAGCGGCGCGCCCTGGCGCAACGACAGCCCGAGCAGCATCCCACTGCGGGAAGAGTCACCGAACCGATAACGGGCGGCCTCGCGGGCTGCGACGCTCATGCCGACGGCCCTCGCTGGTCGCCGGTCGGTTGGGTGTCACGCGACTCACCCGGTGGAGCGACCGTTGGCCCACTCGATGCAGGCTCCGGGTTGGTCGCTGGCCGTGTAGCGACCGCCGAAGAAGATCCCATCGCACCGGCCGATCCGCCCGGGCCGCCGGCGATCCCTCCGACGCTCTGGCCCGTCGTGCCGCCGGCATTTGACGTCAATGGCATCGCTCGGGTGGCTGCGGAAGCACCTGCCGAGGCTCCCATCGACTTGACCATCAGACCCATCTGCACCCCGGTCATCGCCGACCGACCCCAGCCACCGGCAACTCCCGTAGCGGCGCTCCCGCCCTCGACGCTCGGCAGGAGCTTGAAGATGACCGCAGGGCTCAGACCTGCGATCGCGAAGCACGAGAACCCGGCGAGCATCGTCCCCAAGGCTGATGCGCCCGAACTTGCGCCTGTCGTGCCCGGGGCGCCGGCGTTGGCGAGCAGTTTCGTGCCGACCACGAGCGTGATCGCGATCGCCGGCTTCGCCAACACCAGCGCGACCACGAGATGGATCAGCCGACGACCCGAGCCGCGCATCATCGGGGCAACCGACGTCGACCAGACGATCGGCGCGAACGCGGCGACGAGATACAGCATCGACGAGCGCATGAACAACACCACCGTCGTCACGAGCAAGCCGATCATCCCGAACAGCAACGCCAGCGGCCCGAGGAACGTCCCTGCCAGCCCACCCGACGAACCCATCGTGGCCGCCAGCCCGTCGAGTACCTGTTGGGCGTCGCCCCGACCGGCTTGCCACGCGACGTCGGCCAACACGTCGCCGCCTTGGATCATCACGTCCATCACCACGACGGTGAGGGCAGTGGCGACGAGTGACTTCGGGCCCTCCTTCAACGCGTCGATGATCAGTTCCGGCCGTCCACCGAGACCGGCCTGGATCGCCGAGGCGAGCATCATCGCCACCGTGATCCCAACCGCCACTCCGGCGAGTGGGCGGATCAAGCCGTTCGTGAACCATGCCTCGGTGACCCGTGGCGTGGTGGCGGTGTCGAGCACGTTCCAGACCCACTCCATCAACAGCAGCAGGCCGTTAGCGAACCAGGTGTAGATCCCTTGGATCACTTTGTCCCAGGCCCATCCGACGACGCCACCGACGGCGTCGCCGAACAGGTCCAGCGGATTCGGGAAGGGCCACATGTCAGTCCGCTCCGACCGGGTCCCACGACAACGGGACCGCCACGGTTTCGGCCGAGTCGACGATCCCTTCCGCGGGTGGAGATGGCGTCGGGCCCGGCGACGACGCCCACCCGTCAACGAGCCACACCCCGTCGTGTTGCACCATGTCGAGCGTGACGGTGCGCCACACCTGACGGCCAGGGCCAGTACCCGGCGCGGCGATGATCAGCACCGACCACACCCGCACCTGCACACCATCCGCCGTCGTGGCGGCGGTCGATGCGATCGGCTGCTCACGCACGATCAGGTCGGCGAGGTCGACCTCGCGGCTGCCCAACTCGATCAGCATCGCGTCGATAGCCCGACCGGTCTCGTCCGCGAACGTCGGCCCGAACGATCGGGTGGTGAACGTCTCGATCAGTTCCCGTCGGGAGATGAACCCTGCTGCGACGACCTCGCCCGTGCGGCCCACGACCTTGATCGCGGCGCGTTGTGCTTCGTCGATCAGGGCACTCGGCGCGGCGGCCGAACCCGGCCCGGTAGCTGATGGAGAGCTCGCCGAGGGTTCTGCGATGCTGGCCGACGTGTTGCCGTCCGGTTCGGTATCGCCACTCCCAGCCCGGGCGACGATGACACCGACCAGCATCACCGTCGCCAGCACGCCACCGAGCACCGCCATCGCACGAGGCATCGTCAGCCGCCGGTCGCAGCGAACAGAGTCGTGACGATTGTCCACGCCAGTCCGGACAGGATCGCTGCGCCCATTCCGCCGAGCAGCCACTTGCGACCCGCAGACGATGCCGAGTAGTTGCTGCCGAAGTGGCCGACGCCCATCGTGATCGCCCCGATCAGCAGACCGGCCAGCGCGGCGGCCAAGCCGCCCCACTTCAACCAGCCCAACAGCGACGTCATCAGCGCCGCGCCCGGTGCCGACCCGTCGGCCGGCGGATTCGGAACCGCCGCCCATGCAGGCGACGCAGTCGCCGTGGTCGCGATGGCCGACACGAGCACGGCGACGGTCAATCGGTGCATCGTTCGTCTCGTCGTGCGCCCTGTGTCGTGTGCCATCGCAGTACCTCCGGAAGCGGGCCGGCCCCGGTGGCCAACCTCGCTCACCGGCTTGCCCCACCCCGCCGGCACCCCGACCGCGACATCGACGCCGAACCGAGGTCGTGCGCCGTGATCCGGTCGAAGGGTGGGGTCACCGGTGTGAAGTACTCCCTGCTGCTCGCGTCACCTCTCGCCCTGCTCGCCGGTGTCGTGTCGATACCCGTACTGCTCGCCAACGGCGACCCGCCGCCATTCGTCGCCTGCGCACCTGACGCGGCGCAGATCGAGACGATCCTGGCGACGATCCGCAGCCTCGAATCAGGCGACAACTACCAAGCCACCAACCC
>CAUJET010000184.1 GCA_963169665.1 Actinomycetota bacterium | reverse complement strand
GCCGAGCGAGGTGGTCGTGAGTGCTGCCGACGAAGCGCTCGGCTTCGAGCTCGGCGCCCGGTTGGAGGTGCAACCCACCGGACTCGTGCTCACCGTCGTCGGCGTGGCCGACGACGTGGGACTGAACGGCTTACCCACGATGTTCACCACCACGGAGACCTACCTGGCAGCGCTGCAGACGAGGAACCCGGTGGCGATGCTCCCGCCGCCCAACGCGCTCGGGGTCCGGCCGGCCGCCGGGGTCGGCGACGGTGCACTCGTCGCGGCCATCAACGCGATCAGCGACGACCTCGACGCCGCCCCACGGGCGACCGCGGCCGACACGAACCCGGCGGTCGAGTCGATCACCAGCTCGTTCCGCGTGGTGCTGGGCCTGTTCGGCGTGGTCGTGCCGTTGGTCACCGGTCTGTTCTTCCTCATCCTCACCACCCAGAAGTCGGCGACGCTCACGCTGCTGCGAGCCGTCGGGGCGCCGGCACGCCGCCTCGTACAGGCGCTGCTGGTGCAGGTCGCCGTCGTCCTCGCCGTCGGCCTCGGGCTCGCCTCGGGTCTGTACCTGCTCGTCGCCCGCCAGGAGATCGGCGACCTCGCCCTTCGACCGGAGCCGAGTGCGCTCGTGTTCTGGATCGTCGCCCTGTCCGTCCTCGGCGTGGTGAGCGCGCTGGCCTCGGCGCGCCGTGTGCTCGCCGTCGACCCGATCGTCGCCACCACGGGAGCCGCACGATGAACCTCGCCATCACCGAACTCCGCCGCCGCCCCGGTCGCTTCGTCACGGCGGGGGTGATCCTGTTCCTGATCGCGACGCTGCTGATGGTGCTCGGCGGCCTGAGCGACGGCCTCAACGGCGGCAACGACGGCGCCGTGCGGGCCCAACCCGCCGACCTGCTGGTGTTCGCCGACACCGCCGAGCGCAGCATCGCCCAGAGCCTGGTCGCCGCCGAGGAGCGCAGCACCGTCACCGAGGTGCCCGGTGTCGCGGCCGTCGGCGCGCTGCGGCTCACCCAGCTCGGTGCCCGACGCGACGGCGGGGATCCGCGGGACCTGATCGACGTGTCGGTCTTCGGCACCGAGCTCGGCGTGCGCGACATCGTCGAGATCCCGGACGGCACCGCGTGGGCGGATCGGCGTATCGAGGACCTGGGCGTCGAGGCCGGGAGCACCCTGCTGCTCGGCCCCGCACGGACACCGGTGACCATCGCCGGCTTCCTCGACGACACGGCGTACATCGCCCAGGGCACCATCTGGATCGACGACGCAGCGTTCGGCGCACTGATCGCCGGGAACAAGCCGGACGAGGTGCTCGCAGACGGCGACCAGCAGGTGCTCCAGGTGCGACTCGACGCCGACACAGATCCCAGTGCCGTGGCACGCGAGATCGACGCGGCGACGGGTGCGACGGAGACGCTCACCCGGGCCGACGCGGCAGCGGCGATCGAGCCGATCGACGGTGGGGTCCTGCAGTCGATCATCTTCGTCACGACCGCCATCGCCGCCGCGGTCGTCGCGCTGTTCTTCGCCCTGCTCACCAGCGAACGGCTCGGCCTCTACGGCGTGCTCAAGGCGATCGGTGCTCGGAACCGCACCCTCTTCGCCGGCGTGATGGTGCAGGCGGTGCTGCTCACCCTCGTCGCCCTCGCCGTCGCCGTGCCGCTGACCATCGCGTTCGACGCCGTCGTCCCGCCGGACTCGATCCTGTTCGCCCTCGACCCCGCTCGGATGGCCACGTCAGCAGCACTGCTCCTGCTGGCCTCCGTCGTCGGCGCCGCCCTCACGCTGCGCCGTGTCCTCCGCATCGAACCCGCCTCAGTGATCGGAACCGCATCATGAACTCCCCCTCGGCCTCTTCCTCGACCGCCTCGCTCGTGCTGGAGGGCGTCCGCAAGGTCTTCCCCACCGGCGACACCGAGGTCGTCGCCGTCGACGACGTGCACCTCGAGATCGCACCCGGCGAGATCGTGGCGCTCGTCGGCCCGTCGGGTTCCGGCAAGACCACGCTCTGCTCGATCGCCGGCGGCATCCTCACACCCACCAGTGGCCGCGTGGTCGTCGCCGGGACCGACATCTCGTCGTTCTCCGCCAAGGAGCTCACCGGCTTCCGTCAGCAACGGATCGGATTCGTGTTCCAGTCGGTGAACCTGGTCCCGTTCCTGACGGCGAGGGAGAACCTGTTGATCGTCGACGAGCTCGGGAGCCGTCGTCGGGCCGACGCCCGTCGGCGGGCCGACCAGTTGCTCGACGAGCTGGGTCTCGCCGACCGCGCCGGCAACCTGCCATCACAGCTGTCCGGTGGACAGCGCCAGCGCGTCGCGATCGGCCGGGCGCTGATGAACCAGCCTGGCCTGGTGCTGTTCGACGAGCCGACGAGTGCGCTCGACACCAAGCTCGGCGATCAGGTGATGCAGCTCATCCACACCGAGATGAAGGCACGCTCGACCGCCGCGATCGTCGACACCCACGACGAACGGATCACCCGCTACGCGGACCGGACCGTCCACATGAGCGACGGCCGACTGGGGTCGATGCCGCTCGCTGCCGCCCACTGACGGCTAGCGGACGGTCAGGCGAGCAGGCTCTGCACGATGCCGACGGCGAAGTCGGGCATGCCGGGGGCAACGGCCATTCGCTCGAGTTCGTGGCGCATCAGGGCGCTGCGGTGGTCGTCGAACCGCTTGAACTGCAACAGGTCGCCGACGAGGCGGATGACCACGCCGGCGTTGATCGGCATCAGCTCGATCACCTCGTCGACGAACAGCCGGTAGCCCGCACCGCTCGGGTCATGGAAGACGCTCCGGTTGCGGGTGGCGAACGGGAACCACAGGCC
>CAUJET010000183.1 GCA_963169665.1 Actinomycetota bacterium | reverse complement strand
GGCCAACCGCGACGAACGAGTCTTCGACGACCCGATGCGGTTCGACGTCGGCCGCCACAACGCGAACGCCCACCTGGCGTTCGGGTTCGGCGCGCATTTCTGCCTCGGCGCACACCTGTCACGGCTCGAGATCCGCGCCTTGTTCGACCAACTCCTCACCCGCGTCCCACACATCGAACGCGCGGGGCCGACCGAATACACCCAGACCACATTCGTCGGCGGTCCGAAGCGGCTACCGATCCACTTCTCCATCTGACACGCCGGAGCTCCCCGATGCCAGCGCCCGCCCACTTCGCCGAACGCGACCCCGACCGCCCGGCGATCATCATCGCCGAGACCGGCGAGACGATGACGTTCGCACAGCTCGACGCAGCCGCTGTCAGGCTCGCGAACGCCCTCGCCTCCCGCGGCCTTCGCCACGGCGATCACGTCGCCTACTGCATGGCGAACTCAATCGACGCGCTTGTCGTCGCGTGGGGCATTCACTACGCAGGCTGCTACTACACGCCGATCGGCACCTCGCTGACCGCTGCGGAGGTCGGTTACATCGTCGACGACTGTGGCGCCAAGGTCGTTGTCGCCGACCCAGCAACCGCTCCAGCAGTGGATGGTGCACGAGCTCTCGCGCCCCACGTGCGTCACTGGTGGCTCGCCGGCAGCGAGCAAGGTGACGGGTTCGACCGCCTGGAAGACGTGCTCGCCGACGCCTCACCGGTGCCGGCCGCCGATCGGGCCGAAGGCCGCGAGATGCTCTACAGCTCGGGAACGACCGGCCAACCCAAAGGAGTCAAAGCGCCCCTGCCCAGCACGGCCTTCGGTGTTGACGAGCCGGCAGCCAAAGGGATGGCGGCCTTGTTCCGCTTCGACGAACACACCGTCTACCTCAGCCCCGCACCGCTCTACCATGCCGCTCCACTGCGGTTCTGCATGGGCGCGCACCGCTTCGGCGGAACCGTCGTCGTCATGAAGCGATTCGACGCCGCCGGCGTGCTGAGCGCGATTGGACAACACCGTGCCACCCATGCGCAGTTCGTCCCGACGATGTTCATCCGCATGCTCGCCCTGCCCGACGACGTGAAGGCCGCCGCCGACCTGTCGTCGCTTCAGATCGTGCTCCACGCCGCAGCACCCTGCCCGATCGATGTGAAGCACCGGATGATCAACTGGTGGGGGCCGATCGTGCACGAGTACTACGGCGGCACCGAGGCCAACGGCACAACGTTCGTGTTCGCCCACGACTGGCTCGCTCACCCCGGCACCGTCGGCAAACCGCTCAGCGGTGCGGTCCACATCCTCGACGCCGACGGCCGCGAGCTGCCCGCTGGCGAGATCGGCGGTGTCTACTTCTCGGGCGGCAACAGCTTCGAGTACCACGGCGACTCCGACAAGACCGCCGCCGCCTACGTGGCCGGGAAGTCGACCATGGGAGACGTCGGGTATCTCGACGCCGACGGGTTCTTGTTCCTCACCGACCGCAAGGCCAACATGATCATCACCGGTGGGGTGAACGTCTACCCGCAAGAAGCGGAGAACCTGCTCGCCGGGCACCCAGCGGTGCACGACGTCGCGGTCTTTGGTGTCCCCAACCCCGACTTCGGCGAAGAAGTGAAGGCAGTCGTTCAGCCATGCGAGATGCCATCGACGCCGGCCGAAGCCACAGCGCTCGAGGCTGAGTTGATCGCCTTCTGCCAGGCACACCTCGCCAAGGTCAAGTGCCCACGCTCGGTTGATTTCCGCGATCATCTGCCGCGCACCGACACCGGCAAGCTGCTCAAGCGCCTCGTGAGGGACGACTACTGGGAGGGCCGTGCGAGCCGGATCATCTGACGGCAACCAGAGCGATGGCAGCTCCCCCCAGAGCCGGCGGCGGCCGGTCGACCTCGACGACATCGACCGGCAGCTCTGCCAGCTCCTCGCCGACGACCCGACCCTCAGCCGCCGCGAGCTCGGTCACGCCGTCGGCCTGACCGACGAGACGATCAGCGCCCGCCTGCGATGGCTGCGCGACAGGAACGTGATCGCCACGACGATCACCGTCGACTGGGAGGCGGCCGGGCACAACGCGGCGGCGATCCTTCGGTGCACAGTTCGCAGCGGCGACCCGAGTCGGGCGGTCGCCCCGGCGCTCTCCGCGAAGCACGTCGTGTTCGTCGCGCTGACCACCGGGTGCTGCGACCTCGTGATCGCGTTGCTCGGTGTCGACATGGCAGCACTCCGAGCTGAGATCGCAGGCCTGCGCACGCAGATGCCCGATGTACGAGTCGTGTCCACCGATGTCGTGGTCGACGTGCCGCTGTACGACATCTGCACCCACACCCTGCCCGTGGTCGCCTGGTCGGCCGACGAACTCCCGGCGCCGAATGTGGCACTCGACGACATCGACCGGCAGCTCATCAGCACCCTCGCCGTCGCCGGCGACGAGTCGCTCCGATCGATCGCTCGACGGATCGAGGTCAGCGACGCAACCGTGAGATCGCGACTCCAGCGACTCGTCGACGCCGGACTCCTGCGAATGGTCACAGCACGGGACCCGATCGCCTTCGGCGACCTCAACGACCACGCCCTCGCGTTCATGTCGCTGCAGAACACCCAGGCCATCGAGCAGCTCCCCGAGATCAAGAACGTCAGCGCCGTCTACGCCACCCTGTCCAGTTCCGACGTCATCGTGACACTCGGCGCAGCGAACACCCACTCGATGGGCCGCACCCTCGCACGCGACCTCCGACGCGTCGACGGTGTCAGCGACATCCAAGTGGCCCACATCCTCACCGTGCTCCGACATCGCACCCATCTCGTGCGCCTCGTCGACCAGGCAGCCAGCACCGGAGAACGCCGCGTCACCCGCCGGTAGCGCTCGCCACAACCGCTGCCGGAACTCCGCCGACTGCAGCCGGGTCCCGCGGGCGGAACACCGCCCACCTGGCACGTCGTGCGACCCTCATCTGTCGAGGTGTTGGATCATGGCGTGGCCGGCGTTGACCGTTGGTTTGGTGGCGTGGCGGTAGATGAGGAGGGTCATGCGTGTGCCGTCGTGGCCGAGTTGGTCGGCGATGGTTTCGATGGGGATGCCGGCTTCGGACATGAGGCTGGCGGCGGTGTGGCGGAGTTCGTGTGGGTGCCAGTGCCCGTAGCCCAGTTTCTGTGTTGCGGCGGTGAGCGTGCGGGCGATGTTGCGTGGATGGTGCGGAGTGCCGTTGGCGGTGGTGAACACAAGCGCGCCGTGCTCGGTCGACCACGCTGCCCCGGCGGCCTCGCGCTGCTGTTCCTGGCGTCGGCGGTGCTCGGCGATGATGTCGACGAGTGGTGTGGGGATGTCGAGGCTGCGGCGTGAGCGGGTGGTCTTCAAGCGTTCGTCGACGACGAGTTTCTTCTGTTCGATCTTGAGTGATCGTCGGACGTGGAGGATGTTGTTGGTGAGGTCGATGTCGGGCCAGGTGAGGCCGGCGGTTTCGCCGGGTCGGAGGCCGAGGTAGAGCATGATCGCCCAGTAGGCGTGGAGCGGGTGGCCGTCGGTGTGCGCGAGCAGGGCTCGCGCTTGTTCGGGGGTCATGGCTCGGCCTTCTTCTGTGCGTTCGGCGTCGGCGGGGAGTTCGACGATGCGTGCGATGTTGGTGGTGACGAGTTGGCGGCGTTGGGCGTAGTCGAGGGCGCGGCCGAGGACGCTGCGGATCTTGATGAACGAAGAGTGCGACATCCCGTCAGCAGCCCTCGCCTCGAACGCTGCTTCCACGGCATCGGGAGTGAGCCGGCGGAGGCGGGTGCCGCCGAGGTCGTCGATGAGGACGTTGGTGGCCCACTGGTAGTTGTTGCGGGTGGCAGGGGAGAGGTTCTGCGCTGGAAGGACTTTCGTGCGCCATCGTTCGAGGAGTTCGCCGAGGGTCATGTTCCCGTCGGGGATCCCTTCGCCGCGTTCGACGTTGGCGAGCATCGTCCTCAGCGCGCGTTTCGCTTTGGCTTCGGATGGGTGGTAGGTGCGTCGGTACTTGTCGTCGATCTTGACTTGGGCAACCCATCGGCCGGGGTTCCCGGTGCGGGCGCCTTCTTGGTAGACGCTGCCGGATCCGTTGCCGACGCTCTTGGTTCGTGCTGTGCTGGTGGCCGCCATGTGGGGAACCATATCCGGCCCGAGCGAGTAGTGAGGCGAGTAGTAGCGATTGAACGTCCACCTACCTCCACGAACGTCCACGCACGAACAACCTGCTCAGAAGGGGTGTGTCGGACGTCGACGGACGTCGGCGGACGGGGTGCGTGAGAATGGCATGGAAGAGGTCAGGGGTTCAATTCCCCTCAGCTCCACGAATAACACCTGGTCATAGACTATTTCTGAGAGTCTGTTCGATCGGTGTTTCTGGCGGGGGACCAACGGGGGGACCTACACGATCCGGGATTTCGCTAAGGTTGCGAGCCGGGTCGCTACGCGTTGCACCTGGTCAGCGACTTGTGACGGACAGGGGAGCGGTTGACCTCTTCCACGTTGTGGAACGGCCAATGAGCCGCTCGAAGACTCTGCGAACCGACCATCGTCCGTCTGGTTTGATGCCCGGGACGTTGCGCTCGATCAAGGCGCGCCGCCCGTGGTGTCGGACCCGGTCGCGAGGTGGCTGATGGCGGCCTCCGTCTTCGCGTCGAAGGCGCCGCTACCGGGACTGAGACCACCACCGAGGGGGTCGCCGGCGGGGGGGACCCGAGAGGGCCTGGT
>CAUJET010000182.1 GCA_963169665.1 Actinomycetota bacterium | reverse complement strand
GGGGCGTGCGCCCGCGCGGTAGCGCCCGTGGCCAGCGGCTCTGGGGCGTGTTGGGCGTTGGTCACCGCGGCGCCGTTGGGGTGGGTGCCCGCCGCCGGGTGGTGGCGCCACGACCGGAGCTCGCGCACCCGGTTGACGCTCACCACCGCGTCGGTTCGGCGGTGACCCCCGTTGAGCTCGACCATCAGGTCGGTCCCGCCGGCGAGCACCGTCGCGGTGGGGGTCGCCGCGAGCGACGCGAGCGCGTCGTCGAGGGTGTGGGCAACGGTCACGGACATCGGCAGGACTTTACAATTCGTACATCTCGGCCGGGGTGATCACGGCCGGCCGTTCACACGACCTTCACACCGTCGAGGCCGGCCTCGGGCTCGGGGATCTGCGGATCGAGCCGCTCGAGCGTGGCGCGCAGGATCTCACCCACCGCCATGTTCCTCCGGGAGTTGCTGTCGGCCGGCACCACGTACCACGGCGCATCGGCGGTGGACGTCTCGTTGATCGCGTCCTCGTAGGCCGACTGGAACTCGGACCACAGTGCCCGGTCGTCGAGGTCGCCGGCACGGAACTTCCACCGCTTCTCCGGGTCGTCGAGCCGCTCCTGGAACCGACGCGCCTGCTCGTCCTTCGAGACGTGGAGGAACACCTTCACCACGGTGGTGCCCTCGTCGCCGAGCAGCTCCTCGAAGTGGCGGATGTGTCCGTACCGGCGCCGCCACACGTCCTCGGGCACGAAGCTCTTCACGCGGACCACCAGCACGTCCTCGTAGTGACTGCGGTTGAACACCACGATCTCGCCCCGGGACGGACACACCTGGTGCACCCGCCACAGGTAGTCGTGCTGGGCTTCGGGCCCGGCAGGCGCCTTGAAGCTCGCCACACGGATGCCCGCCGGGTTGAGGCCGGTGAGCACGTTGCGGATCGTGCCGTCCTTGCCGGCCGCGTCCATCGCCTGCACCACGAGCAGCACGCTGCGCCGCGACTCGGCGTAGAGACGCTGCTGCAGCACGTCGATCCTCGACCGGGTCTCGGCGAGCCGCTCGAGCGCCTCGTCCTTCGTCATGCCGAAGTCGTCGTCGGTCGCTCGCTTCGAGAGGACCAGGTCGGAACCCGGCTTCACCCGCAACCGTTCGATCGCGGTGCGCAACGTGCGGTCGTCGTCCTGGTCGGCCATGCGGCGAACCTAGCCGTGGGCGGCCCCGACGAACGGGCAGTGTCGGCACCCGCTCTCGCAGCAGTCGCCGCGCTGCACGAGGTGCGCCGCCGTGAACACCTGATAGCCGCTGACGGGGTCGACGTAGGTGGACGAGCCCGCCGCCAACGCGGCCGCATGCCGCGCCATCACCTCGTGGAACGACCGATGCGTCGACGCGAACCGCGCCGGATGCGGCGTGACGAGATGGTCGGGACGCACGGCAGGCACGCCAGGAAACCTACCGGCGGTACGGCATCGCGCCCGTCGGACGCTTGCGCGCGACGTGCGCCAGGGACGATCGAGCACGTTCTCGACACGTCCGTCGAGAACAAGCTCACGATCATTGACAACCGCAGTCGATTGGCTATGGTGAGCGCACCGGCATGTGATGGGGGTCACAACGAGACGCCGAAAACACGTCAGTGTGCCGGTCAATATCCACACGAAGGGGGACCAGGGTGACACCACACCGTTCAACCCGCCGCCGATCGGGGACGCTGTTCGCAGCAGCGCTCGTCTCGATCGGTCTGGCGGCAGGTGCGTGTAGCAAGAAGGAAGACGTGACCACCGCCGAGCCGGACACGACCGAGGAGGCCACCGACGCGACCGACGCCGCGCCGGAGACCACCACGGCCACGGACGACGGCGGCGAGACCACCGAGACCACGGCAGCGACCGACGACACCGAGCCGGCCGAGCCGGCCAAGGAACCTCAGTACGGCGGCATCCTGCGCGTCTCGGGAGAAGCCGAAGTCGCCAATCCGTGGACACCTGGTGCCATGCAATGCGACTCGTACTGCCAGCAGCGTGCACGCACGTTCTACGACACGCTCGTGACGCTCGACGAGAATCTCGAGGTGAAAGGCGTGCTCGTCGAGAGTTGGACGAACAACGACGACTTCACCGAGTTCGAGTTCACGCTGCGCGAGGGGGTCACCTTCCACGACGGCACCCCCCTCAACGCCGAAGCGGTGGTGTACAACCTGCAAGAAGCGGGTGCGGGCCTGTTGATCTCGAATGCCATCACCGACTACGGCCGCAATCCGGACGGAACGTTCGCGATCGAGGCGACCGGTGAGTACACCTTCACGATCAAGACGGGCAAGGGCGGCGACCTCAGCCAGCCTCGCCCGTGGCCGAACCTGCCGGCGACCCTCGGTGGTCAACTCGGGCTGATCGCATCGCCCACGTGGTTGCAGGCCGTCAAGGACGGCACGGGCGACCCGATCATGGCAGTCGGCAGCGGACCGTTCATCGTCGAGAGCTACGCCCCGAGGGACAAGCTCGTCGTGAAGCGCAATCCCGACTATTGGATGACGGACCAGGCTGGCAACCAGTTGCCGTACCTGGACGGCATCGAGTTCCGAGTCATCGAGGACAGTGAGACCGCTGCGGAGGCGCTCGAGGCCGGAGACATCGACATCTTCTCCACGTCCTCCGCTGCCGTCATCAGCGAGTTCCGCGAGGTGCCCGACGAGTTCCCGATGCAGGAGCAGGACACGTTCACGGAAACGAACTTCATTCTCCTGAACCTCGAAAAGGCCAGCCCACTGCAGGATAAGCGCGTCCGTTGTGCGCTGTTCAAGGCAATTGATCGTCAACAGATGATTGATCTCACGGCAAACGGCATCCTCCCGGTGGCGAACGGCCTCTTCTCGCCCGGCCAGGAGGGATACCTCGAGGACAACGGGCTGGACACCGCTCAGGACGTCGAAGGCGCTCGGGCGCTGATCGAGGAGTACGAGGCCGAGGTCGGACCCGTCACAGGTCTGAAGTACGGCACCACCGTGTCGGCGATCAACGCGCAGACCGCGGAGATCTTGCAGGGGTACTGGTCGGAGATCGGTGTCGATATCGAGATCATCCAGGTTCCACAAGACCAGTTCATCACCAAGGCGCTGTTCGGAGATCCCGAGTTCTTCATGTACGGCTGGCGCAACCATGCTGGCACCGTGGTGGACAACCAATACTACTGGTGGCATTCGTCGGGCGCTCGTCCTGAGGGAGAGTTGTCGTTGAACTTCGGGCGTCTGCGCGACCCTGTCGTCGACGAGAACCTCGAACTCGCTCGGGGAGAGCAGGATCCGGACAAGCGTCGCGAGTATGCGGAGAACGTGAATCGACGCATGGCGGAGCAGTGCTTCCAGCTTCCCGGCTCGTGGACCATCTGGGGGACCCCGCACAGCCCTGCCGTGCAAGGCCTGGGCGAATGGAACCTGCCTGATGGCACGAAGGCGCGTGACGGCGCCGGCTTCTCGGGCCAGTTCTACATGCACGCCATGTGGATCGACCCCGAAGCCTGATCCGTCCTTCGACATCGCCGGGTGGCGTGCCCCTCGAGGTGCGCCGCCCGGCGCTGCCGGTTCCCCACACGACCTGACACGGCGGGGCGGCGCGCTGCTCGCTCCCCGGTCTCCGACTCCCGTCCGACCACCACCTGCTCACGAGGTCACGAGTGCGTTACGCCCTGCAGAAATTCGGTCAGTTCGCCATCGTCTTCTTCATCGTCACGTTCGTCGTGATGGTCCTGATGCGACTCGGTTTGAACGCACCGGGCGATCCCGCCCGCACGCTGCTCGGTGGCACCGCCGACCAGGCGCTGATCGATGCCACCACCGCCAAGTACCGGCTCGACAGCAACTACTTCACCCAGTACTTCTTCTGGCTGAAGGGCATGGTCACCGGCGACATGGGCTTCAGCGTCCCGAACTCGCAGCCTGTGTCGTCACTGATCTCGGGCCGAGTCATGACGACACTGCTCCTCGGCTTCTACGCCATCGTCTGGGGTCTGATCATCTCCGTTCCATTCGCCGTCCGCCAGGCATACAAGCGCGACAGCTGGTTCGACAAGATCGGCAGCGGCGCCTCGTTCGCCTTCGTCTCGGCGCCGGCCATCGTGCTCGCGCCGATCGTCACCCTCGTGCTAATCAAGGAGAACACGATCGGACTCCCCGGTCCGCTCTCCGACTACCAGATCACCTTCGGCGGCTGGTTCCCACGTGTCGGCGACAAGGTGTACCCGTGGCAGGACCTCGGTGAGCACTTCCGTAACTTCTTCGTACCGACGCTCGTGCTCACCCTGCCGATCGCCGCCGTGTTCAGCCGCCTGCTCCGCGGCGACATGGTGATGACGCTGCAGGCCGACTTCGTCACCCTCGCCAGCGCCAAGGGCGTGTCGCCTCGGCGGGTGCTCTGGGTACACGCGCTGCGCAACTCCTTGTTCTCGCTGCTCACCAGCGTCGGTCTGCAGATCGGCGGCATAGTCGGCGGCGCGATCGTCGCCGAGCAGTTCTTCGACCTCGACGGCATGGGCACGATGCTCGTCAGCGCAATCCTCAGCAAGGATCTCTTCACGGTACAGAGTGCGGCAGCGATCCTCGTGGCGAGCGTGGTGTTCGTGAACCTGATCGTCGACCTGATGTACGGCGTGCTCGACCCACGCATCCGCCACGCACGAGCGCTGGCCTGAGGATCACGGGGAACACCACATGACCACCACCATCGATCCCAGCACCACCACGCCGGAGCCGGCGGCACCCGCCACCGCCCTGCCGGCGCCACGTGGAAAGCAGCGCAAACTGAAGTGGCCGGGCTTCGGGCTTGTGTCCGCCGTCGTCTTCCTGGGCGGCCTGACGCTCATGGCGATCTTCGCCGACTACCTGTCGTTCATCCCGTACCCGGATGCATTGATCCCCGGTCCCGACGGCCGGCCCGGACGCTACGAGTGGGGTCCGAGCTGGACGGCCTGGTTCGGTACTGACGGCGTGAGTAACGACGTCTTCTCGAAGACCATCTACGGGGCACGCACCTCGTTGCAGGTAGGCGTGTTCGCCACGGTGTTCGGCATCGTCGTCGGCGGCGTGCTCGGAGTGATCGCCGGCTACTTCCGCGGCTGGGTCGACCGCGTCGTGATGATCATCACCGACTGCCTGCTCGCCCTCCCGGCGCTGCTGCTCGCGATCATCCTCGTGAACCGGCTCTCCGACCTGGCCGAGGACACGTCGTGGCTCGGCTGGCTGAGCCGCAAGTGGACGATCGTGTTCACCCTCGGCATCCTGGCCACCGCTCCCCTGGCCCGCATCGTGCGGGCGCAGACGCTGTCGCTGCGTGAACGCGAGTTCGTGCTCGCCGCCCGCAGCCTCGGCGCCAAGCCGGGTCGCGTGATGTTCCGCGAGATCCTGCCCAACCTCATCCCGGCCATCCTCACGGTCGCCTTCACCGGCCTGTCGATCCTCATCGCCGCCGAAGGAGCACTCGCCTTCCTCGGCCTCGGCGTCGAGGTCGGCACGCCCACCTGGGGCAAGCTGATCGACGAGAACCGCAACAAGATCGACGAGTTCTGGTGGGCGACGATCTTCCCCTGCATGATGCTCTTCCTCACCGTCCTCTCGTTCAACATCATCGGCGACCGCCTCGGCCGTCGCTTCGACATCCGGCAGGCTGGGGTATGAGCACGCAGATCCAGGCATCCGCCCGTGACATCGACGGGCCCCTCCTCGAACTGAAGGACGTCACCACCCACTTCAAGACGCCGCGAGGCGTCGTGCGGGCCGTCGACGGCGTCAGCTTCACGCTCGACCGCGGCAAGGCCCTCGGCATCGTGGGCGAGTCGGGCTCCGGCAAGACCATCCTGTCCCGCTCGATCATGGGACTCCTCCCCCCTCGCGGCACCATCCGCGGCGGCAGCATCAAGTTCGAGGGCCGTGAGATCGGCAACCTCGACCGCAAGGCGATGCGCAGCGTGTGGGGCAAGGAGATGGCGATGATCTTCCAGGACCCGATGACGTCGCTGAACCCGGTGATGAAGATCGGCCGCCAGATCGCCGAGCCGCTCCAGATCCACCTCGGCATGACCAAGCAGAACGCACTGGCCACCGCCGAGCGCCTCCTGCAGGACGTGCGGATCCCCGAGGCCAAGCGTCGCCTCGAGCAGTACCCGCACGAGATGTCGGGCGGCATGCGCCAGCGCGTCATGATCGCCATCGCCCTCGCCTGCGGCCCCACCGCACTCTTCGCAGACGAGCCCACCACCGCCCTCGACGTGACCGTGCAGGCCCAGATCCTCGACCTGCTCGGCGAGCAGCGCCGCGACCGCAACATGTCGCTCGTGCTCGTCACCCACGACCTCGGCGTCGTCGCCGGCCACACCGACGAGATCGCCGTCATGTACGGCGGCAAGCTCGTCGAGAAGGCCAGCACCAAGGGCCTGTTCGCGAACATGAAGATGCCCTACACCGAGGCGTTGCTCAACAGCATCCCCAAGCTCGAGGACCGCAGCCACACCCGGCTCAGCGCCATCGCCGGCCGGCCCCCCGACCTGGTGAACCCGCCGAAGGGCTGTCGCTTCGCACCTCGTTGCCCGTATGCCGCCGAGAAGTGCATCAACGAGGAACCGCCGTTGATCGCGACCGCCGAGGACCCCAACCACCTCTACGCCTGCTGGTATCCCGTGGGCAGCGAGGCCTATCACGAGGCCAAGGTGCGGATCGCTGCGTCGAAGCACGCGACGGACGCACTCGCCGCCGCAGGAGGCAACTGACATGGCCGGTACCGGCAAGGCGCACCTGCGCGACTCCCCCGACGTCCTGCTGCGCATCGAGGACCTCGTCGTCGAGTTCCCCGTCGGCCGCACGGGCCTGAAGGTGAACGCCGTCAGCGGCATCAGCCTCGACGTGTTGAAGGGCGAGACCCTCGGCCTCGTCGGCGAATCGGGCTGCGGCAAGAGCACCACCGGCCGCGCCATCATGCAGCTCCCCCGCCCCACGAGCGGCTCCGTGCAGTTCGAGGGCAAGGAGCTCACCGCCATGCAGGGCGACGCCATGCGCGAAGCCCGCACCCGCATGCAGATGATCTTCCAGGACCCCATCTCATCGCTCAACCCGCGTCGCAAGGTGCGCCAGATCGTGATGGAACCGCTCAACATCTGGAAGCGCGGCACCGACGCCGATCGCGCCAAGAAGGTCGACGGCATCCTCGAAGAGGTCGGCATCGACCCGGTTCGCGCCGGCGAGAGCCAGCCGCACCAGTTCTCCGGCGGCCAGTGCCAGCGCATCTCGATCGCCCGGTCGCTCGTGCTCGACCCGTCGCTGATCATCTGCGACGAGCCCGTGAGCGCGCTCGACGTGAGCGTGCAGGCGCAGGTGCTCAACCTGCTCGAGGACCTGAAGGCCGAGTACGGCCTCACGCTGATCTTCATCGCCCACGACCTCGCCGTGGTGAAGAACATCAGCGACCGCGTGGCCGTGATGTACCTCGGCAAGATCTGCGAGGTCGCCCCGTCGGACGTGCTGTACGAGAACCCGGCGCACCACTACACGTCGGTGCTGCTGAACTCGATCCCCGTGCCCGATCCCGAGGTGGCGGTCACCAAGACCGCGATCGAGGGCGAGCCGCCGTCGCCGGTGCTGCCGCCGCCGGGCTGCCGCTTCAACCCGCGCTGCCCCGCCGCCCAGGACATCTGCCGCAGCGAGGAGCCCCAGTTGCGTGCCGTGGGCGAGGGCCACTTCGTGGCCTGTCACTTCCCCACCGTCACCCCGGTGGAGCTCAGCAGCCGCTGACCCGATCGTTCCGTGAGGCGCACCCGCAGCATGTGCGGGTGACGCTCACGGAACCGCCCAGCCCGGAAACGGGTCGACCCTGCCGTCGGCCTGCACCCAGTAGTCGACGTGGTCGACGACCAGCCCCGACGCGTCGAACCGCAGCACCGTCGCCCCGGCGAGCGTGATGGCCGCCCCTGTCTCGTCGAAGGCCGCCCACCACTCGACCGTGGCACGCGAGCCCGCGACCATCGGCGGGCCGAACCGACACCACACCTGCGACTCCTCGGCGAAGGTGCGGCTCACGTACCCGAGCGCGCCCCCGTCCTCGGGCTCACGGAACGGCAACGACCGGTACGAGGCACCGGTGGCGTAGAGCGCCACGATCGACGCCACGTCGCCCGCCTGCCACGCCCGCTCCCACGTCTCGCCCCACCTGACCGCTGCTGCCATCGTGTCCATGGCCGCACCGTACCGAAGGGGTGCGCTCCGGTTCCGTGAGCCGCACCCGCACCATCTGCGGGTCGCGCTCACCGGCGGACCACATCCGTGAGCCGCACCCGCACCATGTGCGGGTGGCGCTCACGGAACCTGGTCAGGTGTTGGTGTAGCGGGGCGGACGGCGCTCGAGGAACGCGGTCATCGCCTCGCGGTGATCGGCGGTGGCGCTGGCCATGATCTGCTGGCGGTTCTCCAGATCGATCGCGGCCTGCATGCCGGGGATCTCGAGGGCGCTCCACATGCCCTCCTTGGTGAGCGCCACACCGAACGGCGCGTTCAGCATGATCTGCTCGGCCTTCGCGTACGCCGTGTCGAGCAGGGCGTGGTCGTCGACGAGGTCGACGACCAGACCGATTCGATAGGCCTCCTCGGCGTCGAACACGCGACCCGTGAGCATCAGCTCCTGCGCTCGCGACGCGCCGATCAACCGCGGCAGCACCCAGCTCGTCCCGATGTCACACGCCGACAGGCCGATGCGGATGAACGCCGCGTTGAACTTCGCGGCACGCGCAGCGAGACGGACGTCGCTGCCCAGCACCAGCGCGAACCCGCCACCGGCGGCCGCACCGTTCACCGCGGCGATCACCGGCTGGGGCAGCGACCGCAGATGCGGGATCAGCGAGGCGATGTGCTTCTGCACCGCGAAGCCGGCCTGGGTACGCCCCATCCCCTCCGTGTGCGGCGCCGTGCCGTAGCCGCCGAGATCGAGGCCGGCGCAGAAGCCACGGCCGGCGCCGGTGAGCACCACCACTCGAACCGACTGGTCGACCGCGATCGCATCGAGGTGCTCGTGCAGCGACTGGACGAGCTCACCCGTCATCGCGTTGAGCTTGTCCGGCCGGCTGAGCGTCAGCTGGGCGATGCCCGGACGGGGCTCGGTGCGGACGACGGTGTCGGAGGCTTCGGTCATGCCGTCATCGTTGCCGATCGGTCGACCACGACCCGAAGGGGACGCCGGAGGCGTCAGCGCTTGCGGTACTTCAGCGTCAGCACCAGCGCACCGGTGCCGACGATGACGACCACACCGATGAGCACGAGCAGCCCGGCCGTCGAGTTCTTCCCGCTGGTCGGCGCATCCGTCGACAATGTCGTGTCCCGTGCTGCCGCGGGCGCACGTGGCGAGCCGAACGAAGCGGGGACCACGGTCACGCCGACCGCGCGGTTGCCGCTGCACAGGCTCGTCCTGACGTCGCCGGTGCGTGCGTCGGGCTCACCGTCGACCGACTCCTGGCCGTCGACGACGGCGCGACCGAAGACCAGCCACGGGCCGCCGCCGAGGTCGGCGCCGCAGCTCGCACCCTCCACGGCGGTCACGACGTCCTGCAGCTCCGAGGCCTCGCCCTTGTAGACGTCCGAGACCTCGACGGTGTAGCGCTTCGGATCGAGGGAGCTGCCGACCACGCCCGGAGCGTCGACGTCGACCACGTTGCCGACGAACACAACGTCAGCGGCCTCGAACGCCTCGTCGTCGGTGAAGCCGACACAGCTGCACGCCTGGGCGACGCCGGCACCGCCGAGGCCGAGCGCCGCTCCCCCGAACCCGATCACGAGACCCGTCGTGACCCACAGCGACAGGACCCGACGATGACGTGGCATGCCGCGGAGCCTAGACCCGAGGGGTCGCGACCCGGCCTCGGGCCGGCCCGCTGATGTCACGTCCGGTGTCACGTCCGATGTCACGCGCACATCGGCCGGTGTCACCGCAGGGTGTGGCACCCCGCGGCTACGTTCGCAGCGTGCAGATGCTGCTGGCGCCACCGGAATCGGGCGACGACGTCCGGCTCCCGCAACGCCACACCCTCGCCCCGCTGCGCAACGGCCGGTGGGACCCGACCACGAGGCTCGATCCCGGCGAGTTCTGGCGGGCGACGCTCACCCCCGACGGGCCCGGCACGCTCCGCCTCGACTGGCGCGACGGCACCCTGCGCACGAGCGCCTGGGGCCCTGGCGGCGACTGGCTCCTCGCCCGCGTGCCGGCGCTCGTGGGCGACCTCGACCGTCCGGTGGTGTTCGTCGACGCACCCCGGGCGCTGCTCGACGCCCAGCGCAACCACCCCGGTCTGCGCCTGGGTGCGAGCGGCACGCTCTACCACGACCTCCTGCCCACCATCCTCGCCCAGCGCATCACCGCCGGCGAGGCGATGCGCCAGTGGCGTCGGCTGTGCACCGAACTCGGGGACCGGGCTCCGGGCCCGCATCCCGAACTCCGACTCCCCCCCGACCCCGATCGGCTCGCGGCCACGCCGTCGTGGTGGTTCCACCCGCTCGGCATCGAACGCAAACGCGCCGAACCGCTCGTCACCGTCGCCAAGCATGCATCGCACCTGTGGGCGTGGAGCGAACTCTCGACCGCCGAGGTGGCGAGCCGGCTCGTGCTGCTGTCGGGCGTCGGCGAGTGGACGATCGGCACCGTGCTCGGCACCGCGTTCGGCGAACCCGACGCACTCCCGGTCGGCGACTTCCACTTCAAGAACACCGTCGCCTGGGCGCTCGCCGGCGAGCCGCGAGGCACCGACGAACGGATGCTCCAACTGCTCGAACCATTCCGTGGCCAGCGGGGACGCGTGCTGAGACTGCTCAACCTCGACGGCAACGGCGCACCCAAGTTCGGCCCGAGGCAACGCATCCTGCCGATGCACCGGTGGTAGCTTCGGGCGGCCCATGAGTACCGCCACCGGCACCGCCGAACTGCCCACGCACACCGAGTCGTCGCCGTGGCCCTCGTACCTCAAGCGTGTCTCGATCGCCTATCTCGCTTCGCGTCTGTGCGTCATCGCCGGCGCCGCCATCGTCGCCGCCCAGGAGGTCGCCGAGGCCAACCGCCTGGGTGAGCCGCGCCCGAAGAACGCGGTCGGCCTCATCACCCAGGTGCTCACCTCGTGGGACGGCGCCTGGTACCTGCGCATCATCCGCGACTGGTACCCCACCTCGATCCCTCCCGACGTCACCTACAACGACATGGAAGCGCGCGCCGCGTTCTTCCCCGTGTACCCGATGCTCGTCCGCACGCTCGACCACGTGCTGCCCGGCGGCGACGTGTTCGCCAGCCTGTTCATCAACTTCGTGCTCGGCGCCGTGGCGATCTACCTGGTCGGCCTCATCGCGCGCGACCTCTTCGGTCCGCGCATCGCCTACCGGGCGATGGTGCTGATGTGCTTCTTCCCCGGCAGCGTCGCGCTCAGCCTCACCTACTCCGAGGCCACGCTGATCACGGTGGCGGCCGGATGTCTGCTCATGCTGCACCGCAAGCACTGGCTCGCCGCCGGCCTGCTCGCCGCGATCGGCTCGGGCACCCGTCCGAACGGAATCGGACTCATCGTCGCATGCGCGGTCGCCGCCTTCTTCGCGATCAAGGACGATCGCGACTGGCGATCCCTGATCGCCCCGGTCCTCGCCCCGATCGGCTTCGTCGCGTTCCAGCTCTACCTGTACGACCGCACCGGCGAATGGGCGTGGTTCCGTGTGCAGACCGAGGCCTGGGACGAGGGGACGAGCTTCGGGCTCACGGCCATCAAGAACACCCTCGAGGCGTTCACCCGCCCGCTGTCGTCGCCCACCGACACGCTCACCGCCGTCTCCGTCATGGCGATGATCGCCCTGCTCGTCGTGCTGTGGAAGCGCCGCCTGCCGTGGCCGATGGTGGCGTTCGCGCTCGTGGTGCTCGCGCTGATGGTGCTGCCCAGCACCGTCACGGCACGCCCGCGCTTTCTGTACACGGCGTTCCCGTTGTTCATCTCCGCCGCGGCCTGGTGGCCCGAGGAGCACGAGGAGGGCTGGGGCCTCACGATCGCGATGAGCGCCGCCGGCATCGTCGCGCTCACCGGCCTGTACGGCGTCCTCGGCGCCATCCCGTGAGCGGGCGGGCGTGAACGGCCGCACCGGCCGGTTGCGGCGTCCACGGCTGCCCTCCCCCGGCCTGCTGGTCCTGGCGGCGCTGACGTACCTCCCGGCGATCACCGCTGCGCCGGGACGGATGCCGACCGACACGAAGCTGTTCCTCTACCTCGATCCGGGTCGCCTCGTGGCCGACGCCCCGTTCAGCTGGGACACGCGCCAGTTCGCCGGGTGGGTCCCGCACCAGACGATCGCCTACCTGTGGCCGTCCGGCCCCTGGTTCTGGGTCTTCGACCGGCTCGGCGTGCCCGACTGGATCGCGCATCGGCTCTGGATCGGCACGCTGCTGTTCCTCGGCGGCGCCGGCGTCCGATGGGGCGCCCGCCAACTCGGACTCGCGACGAACGCCGCCTCGGTCGCCGGCATCGTCTACGCACTCTCGC
>CAUJET010000181.1 GCA_963169665.1 Actinomycetota bacterium | reverse complement strand
GTACTTCTGCTTGATCGGCCACAGCAGGCGGCGGGCCTTGTCGAGGTTGGCGTTGTCGGGCCAGCTGTTGAGCGGGGCGAACCGCTGGGCGCCCGAACCGGCGCCACCGCGACCGTCGTGGATGCGGTAGGTGCCGGCGGCATGCCAGGCCATGCGGATGAAGAACGGGCCGTAGTGGCCGTAGTCGGCGGGCCACCACGCCTGGGAATCGGTCATCAGGGCGTCGACGTCGGCGGTGAGCGCGTCGAGGTCGAGACCGGCGAAGGCCTCGGCATAGTCGAAGTCGGGACCCATCGGGTTCGACCGCCCCGAGTGCTGGTCGAGGATGCGCAGGTTGACCTGTTCGGGCCACCAGTGCTGGTTGGCGGTGGAACCCACGGCGGTGTGGGCGGCGTGGGGGCCGGACATCACGGGGCAGCGCTGCACGCTGTCGTTGACCTGGAGGGCGGTGTCGTCACTCATGGCGGTTCCTTCTGCTGTTCGAGGGTTGCTCAGGGGGTTCGGGGGCGGGGACGGTCGGCGGTCAGGGGTGGGCGGCGGATCGGCAGGCGGGGCAGCGACCCCAGTAGACGACCTCGGCCTCGTCGATCTCGTAGCCGTGGTCGTCGTTCGCGATGAGGCAGGGCATCGCGCCGACGGCGCAGTCGACGTCGACCGTGGCGCCGCACTCGCGACAGATGAGGTGGTGGTGGTTGTCGCCGACACGACCCTCGTACCGGGCGGGCGACCCGGCCGGCTGGATGCGGCGCAGCAGCCCGCGATCGACGAGGACGCCGAGCGAGTCGTACACGGCCTGACGTGACACGGTGCCGATGACGGCACGCACCTGGTCGGCGAGGATGTCGGCGGTGGCGTGCGGGTGCTCGGCAACGGCGCGCATCAAGGCCACGCGCTGGGCCGTGACCTGGACGCCGCGTTCCCGGAGGAGGATGCCGAAGGTGTCGGCTGCATGTCGCATGCCGTCATCATCCGCTTGATTCTGGACTCAGTCAAGTATTTGATCGAGCCAAGACGGGAGTCACACCGTCCCGAGGATCTCCTCTGCTGCCCGTTCGCCGCTCTCCACCGCGCCCTCGAGGTAGCCGGTCCACGTCGCGACCGCCTCCCCCGCCAGCCGGATCGGACCGCACGGCCGTCGCACCACGTCCCAGTGCGCGGTCACCTGACCAGGCCCGTACGCCGCGTAGCTGCCGCCGAAGCGGGGTTCGTTCGACCACGCCCGCGAGAACGCGCCGATCGGTGCCTCGGCCAGGCCGTACATCGCACGCAGGTCATCAGCGACCGCGGCGATGCGCGCCGGTTCGTCGAGCACCGCGAGCCGCCGCCCGCCGTCACCGCCTGCGTAGGCCATGAGCACGCCCGACTCGCCGCCTTGATCGACGGTCGGCTCGTACACCCGCTGCGCCGGCAGCGACGTGGTGGCGTACCCCTCGGGCCATCGCCGGGACTCGAACTGCAGCGCCGTCTTGGTGATCGTGCCGTAGCCGAGTTCGCGGATCGCCCGCGACAGCGGCACCGGCAGCTCGGGCGCGAACTGAACCGAGCGGAGGGGGACGAGCGAGCAGGCCAGCACGACGTGCGCACCGACGTGCACACCGAGGTCGGTGTGCACCTGCACGCCCTCGCCGTCCCACTGGATCCGTCGCACCGTCTCGCCGAGCCGGATCGTGCCGGGAGCGAGATCGTCGACGAGGCACTGCACCAGTGCGTCGAGGCCACCCTCGAGACGGTGCGCCCGAACCGTCCCCTCGATGCCGTGCACACGCATCTGGGCGCGCTGTTGGGCGACGAACAACGACGAGATCTCGCGTTGCTCGGCGGCGAACTCCCCCTGGCAGTTCCGTCGGGCGAACAGCGTGGCGAGCTCACCGAGGTCGGCCTCCGCGGCGACATCGGCGACCGATCTCGCGTCGTGCTGAGCGGCCGCCGGGTGCAGGTCGGGCCGGGCAGGGTCGTCGATGCCGTCCGCGATCCGCTCGAACGCGTCATCCAGACGCCTCAACTGATCATCGACCGACGGATCGAGCAGCCGGATCTCGTCGACGGTGTGCATGCGCCCGTCGCGGAACAGCATCCGCCGGATCGTCGTCCACTCCTGGCCGACACCCTGCAGGGTCAGGCCGTATCGGTCGAGCAGACCTCGCATGCGGTGGTGGTCGGTGTCGATCCACTCCGCGCCGCTCTCGACGTAGCGACCGTGATGGAACACCGAACGCACCGTGCGCGCCCGGCCGCCGAGCCGCTGCCCGCCCTCGAGCACCGTGACATCGGCGCCACCCGCCTGCAGCGCCAGGGCGCACGTGAGCCCGGCCATGCCGGCGCCCACCACGACGACACGCATGGTCGGATCAGCTGCCGGTCATCGTTGCGGCGATCTGCGACGACGAGTCGCCCGATCGACGCAGCACGACGGCGACGAACGCCAACGCCGCGATGGTCATCGCGAACAGCACCACTGCGGCGACACCGACCGAGGGCTTGATCGTGCTCTTGATCGCGCCCAGCACGAACACCGGGTACGTGGACGAACCGGCGGTGCTGACGAGGCTGGAGATGATCGTGTTGTCGAGGCAGAGCGTGAACGACAGCAGACCGCCGGCGACCAGCGCAGAGGAGATCAGCGGCAACGTGATCTGGCGGAACGCCCGCGACGGCGTGGCGCCGAGGTCGGCTGCGGCCTCCTCGAGCGCGTCGTCGAGGCCGGCGAGCCGAGCGCGCACGATGAGGGTGACGACCGCCGAGGAGTAGAGCGACTGGCCCACCCACAGGCGCACCATGCCCTCGTCGAAGAACCCGAGCCCGGGCAACTGGCCGATCCGCACGAACCAACCGAGGAGGGCGATGCCGTCCATGATCTCCGGGGTGACGAGGATGAGGAACAGGACCGCCATGAACGGCCCGGTCCACCAGCCCGGTCGGCGGGCGAGGCCGACGCCGGCCAGACCACCGATGAGCACGGCGATCAACGTGGCGCCGAAAGCGGCGATGAAACTGTTCCGCATCGCATCACCGAGACCTGCGTTGCGGAAGATGTCGCGGTAGCCGTTGGTGAGGATCCAGTTCAACACCAGCGCGACCACGAAGCCGGTGACACCCGCCCACCGCTCGACATGGCGATTGATCCCGCCGTTGACCCGCTTGACGAGCTTCGGGACACCGAGGAACAGCACCATGATGACCACGAACCGGACGACGAGCGACCAGGTCTCGTCGGCGAAGAACAGCTCACCCCACCACTTCGTGCTCGTCGCGTTCGACCAGATCGAGAACGATCCACCCTTGTTGAACGAGTGCAGGACCACCAGCGCGATCGGGATGAACATGAACAGCAGCACGAGCGTGGTCCACACCGCCATCGCGATCCGGATCGGGTCGGGCCGCTGCTTCAGGCGCTGCACGGGCGTCGAGGACGGAGCCGACGTGGGAGCGATCGCAGCGGTCATCGGGCCACCTCCGGCAGGGTCACGCTGCGCATCCGGCGCAGCACCAGACGAACGATCGACACGACCACGTAGCCGATACCGAGCACCAGCAGCACCGCGCCGATCATCATCACCGCCATCGCCGACCCGAGCGGCCAGTCCTGCGCGCCCTTGAACTGGCTGTCGATCATGGCGCCGATCATGTTGCCGTCGGCACCGCCGAGCACCGTGGCGGTCACGAAGTCGCCGCACATCGGGATGAACGTCAGCAGCACACCGGCTGCAATGCCCGGGCCGGCGAGCGGGAACGTGACCCGCATGAACGTCGTCAGGCGGCCGGCGCCGAGATCCTTGCTGGCCTCGCGCAGCCCCGGCTCGATCCGGTCGAGTGCGACGAACAGCGGCAGGATCATGAACCCCAGGTAGTTGTAGACCAGGGCGATCTGCACGGCCGTCTGGGTCTCGAGCAGCTGGATCGGACCGTCGAGCACCCCCCAGTCCTGGAGCCACTTCGACAGGGTGCCGTTGGGTGCGAGTGGGATGCGCCATGCGAGCGTGCGGATCAAGAAGCTGGTGAAGCTCGGGACGATGATCATCGCGAGCAGGATCGCCCGCCACTTCTCACTGACCTTGAACGCCAGGAAGTACGCGACCGGCAGACCGATCAACGAGCACAGCACCGTCGCGGTGACGGCGATGCGGATGGTCGCCCGGAACGTCTTGAAGAAGACGTCGGAGAACGCGTCCTGGTAGTTCTGCAGGCTGAACGAGCCGAGGTCGACGGGCACGCCCGACGTCGAGGCCGCGTTCTTCGTGCCGAACGAGTACAGCACGATGAACACGATCGGGACCACGAAGAACGCGGCGTACCAGACGATCGACGGAGCGGCGAGCACCCACTTGGGTGCCCCCCACTTCCGATCCTTGTCGGGGCCGATCGCCCCCGACGACACCTGTGCGATCGCCATGGTGCGGTGCTCCCTCCTCGACGCCGGCCGACCGGATCAGCCGGCCGCCTTCGCCTTCACCTTGTTCAAGATGTCGACCAAGCGCTCCTGGGCGCTGTTCACGGCGCCGGTCTGCATCGAGGCGACCTGCTCGTCGGAGAAGAAGATCATGTCCGCATCGACGATGTCGGGGATCAGCTCGGCGAGCAGCGTGTCGATGTTCTTCATGCCGCTGTTGTAGCCGTGGTAGTTGAGGTCCTTGATCGAGACCTCGGGCGTGAGCAGCCAGTTGATCCAGGCGTGCGCGGCGTCGGGGTTCGGGGCACCCGTCGCGATGCAGTAGGTGTCCATCCAGATCTCCGTGGCCGGCGCGCCGAGCGCCCACGCCCACTCGGACGGGTCACCGCCGGCATCGGCGATGCGGACGAACGCCTGGCGGGCGTCGCCGTTCCACGCCATCGCGAGCGTGTACGCGCCCTCGGCGATCTTCGTCGACGGGTAGCTGTCGAACGCCTTGATGTGCTGGGCGAACTCGTCCACGATGAACGCCTCGTAGGCGTCCAGATCGGCGGCCTCCTCGGTGGTCCAGTTGATGCCGTTCGCCCAGAAGTACATGCCGGCGACGTTCGGGGCGGTGTCGAGCACCGCGGTCTGACCGCTGGCCTGGTTCATCGCGACGTCGATGAACTCCTGCCACGTGGAGATGGAGTCGACGCCGGTGAGCGTCTTGTTCCACATCCAACCGGTCGAACCCCAGTTCTTGCAGATGCTGTACTCGTTGTTCGGGTCCCAGTCGCGACTGGTGTAGGCCGGATCGACGTTGACGAAGTTCGGGATCTTCGACATGTCGAGCTTCTGCAGGAGCCCCTTCTGGATCATCTGCGGCAGATAGGCGCCGGTGGGGACCACGATGTCGAACCCGCTCGTGCCCTGCGAGGCCTCGAGCTTGACGATGAGGTCCTCGTTGCTCGCGTAGTAGTCGACCTTCATCGACACGCCGAGCGTGGACTCGGCGAGCGCGCCGACGATCTCGGGGTCGTTGTAGTCACCCCAGGTGTACATGGCCAGGTTGCCGGACGCGCTGTTGACGACGTTGCTGTAGTCGCCGAGCACGCTGCCCTCGGGCGTCGACGCCGAAGTGCCCCCGGTGGTCCCGGCACTGCCGCTCGAGTCGCCCTCGTCGTCGCTCCCGCACGCGGCGAGGACGGCGAGGCCCGCAGCTGCACCTCCCATCTGGAACAGTGCACGGCGCGAGAGCTTCGCACGGAAGCTCTCGGGGGCCAGGATCGAGATCGGCGCGGGGCGCTTGGTCATCTGGATGTCTCCTTCACGAGGGAGTCGGTGGGCGATGTTGACTGGAATGGAACTGGTCGTCGGCGATCAGCCGGTGGCATCCGCTGCCGGCTCGACGAGCACGAGGTCGGCCTGGTCGGCGGAGAACTGGTAGACGTCGGCGTCGCTCCAGTGCGACCACACCTCGTCGCCGGGGGCGAGGCGGGGCGCTCCCTGCCGGGGCAGGAGGGCGATGATGTCGCGCTCGGTGGTGCGCACCACGTACTGGAGCACGTCACCGAAGTGCGAGACGCTCGCCACCGTGCCGGCGACCTGGTTGAACTCGCGGCCCGGGTCGGTGCTCGACAACGAGATGCACTCCGGCCGCACCGCGGCGAGCGCCGAGTCGCCGGCGGCGACGCGTTCTTCCGGCGTCGAACTGACGAACACGGTGCCGTCGTTGGCGCGGACACCGGCGCCGTTGGACGTGCCCCGCCAGAAGTTGTTGCGACCGATGAAGCCGGCGACGAACGCCGACGCCGGCCGCTCGTACACGGTCTCGGGGTCGGCGAGCTGCTCGATGTGACCGTCGAGCATGATCGCGATGCGATCGCTCATGCCCATGGCCTCTTCCTGGTCGTGGGTGACGAAGATGAAGGTGATGCCGAGCTGGCTCTGGAGGAGCTTCAGCTCGATCTGCATCTCCTCGCGCAGCTTGCGGTCGAGCGCTCCGAGCGGCTCGTCGAGCAACAACACGCTCGGCCGGTTGACGAGCGCACGAGCGACCGCGACACGCTGCTGCTGTCCGCCTGACATCTGCTTGGGCTTGCGTTCGGCGAGCTTGCTCATCTTCACCATCGCGAGCGCCTCGGCGACGCGGGCGGCGATCTCGGACTTGTTGACGCCCTTCTGGCGCAGGCCGTAGGCCACGTTCTCGGCGACGGTCATGTGCGGGAAGAGGGCGTAGGCCTGGAACACGGTGTTCACGTCACGCTTGTAGGGCGGCACGCCCTGCACGTAGTCACCGCTGATGCGGATGTACCCCTCGTCGGGCTGTTCGAAGCCGGCGAGCATGCGCAGCGTGGTGGTCTTGCCGCAACCGCTCGGGCCGAGCAGCGACAGGAACTCGCCCGGCTCGACCGTGAGGTTGAGCTTGTCGACGGCGACCATCGTGCCGAAGCGCTTGGTGACGTCGGTCAGCTCGACGCTGCCACGGACCCCGATGGTCGTGTGGTCGACCGAATGTGCTGCAGTCACGATCTCAACTCCCCCGAGTGTGCCGTCGAAGCGGGCGATGCCGACCACCCCTTGAGCTGGGCGGACGCGTCCGTTCTACCACGCCGTTGACCATCTCTTGACTCAGCGGGCCGCCCATGCGGTGCCAACGCTCGCACGGATCAGGAGTGGCGCGCAAGGGAATCGATGATGAACGGCGTGTTTCGCGACGGATTCAGTTGCACGAGAGCGGGTCGACCGACAGTATTCGCAGCGATGAACCGCGCCCCCAACGTGCTCGACGACGTCGATCGAGCGATCATCGAACGCCTCCAGGCCGACGGACGAGCGCCGTACACGCGCCTCGCCGCCGCCGTCGGGCTCTCGGAGGCCGCCGTCCGTCAACGGGTGCAGCGGTTGCTCGACGCCGGGATCATGCAGGTCGTCGCGGTCACCAACCCGCTGTCGATCGGATACCGACGGATGGCGATGATCGGGGTGCGCACCGAAGGCCCGTCCGACGGGATCGCCAAGGCGCTGCAGCAGATGACCGACATCGACTACCTCGTGGTGACCGCCGGCTCGTTCGACCTGATGTGCGAGGTGGTGGTGAGTGACGACGCCGACCTGCTCGACCTCACCAACCGCATCCGCCGTGTGGAAGGTGTGGTGAGCACCGAGACCTTCATCTACCTCGACCTCGTCAAGCAGACGTTTACGTGGGGTGCTCACTGAACCCGGGGTGCTCACTGACCCGGCTGATCAGCCGATCAGGGGGCGCAGGACGAAACGGCTCTCCGTGCGGGCGACGCCCGCGTCGGCCTTCAGCCAGCGGATGAAGGTGTCGAGGCCGGCCGCGCCGGCACAGTCGACCACGATCGTGTAGTCGCTCGGCCCCGTGACGTAGGCGGCGAAGGCGACCTCCTCCCTGCCGGCGAGCAGTGCCTCGAAGGGAGCGGGATCGTCGCCCGGTGGCAGCCCCACATCGATCACCGCCCGCACCGTCCGTCCGAAGGCGGCGGGATCGACCTGGGCGGCATAGCCGCGGATCAGGCCGCGTTCTTCGAGGCGACGCACGCGGTCGGCCACCGAGCTCGGAGCGAGGTGGACCCGCTCCCCCAGCTCCCGCCAACTGATCCGGGCGTTGCGCTGCAGTTCGTCGACGATTCGTCGGTCGATGTTGTCGATTGCCGTTGTTTCGTCGGTCATTCGATCATCTTGGACCGGAACAGTGCGTTGATCAACGGTTTCTACGAGCAGATGATGTCGCCATGACCAACGCACCTGCTCAGCCGGCGATCACGACCGTCGGTGTCCCCAAGGAGATCAAGACCGCAGAGCACCGGGTGGCGATGACCCCCGATGGCGTGCGTGAGTTCGAACGCCTGGGCATCGACGTGTTCGTCGAGACCGGTGCCGGCGAAGGTGCGAGCTTCAGCGACGACGACTACCGCGCTGCCGGTGCAGACATCGTCCCCACCGCTGCCGATGCCTGGGCACAACAGATGGTCGTGAAGGTCAAGGAGCCCAAGGCCGAGGAATTCGGCTTCCTCCGCCCCGACCTCACCCTGTTCACCTACCTCCACCTCGCCGCCTATCCCGAGGTGGCGGCGGCGCTCGTCGCGTCGTCGTGCACGTCCGTCGCCTACGAGACCGTGCAGCTCCCGAACGGTGCTCTCCCGCTCCTCGCGCCGATGAGCGAGGTCGCCGGTCGGCTCGCCCCGCAGATGGGCGCCCACTACCTCGAGCGCCACAACGGCGGACGCGGCGTGCTGATGGGCGGCGCCCCCGGCGTGCAGCCGGCCAAGGTCGTGGTGCTCGGTGCCGGCAACGTCGGCTGGAACTCGGCCTGGATCGCCGCCGGCATGGAGGCCGAGGTCGTGTTGTTCGACAAGAACCTCGACCGTCTGCGCTGGGTCGACCAGATCAACAAGGGCCGCATCGTCACCCTCGCGTCGAACCGTGGTGCGCTCGAGCGCAACATCGCCGACGCCGACCTCGTCATCGGCGCGGTGTTGGTGGCCGGTGGTCGTGCCCCCGTCGTGGTCACCGAGGACATGGTTCGCACGATGAAGCCGGGGGCGGTCATCGTCGACGTCGCCATCGACCAGGGCGGCTGCATCGAGACCATCCACGAGACCACCCACAACGACCCGGTGTACTTCGTGCACGGCGTGCTGCACTACGCCGTCGGCAACATGCCGGGCGCCGTGCCGCACACCAGCACCTACGCGCTCACCAACGCCACCCTGCCGTACCAGATCGAGCTCGCCCAATACGGGGCGAGGGCCGCCTGTGCTCGCGACGCCGCACTGGCACTCGGGCTCAACACCCACGCGGGTCACGTCACCAACGCACCGGTCGCCGACTTCCTCGGCACCGCCTTCGTCGAGCCGTCCGTCGCGCTCGCCTGATCGACGGGCCGAGCCGTCGCGTTACGGTTCGCGCATGGCGACACCTGCAGCTGAGCTGGACATCCCCGAGATCGGCTTCGACGAGGGCACGTTCGAACAACGGATGGCGATGCGCGCTGCGCTGCCGAGCGACACGTGGTTGGTGCGCAACCTGATCGGCTACGGGGTCCTGCGCTACGAGGACGCCGTCGGTATCCTGCGCGACAAGCGCTGGCACTCCGCGTCGGCTCGCATCCCCGAGCTGATGGGCATCACCCGCGCGGACTTCCTCGCCCGCCAGCGCGGCAGCATCCTGTCGACCGAGGGCGACGAGCACGTGCGCCTGCGCCGCCTGGTGGCCCCTGCGTTCAACCCGCGTGCGGCCGATCGTCTGCGACCGTTCATGCGCGAGGTGATGAACGGCCTCATCGATCCGGTGGCGGCGGCGGGTCGCGCCGACTTCGTCGCCGACATCACCGAGCCGTACCCGATCCCGATCATCTGCGAACTGCTCGGTGCACCGAAGAGCGACTGGCAACTGTTCAGCCGCCTCGCCACCGACATCCTCGAGATCTTCTCTGCCGACCTCGCCGACAAGATCGATCTCGTCATGGCCGCCCAGGACGAGATGGACGCCTACACGCGAGAGCTCATCGCCGAGCGCCGCTCGAAGCCGGCCGACGACCTCCTCACCGATCTGATCGCCGCCGAGGAGGCGGGCGACAAGCTCACCAACGACGAGCTCGTGATGATGGTGAACGCGGTGATCGTCGCGGGCACCGACACCACCAGGAACCAGCTCGGCTGTGCCGTGGCGATGTTCGCCCAGCACCCCGACCAGTGGGCGCTGCTCGCCGAGCAGCCAGAGCTCGCCGGCCGCGCCGTGGAGGAGTCGATGCGCTACTTCGGAGCGGTGCGCGGCACGGCCCGGTTCGCCAGTTGCGACATCGAGTACCGCGACGTCGTGTTCCCGACCGGCACGTTCATGTCGATCGGGATCGCCGACGCGAACCGCCAGGGTGACGTGTTCCCCGACCCGGACACGTTCGACATCACCAAGCCGGCCCCCGAGCAGCCGCAGCTCACGTTCGGGTCGGGCATCCACTACTGCCTGGGTGCGTCGCTCGCTCGCGCCGAACTGCAGGAAGCCCTCCCCCTGCTCGCGCAGCGGATGCCGAACCTTCGCATCGACGGCGAGGTCACGTGGAAGCCCGACGGCGTCGGCATCTTCGGACCGGCCCACATGCCGATCTGCTTCGACCCGAGCTGACCCGGGCGGCTCAGCTCACCGCGGCGAACGCGGCGGCGAGCAGCTCGAAGCCGCGCATGTCGCCGACGAGACCGGCGTCCATGCGGTTCATCATGTAGGCGACGGTCATGCCGTGTTCGAGGTCGTTGATGATCATCGAGCCGCCCCAGCCGCCCCAGAAGCAGAGCTTGGCGTCGAGCGGGAACGGCATGCCGTCGCACGGCAGTCCGTACCCGAGGCCGAACCGCTCGGGCACGCCGAGCACCATGTCGACGTTGTCGCTCTGCACGTCGAAGATGCGGTCGATCGTTGCCGGCGACAGCAGACGCACGCCGTCGACCTCGCCGCCGTTGGTGATGATCGACTGCACGCGGGCGACCGACCGGGCGTTGCCGTGGCCGTTGGCCGCGCCGATGTCGGCCTGGCGCCACTCGGCCGTCCAGCACTCGCTCGCGTCGGGAGCCGGGCCCGTGAACGTCTTCACCATCGGGCTGTCGAGGTCGAGGGTGGCGAGATCCATCGGGATCGGCGGTGGCGGGACCACCGGTGACACCCGGTGGAACTCGCTCGGCGACAGGCCGATGTGGAAGTCGGCACCCAGCGGACCGGCGATCTCGGCGGCGAAGAACTCGCCGAGCTTCTTGCCCGTGATGCGCCGGACGACCTCGCCCACGAGGTGGCCCTGGTTGAGCGCGTGGTAGCCCGACGCCGTGCCGGGCTCCCACCACGGGGCCTGGGCGGCGAGCATCGAAGTCGACTTCTCCCAGTCGTAGATGTCCGAGACCTGCACCGGCTGCGCCCACCCGGACACGCCCGACGTGTGCGACAGCAGGTGGCGCACCTCGATGTCCTGCTTGCCGTTCTGGGCGAACTCCGGCCAGTAGTGGGCGACCTTCTGGTACGGGTCGAGCTCCCCCCGTTCCATCAGCACGAGCGCGCTCACGGCCATCATCGTCTTGGTGGTCGACCACACATTCACGATCGTGTCGGCCTGCCACGCGACCGTCTTGTCGTGATCGGCCCAGCCGCCCCACAGGTCGACCACGTTCTCGCCGTCGATCACGACCGCGACCGAGGCGCCGAGATCGGCGCCCGAATCGATGTTGGCCTGCAGGATGCCCCGCATCGCCTCGAACCGCGGATCGCAGGTCCCCTGCACCGACACGTCGACATCACCCATGATCGTCCGACCCCCCAGGTCCGGCCATCCCCCGATGGCGCACGTGCCGACTCTAGGTCAGCGCGGGTCGCGCCACATCAGCCACATTCGCGGCCCGTCGCGGCCGGAGCGACCATGGTCGAGCGTGCGGGTGACCTCGAAGCCGAAGCGTGCGTAGTAGGGAACGTTCGACTCCTTCGAGCTCTCGAGGTACATGCCGACGCCCTCGTCGTCGGCCCGATCGACCATCGGAGCGATCAGCGCCGTGCCGTATCCCTTGCCCTGGTGCTGCGGATCGGTACCGATGATCTCGAGGTAGTAGTGCGGCGCTTCGGGGTGGGCACGCTCCATCGCGTCGAGCACCTTCAGGTTCGGCAGGAAGCGCCAGCGGTAGAGCTTCAGGAACGTCGGGCTGTGACGCAGCACCGTGCGGAACGGGATCTTCCAGTGTCCCGGTGGCGACCAGATCGCCGCCGCACCACGGTCGGCCGTCGTGTACACGTGACCGTGGGGCATCTGGATGCGCTGGAACGTGTGGAAGAACGGCGCCACGCGCGCCTCGGGCAGCGAGGTGCCACCGGCGAGGAAGAGCTTCACCGGGTCGTCGTGGAACGCCCGGGCGAGCGTGATCGAGGTGGCATCGAGGTCGGCGCCGGTGACGGGTCGGATCTCGACGGCGGGCGACGACATGACGCGCACGGTACCTCGAATCGACGGCCGCATCGGCGTGGTCGTACCGTTCGACACATGGCCAAGGAACTCAAGCTCGGATACAACACCGGTTACTGGGGCAGCGGCCCGCCGGCTGGCGCGCTCGACGCGATCCAGGAGGCCGAGCGCCTCGGGTACAGCTCGGTGTGGACCGCGGAGGCGTACGGCAGCGACGCGCTCACCCCGCTCGCGTGGTGGGGCGCGCACACGTCGTCGGTGCAGCTCGGGACCGGCATCATCCAGATGAGCGCCCGCACGCCCGCTGCCACCGCGATGGCGGCGATGACGCTCGACCACCTGTCGGGCGGACGCGTGATCCTCGGCCTCGGCGTGTCGGGCCCGCAGGTCGTCGAGGGCTGGTACGGACAGGCGTACGGCAAGCCACTCGCCCGCACCCGCGAGTACGTCGACATCGTGCGCCGCATCATCCGCCGCGAGGAGCCGATCAACGCCCACGGCGAGTTCTACGACATGCCGTACACCGGCGCCGACGGCAAGGGCCTCGGCAAGCCGTTGAAGAGCACGATCCATCCGTTCCGCACCGAGATCCCGATCTACCTCGGCGCCGAGGGCCCGAAGAACGTGGCGCTCGCTGCCGAGATCTGCGACGGCTGGCTGCCGCTGTTCTTCAGCCCGAAGGAGAACGACTTCTACCAGCGCTGTCTCGACGAGGGCTTCGCCAAGGCGGGCGATCCCGGCAAGGCCGCTCGTTTCGACGTGGCATCGGGCGTGCAGATCATCGCGGGCGACGACGTCGAGAAGTGCGCCGACTTCATCCGGCCGTTCCTGGCCCTCTACGCAGGTGGCATGGGCGCACGTGGCGCGAACTTCCACTTCGAGGTCTTCGCCCGCATGGGCTACGAGGACGTCGCGGTGAAGGTGCAGGACCTCTACCTGGCCGGCAAGAAGGCCGAGGCGGCTGCGGCGATCCCGTTGTCGATGGTCGAGGACGTGGCCCTGGTGGGCCCGCCCGACAAGATCCGCGGCGAGCTCGACAAGTGGCGCGAGACCTGCATCACGACGTTCCTGGTGAGCGGCCCCAAGCAGATGCTCCCCGTGTACGCCGATCTCATCCTCGGCTAGCACCGGCCGGCGGCGACCGGTACCAGGCAGAGGCGCTCAGTCGCAGCAACTGTCGCGCCAGCCGCAGCCGCCGCACTTGAAGTGGGCGTGCTCCGGGTGCAACGGCCCGCCACACAGGGGGCATTCCGGGAACACGCCGTAGCGGACACATCGGTCTGCTGCGGGCGACGGACTCGTCCGCACGGCCTGATGCACGGTGGTGGGTGCCTGATCAGCGGGCATGTGCCAAGAATGACAGAGCGTGATCCGTGCGCAGTGGATCTCGCGACGTACTCTTGACCGACGGGTCAAGACGCATGACGGGAACAACGACGATCGAACACGGCTTCCGGCCGGGCAGCGCCCGAGCTGCGTTGGCGTACCCGGACTTCCGCCGGATGTGGATCGCCTCGTTCGCCAGCAACATCGGCACCTGGATGCAGAACGTGGTACTGCCGGCCTACGTCTACGAGCGCACCGGCAAGGCCTCGATCGTCGGTCTGCTCGTCTTCGCCCAACTCGGCCCACTGCTGTTGCTCTCCATCCCCGCCGGCGTGATCGCCGACCGCTTCGACCGGCGTCGCTGGCTCGTGGCGATGCAGATCGTCCAGATGCTGTTCTCGATCGCACTGTTCCCGCTGGCAGCGACCGACGCCCCGATCTGGTCGATGTTCGTCGTCGCGCTCGGTGTCGGCATCGGCAACGCCCTCAACGCTCCCGCCTGGTCCGCGATGTTGCCCACGCTCGTCGGCAAGGCCGACCTGTCCGGCTCGATCTCGCTGAACTCGACGATGATCAACGGCAGCCGGGTCATCGGCCCGATCATCGTCGCCGTGCTCGCCCCGTTCGGCGTCACCACGTCGGAGTTCTTCCTGCTGAACGCGGCCACCTACTTCTTCGTGGTCTTCGCGTTGTTGTCGATCACACTCGGCCCGCCGCCGAAGGTGCAGCACGAGAAGGGTTGGCGCCAGTTCACGGCCGGCGTGCGGCTCGCGAAGGAGAAGCCGGTCGCCTCACGACTGCTGCTCTCGCTCACCACGTTCTCGTTCCTCTCGCTCCCCTACGTCGGCCTGTTCGCCGCGGTCGCCGAGCTCAACTTCGGCATCGTCGGCAAGACCTCCACCTACAAGTGGCTGTACGCCACGTGGGGACTCGGTGCGTGCCTCGGCGGCCTCGCGATCGGCACCGTGTTCGTCAGCTGGGACAAGCGCCGCCTCATCCGTCTCGGCTTCGCCGCCTTCGCCGTGTGCCTCGCGGCCTTCGCGATCGCCAGCGAGCCGATCGGGGCGTTCATCTCCGGGTTCTTCCTCGGCTTCGCGTACTTCGGCACCACCACCTCGATGATGACCGTGATGCAGAGTCGCCTCGCCGACCACGAGCGTGGCAGGGTGATGAGTCTGTGGTTCATGGCCTTCGGCGGCACCGTGCCGCTCGGCAACCTCGTGTTCGGCCCGGTCATCGACGCGGTCGGCGCGCGGTGGGTGCTGCTCGCCGGCGCCGTGTGGGCCGTGTGGCTGTCCTACTGGTGCGACATCAGGTCGATCGACGAGCGCACGGACGCGGCGAACCCGACCCCCGATCACGCGTCGTTGCTCGACGAGCAGGGGATCGCCGCCGGCGAGTGACACCGGCGGAGGACACCGGTGTGTGCCGGCCGCGAGTGCCGGCTGCGCCGATTCAGGCGACGGGCACGCGCGACAGGTACGCCGACACCCACGCCTCGAGCTCGTCCGGTGCGATGGCGGGCGACATCAGGTACCCCTGGGCGCTGTCGCAACCCAGCTCCCGCAGCATCAGCAGCTGCTCGCGGCACTCGACCCCCTCGGCGACGGCGTGCAGCCCGAGACTGTGCGCCAGGCTGACGATGGCCGAGACCAGATTGAGGTCGGTGGTGTCGGTGACGATGCCGTTCACGAACGAGCGGTCGATCTTGATGGTGTGCACCTTCAGCTTGCGCAGATGCGTGAGCGACGAATAGCCGGTCCCGAAGTCGTCGAGTGCGATCCGCACCCCGAGGTGGGCCAGCTCGCGCAACGTCACCTGAGGCGACGCCTGCTCGCGCAGGCCGGGGAGTTCGAGCGTCGCCTGTTCGGTCACCTCGACCAGCAGCCGGTCGGGCGGGAGCCCGTGACGAGCGAGGGTGTCGCTGACCACGCCGACGATGCCCGGGTCGACGAGGTCGTGGGCGCTCATGTTCACGCTCACCCATGCGTCGGGCAGCAGCGGCTGCAGCCGGGCGAGCAGACCGCACGCCTGATCGGCGATCGACCGGTCGATCTGGGTGCCGACGCCGGCCTCGAACGCGACGTCGAGGAAGTCCGCCGGCCCGAGCACCCGTCCGCTCGGATGGTGCCAGCGCACGAGAGCCTCGAACCCGCGCAGCGTGCCGTCGGCGACGCTCACCACCGGCTGCAGGTGGGCGACCATCTCGCCGCGCTCCATCGCCCCACGCAACATGCCGGCGAGCTCTCGCCGCTCGGTCCAGCGACGGACGCGAGGGACCGCGCCGCTGCGTCGCGCCGCCTTGATCTGGTACATCGCCTGATCGGCCTCGGCCAGGAGCGAACCCACGGTCGACGACGCATCGGAGAACGACACGCCCACCGAGGCCGAGATCGACGCGACGCCGCTGCGGAGCACGAACGGTTCGGCGACGGCCTGCTCGGCGCGACGGCCGAGCTCCTCGATCGACGCGCGTGACCCGAGCCCGGGCGCGAGCACCACGAACTCGTCGCCGCCGATGCGGGCGACGGTGTCGCTGAAGCGGACGAGCCCGTGCAGGCGAGCCGACACCGCGATGAGCAGTTCGTCGCCGGCATCGTGGCCGAACAGGTCGTTGACCGGCTTGAAACGATCCAGGTCGACGAACAACAGGCCCACCTGATCCGCATCACCGCGTCGCACCAGCGCATCGCTGATCGCGTTCGTCAGAGCGATTCGGTTCGGCAGCCCGGTGAGGGCGTCGTGGGTGGCGAGCTGCTGCAGCGCATCGCGGGCCGAGTGCAGCTCGCTGACGTCGTAGGCGGTGACGACGAACCCCTGCACCACCGGGTCGTCGCGCAGGTCGACCACCTCGAACCGGAAGGGGCGTGCGCCACCGGCGGCCAACCCGACGGGCACCTCCACCGTCGCCGTCGTCTGGCCCGGCCGTCGGTACAGCACATCGTCGAGCAGTGCCTCGTGTCCGGGTGCCGCGAGCCGCGACAGGCGGGCTCCGACCACGCCCTCCGGGTCGAGGCCGGTCAGACGGGTCAAGGCGGCCGACACCGAGTGCACGCGACCGTCGGCGTCGAGCAGCATGGTGATCGCCGTGGAGTGCTGCACGACGGCCTGGAACCGCGGGATGTCGCCGGCCGCGACCTCCCAGCGGCGACGCTCGCCGATGTCGCGGCATGCCAGCACCATGACGCCGAGTTCGTCGTCGAGGTGATTGCTGCCGACGACCTCGAACAGCCGCCACGTGCCACGCGGGTCGACGATGCGGATCTCGATCGGTGTGCCGATGCGCTTGGACTGCATCGTGACCTGGGCCGATGCGGCGATCGCGAGGTCGTCCGGGTGGATCAGGTCGAAGGCGCTGCGGCCGATCCAGGCGGCGCGGTCCCACCCGTGGAGCTCGGCGGCACGGTTGACGTACACCAGGCGCGCATCGGCGTCGATGGCCATCACCACGTCGGCGAGGGCGTCGAGCAGCGCTGCCGCGTTCGACGGCAGGCACCCCGCGTCCTGCTCTGCTCCGCGGTCCACCACGCTGAAGACCGTCCGGTTTCAGGTCCCGGGTTCAACCATCCGGGGTCGACAACCGAGCAGCTGTTCGGAACGCGCCCGCGTCGGGAACGTCAAGATCCTGTCGAGATGCGCACCCTGGGTGTTCCACGTCGGCGGATCGCGCCCCCGACACTCGGTCGATCGGTCGCTCGAACGGTGTGCAGCTGGGTGTCGGACGTGCTGGTGAACCGGCCACGGCAGCGGGAGCCCCACGGCGCCGGCGCCGACG
>CAUJET010000180.1 GCA_963169665.1 Actinomycetota bacterium | reverse complement strand
CAGCTTCTGAGCCCCGTTGTTACCGTGGCGACGATGGTGATGGCGAACGCCAGCAACGGGTTCTCTGACCCGACCGACATCGAGTTCCTGATGCGCGAGGTGCCCGCGTCGGGCACCGTCTTCTGGGCCATCGAGGAGGTCGTCGATCTCGGCGTCGATGGCCGGGAGTACCTCGTGCCGCTCGGGCTTCATGACTGCTGGACCGTGTCGATCGGGATCGAGGAGCGCGTCATCGAGATCGACATCACGAGCGACCCGTACAGGCCAGACGGACATGCGCTTGTGATCGACGACAGGGTTCCGCACGACGACGACACGCCGGTCTCGGAGGGCAGCTCCCGAGTCTTGTGGTGCGGACCGCGCTCGTCGACGGCGTGGCGGGAGTTCGTGTCCGACGCAGGGCTTCGGCTCGTGCCCGCCTGCTCCCTCGACCATGTCGGGATGAACGTCAAGAGCGCCTTGAACAGCATCCGGCCGGGCGTCAACGTCGTGCACGACCCCGGTTGGCAGCATCACGAGCACCCCCTCGCCCAGATGGTCGCCGAGAGGTCTCACGGTCCCAGGATCACCCTGGACGACGATCCGTCGATCTCGTTCGCCTACGAGGCGTACGTCGACTGGATGGCGCTCGATCTCGATCGCGACCTTCACCTCCTCACCGCGACGGCGGAAGACATCGAGGAGCTGACTCGCCACGAGGAAGCCGCTCGATGGACTGACGGCACCGTGGTCATCGAGGACGACTGAAGAGCACCAGCCCGCAGGAGCGGCCCCCTCGGCGCTTACCACGCAGGTGCAACCTCGCCATTCGATCGAGGTGACGAAGTGGGGCGATCGCACCCGAAGCCCCTCGTCGGCTGGGTCGTGAACGTCTCAGCAGCGGCGACCACGAACGCATCGAGTGTTTCACTCCGGGTGGCGCTGACCCCAGTGAGGTCCCGCTGCCCTGGATCACCACACGCGAGACTCGGCCAGATGAAGTGGCTCCTGGTAGTTGTCTTCGCGGTCTCCGTCCAGTTCACGCCGGGCGTCGCATCGGCCCGCGACCTTGACTGTCGGGACTTCGGAACACGCGAGGCTGCGCAGGAAATCCGGAACGACGGAGAACTTCAAGGCATCGGTGACGTCAACGGTCTGGATGGGGATGGCGACGGCGCTGCCTGCGAGACGCTTCCTTCTGCCATGAAGTACGGAGGAGTCGGGAGCCTGGTGTCAGCCTTCGTCGCTCTGTTGCTCCTGACTGCCCGAATGCCCGGCTCGAAGTTGAACGGCGGCGATCTGTTCTCAGCGATCTTGGGAAGCTGCTTCGTTTCGATCCCGGTGATGATCCTGCTCATCTTCGCTCCGAAGGTTCTTCCTGCGGCCACGCCCGCCATCGCGTACTTCGCCCTCGCGGCAGGCGCATCGTTGGTCGTGAGCCTCCTGTACCTCAATGGTTCTGGCGACCTTCGACGGCGGTCCAGCACCTGAAGCTCGTCATCGTTCATCTCATCGAGGCAGCGTCGCATCGAGTGCATGATCGAGCGGAGGGTGTCGGCCCGTGATCGTGGTGATGCGTGTCGAGTTGATGGTCATGCCGAGTCAGCCCATGCTTGGAGTCAATGATCTGCTCCGACCAAGGGTCGGCCGGGGTGCCGTACCGTTTGGTCCATGCCAAGCGGGAACTGCGTGACGAACTCGAAGCGAGCGCTGATGGAGGCGGCCGCCCCGTTGGCGAGCGGAGTCGACTGGGCCATGTGGGAGGCCATCGGCACCGTCTCCGCCGTCGTCGTCGCCCTGGGGCTGGCTGCGCTGCCGAGCGTCCGGCGCTGGTGGTCCAGGCCGAAGCTCTCGCTGATCGCGGCATCAACAGAGCCCCACTGCGTCGCGGTAGCCGGACAAGACCACATCATCTCCGAGGTCGTGATGCGGATCGAGGTTCGCAACACAGGCCGACGTGTTGCTCGCGGCTTGACGGCGAAGGTCACGCACATGTGGATCGAGGACCTCCCGGTCGATGCCGACGACCTCCCGATCGACATGAAGCCCTACCGATCAGAAGGCTGGCGGCTTCGTCACGAGGAGCCCGTTGCGCTCCAATGGGCGTCGGCGGGCACGATCACGATCCCGGCTGGTGAGTCCGAGTTCGTATCGGTTGTGGCGCTCGGTCGCAGCGACTACAGGCTTCGACTCATGATGCTCGACGCCAAGCACTCCACCGTGAAGCCAGGCTTGGGGAGCGGACTCCATCGTCACCGCCTGCGGGTCATCGTGACGGCCGACGAGTGCGAGCCCGTGATCGAGGTGGTCGAGTTCGTGATCGACGGCAAGAACTTCATCTCGCAGGTCTCCATCACCGAAGCCCCCGCCAAGTTCGAGGACGCACGCATTCTCACGCTGCTCCGCAGGGCGGCCGAGAGCCCCGGGGCCGTCTCCGGGATGCCCTGAGTTGAGTGTCCTATTGACAAGGTCCCTTGATAAAAACGGGCAGTTTCTGAGGTCACGCCGGGTGTATTCCGCACCGCCAGGATGAGCCTGGTGGGCCTCTCCACCGAGGTGTTGGCCTGGCATGGCGAGGCTGTCGCCCGACCTCGACTCCGCTGTCCGACGCAGCCATCCTGGTCGGTCGCTCGCTCGCTCAGCGGGTCTCGGGGAGCGGGGCGAACCTGTCAGGGTCGAGCCCAGCGAGCCGGTAGCGATCGAGCGGGTTCCCGGAGCGGCTTGATCACCCCGTCCTGTTCCCGAGTCGTCTGCCATGCCGCCGTCGCCCGCGCCACGGTGAGGATCGGCGCACGTCCGGGGCCTCGCTCGTCATCGGCAGGCCGAGACGGGACAGCGGCTCTGCGCCCTGATCGACCCGATGGTGCTCGTCTCCATCACGCTCGTGAATGTACCCAGGCGCAGGTCGCCGAGTTGTCGTGGCACCTCCTTGGTGAACACGGCGATCGGCGCTTGGTCGGGTGGATCGAACGGCTGGAGAGGTCGCTGTGCGGCTGTCTCCGAGGCGCTCTCCGACGACGGGGGCTGAGGGTGCGGGCGGCGCTTCAGGAGCCACAGAGGGGCTGACTGCGTGCTCTCGTGGGGTGAGATCCCGACCTCAGAATTGCGACGCTCCGTGGCCGAAGATGGATCCATCTGTGCGTGCGAGTCGACCTTCGTTCATTGGCAACATGGATCCATCAAGGCCCTCGCAGACCCTTACGCTCATTGGGTCTCGGAACATCGTCGCCAAGGTTGGGAAGCCTCGATCGACGGGGTAGTCATGACCGAGCCGGACCCCGGAGAGCAAGATGCCGAGGCGCAGTTGGAGCTGCCCCCGGCGTGATCCCGACAGGTGCGTGCCGAGATGATTTCATCCTACGAGCGGATGCTCGACTCCGAGTCGCTCGACACCTTCGACCCACCCGAGTGGCCGATCGTCACCGACGCCCCGTGGATCATGCGAGACCTGGCTCTGCCGATCGAGCCCGAGTCGACGTTGCTGCTGGCGAGTTGGTTCGGTCGCCTCGGGATCGGGCTGATCCGGATCCAGGGCGGCAAGGTGCCCACGCCTGAGCAGCTCAAGAACGCCGGGTCCCTCAAGAACTGGGCCAAGGAGCCGACCGGGGACTTCACGGATCCGCAGCGGGCCGTTTCCCCCCGCAAGTTGCCGAAGAAGCCGAGGCCGACAACCGCCTTCGCTGGCATCGCTGCGGAGTGGACGGGCTGGGTCCTCGTTGATGTCGACTCGGACCATCCTGACGTGCTCGATGCAGGACCGTGGGGAACGCTGCCGAAGGGCTGGCTACGTCAGCAGGTCGCGCACGGGCTGGCCGTGCGGACTGGCTCTGGCGGTTACCACCTGTGGTTCCGATGGCCGAAGGATCTCCCGTGGCCGGGTGGCACGGTGGTCGATCTGGGCGAGTTCGGCAGGATGGAGCTGAAGGCCACCGGCACGGGCACGCTCGCACCTGGGTTCCGTGTCCATGAAGGCACCGAGTACCGCTACGAACTCCTCGGCTGGTGCCACGAGTGGAGGAACCCCACCACGCTCGTGGCCCCTCCGGAACTCGTGGCCATGTTCCCGAAGTCCCGCTACGAATGGTTGAGGCGGATTCCAGGAGTGATCCTCCCGGAGGACATGTTCAGCCAGGTGAGCACTGAGGAACTCCCGACTGGTGTTGCTCCACTTGATGAGCAGAGTGCATCGAACACCCAACTTTCTTCTTGTGTGATCCTTTCTCATTCACCCCTCAACAGGGACGACGCGAACATCTCAACTTCCGTTGATGCGATCACGCCAACTGGCGACCAGTGGCGCGCCAGCGACGATCGGATCACCGCCGAGGTCAACAAGATCGTCGGGATCTTCCGAGAGAGACGGGCGAGATCGAGCCGGAGTGTGGACTCGGATCGAGACGGAGCCATCGCCCGCGCCGTCTACCGACTCGGTGGAGACATCGAGCGGTTCGCCTTCGAGATCGGCCGACTCGACAGGGAGAAGAGCCGGAAGCGCTTCGACAGGTCCTACATCGAGAAGACCTGGGAACGGTGCACGACACATGGTCGGCCATTGACCGACATCGAGGTCGACGAACTTCGACGTGCCCTTGCGGACCCACACATGAAGCCGATCAAGAACGCCGAGCGGAAGTGCCTCGACTGGCTCGTCGCCGAGGCGATCCGCCATCGCAGCTACGTGATCAGCCCCGGCTACGCCAAGATCGCCAGTGGCTGCGAGATCATCTCGCTCTCGTGGGTACCGGATCAGCTCGACAGGCTTGTCTTCGACGGCGTCATCACGGTCACCGAGCGGGAGGCGAAGGAACGCGAAGTTCAAGCCCATGCCATCTCCGTGCGACCCCTCGTGCGCCCGCTCGCGTTCGAGGAGCACCGGGACCAGGCGATCCGTGCCGCGGTGCGAGCGGACACGAGGAAGAAGCCCCCAACGCGACCCAGGACCGAACGTCAGCGGAACAAGTGGCGATGAGCTGATCGAGTCGAGCCCCGGAACGGACCGCCTCCCACCTCGGGGCTTTCCACGAGCCGATGCCGTGGTCCAAGTCAGCGCGCCCCGGTGAGACGGCCCCTGGGGAGCTACAGCGCATGACCCGAACTCAGGGTGGTTCACGGCCCTCCAGAAGGGTTCGAGCGCGCATCTGGACGAGCTACATCTCCGAGTGGTCCCCTCCCGCCCTCGTGGCTCCTGACGGGCGCTGAGGGGCCGCCCACACCCGCCACGATCGGCTGACTCAGTCATACGGGCCACCTTGGCGGGTGATTCAACCAAGCGGCCGAAGTTGGGTGTCTTCATGAGACATCATCGTGATGCTCCCATGAGCGAGGCTCGCCTCGCCCGGCCGCAGCGCGGTGGAACCCCCGCCGACGATCGCGATCATCGAGCTCGAGTGGTGCGGCGCCCGGAACATGGGCTGGCGAACCACACCCCCGCCCGGCACCGGCACCCCGGCGGCGGAGTAGACCATCGTGGCCTCGAGCGCGGCGACCGGGTCGAGTGACGGCAGCAGGCCGGGCAGGCGCTGGGCGAGCATCGTCTTGCCCGCTCCAGGCGGCCCGACGAGCAGCAGGTGATGGCCGCCCGCCGCGGCCAACTCCAGCGCCAATCGAGCATCGGGTTGGCCACGGACGTCCGCGAGGTCGGGTGGCGGGAGGTCGTCGCCTGCGACGGCCCGAGGGGGCGGGTCGGGCCACGGTGCGCCGGCCAACGCCGACACCACCTCGACGAGGTTGGACGCGCAGCGGACGTCGACCGCGCCGATCGCCGTCGCCTGCTCGTAGGCATCGCTCGGCACCACGGCGATCCGGTCGGACCGGCAGGCGACCATGGGCGCGACACCCGGCATGCCGCGCAGGGAGCCATCGAGGCCGAGCTCACCGACGAACGCGTAGCGCTCGACGGTCTCGGGAGGGAGCTGCTCGTCGGCCACGAGCAGGGCGATGGCGATCGCAAGGTCGAGACCTGCACCCGCCTTGCGGACCCCACTGGGCGCGAGGTTGACCGTGATACGCCGGTTGGGCCAGTTGAGGCCGCTGGACAACAGCGCGGCCCGCACCCGGTCGCGGGACTCGCGGCACGCCGCGTCGGGCGAGCCGACGATCTGGAAGCCGGGGACGCCCACCCCGGAGTGCACCTCGACGGTGACGGGTTGGCCGGTGACACCCAGCAGGGTGGCGGACGGGACAGCAGCGATCATCGGGACCTCCCGGGTCGAGCGCGGGCGCGCACGGCGGTGGAGATCGGGACGGACCGGCCCCGACGACGGCGACCCAGCGCACCTTCTCGGTGTGCCCGGCCGCGGCGGAAGCTATCGACGGATCGACCTTCCGCAACCCCGCGACTCGCACCCGTCGCACCCGCACGTGCCCGTCGTTCGTGCGGTCGGCCGATGCCGCGGCGCCGCTTCGGGACCAATGGCCCTGGTCGCCCGGGGCCCGCATGGCGCAGCCTCGCCGGAACGACCGATGACCTCCAGGGGGAGGATGCGATGTCACGTGGACGATTGATCGAGATGGCGCGAGAGCAGCTCGCACACCAGCAGGCGGGCACGATGCCGCTCGCCCCGTCGATCACCCGACTGCCGGTGGCGAACTACTTCGACCCGGCGCGCTTCCAGCTCGAGCTCGACCGGATGTTCCGCCGGGTGCCGCTGGCGCTCGCGATGTCCGCCGAGCTGCGCGAACCCAACAGCTACAAGGCGATGGACGTCGTGGGTGTGCCGTTGTTGCTGGTGCGCGGCGGCGACGGCCAGGTGCGCGGCTTCGTCAACATGTGCAGCCATCGCGGCGCCAAGCTCGTCACCGACGGCGCCGGCAGCACCCGCCGGTTCACCTGCCCGTACCACGCGTGGAGCTTCGACGCCGCGGGCGACCTCGTGGGCGTGTTCCGTGAGAAGTCGTTCGGCGAACTCGACCACACGTGCTTCGGCCTCACCCCGCTCACCGTCGCCGAGCGCGGCGGCATCGTGTGGGGCTGCGTGTCCCCGAAGCACACGCCCGACGTCGACGCGTTCCTCGGCGAGTTCGGCGAGCTCATCGAACACCTGCGGCTCGGCGAGATGCACCACTACGGGCGACGCGAACTCGACGGGCCGAACTGGAAGGTCGCGTTCGACGGGTACACGGACATCTACCACCTGCCCGTGCTGCACCGCCGCACGTTCGGCGAGGACATCTCGCCCGAGGGGTTCTTCCACCCGCTCGGCCCGCACCAGCGCATCACCGGTCCGCGAGGCCGCTGGCTGGCGTACGCGGACCGGCCCGAGGACGAATGGCCGGACGACCTGCTGATCGCCGGCATCTGGAGCATCTTCCCGCACGGCTCGATCGCGGCCTTCGACATCGACGGCGGGACGCTCTATCAGATCGCCCGGATCTTCCCCGGCGAGACCGCCGAGCAGTCGGTGTCGCACCTCGACTACGTGTCGCTCACGCCGCCGTCGCCCGAGTTCACCGCAGCGGTCGAGCGCCAGATCGACTTCCTCGTGCACGTCGTGCGCGACGAGGACTACGCCACCGGACTCGACATCCAGCGCACGGTGCGCACGGGGGCGAAGACCGAGTTCGTGTTCGGGCGCAACGAGGGCGGCGCGCAGCACGTGCACGGCTGGATCGACCGTGTGCTCGCCACGGCGGACGACGACCTCGACGACCTGTTCCGCTCGACTCGCCCGGTGGCCGGCGCGTCGGCCGGGGACTGACCGCGCCTCGCTCGCAGTACGACCCGATCGGTCGTGCACGGCATCGGTACGGTGCCGCCATGTCTGTGCTCGGCACCTACCCGATCTTCCAGCAGGCCTACCTCGTCACGGACATCGAGGCGTCGATCGAGCGATGGTCCGAGCTGTTCGGCGCCGGCCCGTTCGGCATCGCCGCCCACCACCGAGCCGACTGGTTCGAATACCGGGGCACGCCGCAGGAGGCCGACGTCACCTACGCGTTCGGCTACCTCGGCGAGGTGCAGATCCAGTTCATCGAGCAGCACGACGACACGCCCTCGATCTACCGCGACATGTACGGCCCCGGCGAGGAGGGCTACCACCACACGGCGTTCCTGGTCCGCGACTACGCGGCCGAGCGACAGCGTCTGCTCGACCTGGGGTTCGTCGCCGCCTGCGAACTGCGCCACGGCGACGTGGAGGCCGGCTACTTCGACACCCGATCGGTGACCGGTGGGTTCACCGAGCTCCACACGGACACGCCGCGTTCGCTGCAGTCGTTCGCGGTACAACGCCGGGCCCACCAGATCCGCCGGCCGGGCGACTCGTCGATCCTCTACCGCCGCTGAGGCCCCGACGCCTCTGTCGTGCGACCTGCCACCACCATCGGCGGGCGAGCTGTGACAATGGCGCCATGCCAACGCCGGATGACGGACCCCGCGCGCCCCGGACGACGAAGGTGGTCGCCACCGCCGTCGTCGTGATCGGTGCCGGGATCGGGATCGGATCGATGGCCGTCGGGTGCAGCGACACGCCCGAGCGCACCGAGGCGGCCTACTGCGCCGCGGTCCGGGCCGATCTCGAGGTGCTCATGAACCCTGCGATCGCGACGGGCGACGACGTCGACGCCATGATCGACCGTTACCGAGCGATCGCCGAGGTGGCACCGGCGGGCGTCGAACTCGAGTGGCAGGTGGTGATCGAGGCGTTCGAGACCGCTGCCACGGTGATCCCGGGCGACCAGGCGTCGCTGGAACTCGCCAATCAGGCGGCACTCGCCGGCGGACCGGCGTACGGACGGCTGCAGACGTACACGCAGCAGACGTGCGGCATCGACGTGGGGACACCGCCGACGCCCACCAACCCGGTGACCGCGACGACCGTGGTGCCGCCGACCACGCAGGGCACGCTCGGCGGCTGACCCAGGGTGATCCGTGTGACCCGGCCACCGCAGCGGCTCGGGCGGCGCGGTCAGCGGATCTCGCCGCGCTTCAGGATCACCTTGTCGATGAGGCCGTACTCCTTGGCCTCGTCGGCGGTGAACCAGCGGTCGCGCTCGGCGTCGGCCTGGATCTTGGTGACGTCCTGGCCGGTGTGGTGCGCGGTGAGCTCGGCCATGCGACGCTTGGTGTAGACGAGCTGCTCGGCCTGGATGGCGATGTCGGCTGCCTGGCCGCGGAGGCCGGCGAGCGGCTGGTGCATCATGACCCGAGCGTTGGGCAGGCTGAACCGCTTGCCGGCGGCGCCTGCGGTGAGCAGGAACTGGCCCATGCTGGCGGCCATGCCCATGCAGACGGTGGCCACGTCGCAGCTGACGAACTGCATGGTGTCGTAGATGGCCATGCCGGCGTACACCGAACCGCCGGGGCTGTTGATGTACAGCCAGATGTCGGCGTTGGGATCCTCACCTTCGAGGTACAGCAGCTGAGCGCAGAGCGAGTTCGCGATGTCGTCGTTGACGTCGGTGCCCAGCATGATCACGCGGTTCTTGAGCAGCCGGTTGAACACGTCGCTGCGCGGGTCGAAACCTGTATCGGCAGCCTGGGGAACGAGTGGCATCTGCGCAGCTGAACTGAACGGCGAGTCGGTCGAAGACATGCCCACACGCTACCGTGCGACCAGCGCCGCACCGCTGAACGGGCGGCCATCCCCCATCATGACCGACACCCCACGACCCGCCTCCACGAGCCCTTCGAGCGAGGGGTTCGAGCCGAACGTCGACGAACTCGTCGGCAACAATGCGGCCTACGTCGCCGGGTTCCACGACGGTCCGATGGACGTGCGCCCCCGCCGCCAGCTGGCGATCGTGGCCTGCATGGACAGCCGCATGAACATCTTCGAGATGCTCGGGCTGCAACACGGCGAGGCCCACATCATCCGCAACGCCGGCGGCGTGGTCACCGACGACGTCATCCGGTCGCTCGTGCTCTCCCAGCGCCGCCTCGGCACCCGCGAGATCATCCTGATCCACCACACCAACTGCGGTCTGGAAGGGGTGAGCTCGGACGACTTCCTGCACGAGCTCGAGGTCGAATCGGGCATCCGCCCGTGGTGGGCACTCGAGTCGTTCCGCGACCCGTACGACGACGTCCGTCAGAGCGTGAAGCGGCTGATGCTCAGCCCGTTCGTGAAGCACAAGGAGCACATCAACGGCTTCGTGTACGACGTCGTCGACGGCAAGCTCCACCCCGTCGACTGAACCGGTGGGACCGGACCGTTCGACAACGGTTCGACGGGTCAGCGGCGGATGCCGCTCGCGACGATGGCCACCCGCTCGTCGGCACCGAGCTGATCGCGCACCGCGAGCAGACCCGCCAACCCGGCCGTCCCGGTGGGCGAGGCATCGATGCCGGTGAGGCGAGGCAGCATCTCGGCCGCCTGCACCACGTGTTCCTCGTCGGCGACCACCGGCGACCCGTGTGCAGCGGCCATCGCCCGCACGATGGGGATCCAGTCGTAGGTCTCGTCGTCGAGGATGCCGTCGGCCACCGACTCACCGACGTGCTCCCACGGCCACATGCACTCGCTCCAATGGGCGGCGACCGAGCCCGGACCGCCCACGTCGAACGATCGCTGCCAGGCCCGCTCCAAGGGCGCGCAGCTCCGGGTCTGCACGGCGTGGAGCGCTGACGTGACACCGCCCTCGCGCAGGCCGGCCGACAGGCAGGCGGCGAAGGCGCCGCCACCCACCTGGACGAAGACCCGGTCGAGTCGGGCCACATCGCCCACCGCGCCCCACTGCGCCGCCATCTCCCACCCGATCGTGCGCCCACCGTCGAGGCACCATGCGTTCTCCGGTCCCTGCACGCCGAACGGCACCGCTCCCCCGGCGACGGCCTCGCGGAACCGGTGCACGCACGGGTCGCCGGGCGGATCGGTCGGCACCCGGGGACACGTGACGACCTGCGCCCCGAGCTCGCCGAGTCGGGCCAGCACGGCGGGGCTCGCGGTGGGTGGCACGAAGACGCGGATGGGCCAGCGCACGGCAGCGGCGAGCGTGGACGCGGCGAGCGCCGCGTTGCCGCACGACGCGATCGCGAGCGGTGGCCGGTCGGCCTCGGTGGCCCACGGTGCGCGCCCGGCGACCTCGGTGGTCACCAGGTGCAGCAGGATCGTGAACAGATGCCGCGCCTTGTGGCTACCGGCCACGTTGTGCGTCTCGTCCTTCACCCACACCCCGCCGTCGGCGGCGAACCCGAGCGCGTCGCTCAAGGCGTCGGCACGGGCGAACGGAGTGGTGCGGAACCCGGTGCCCGCGACGGTGGCGACCCGGTCGTCGAGGTCGCGAACGATCGCCTCACGGGCGGCGTCGGTGAGGCCGAGGGCCGCAGCGAAGCCGTCCCACGCGAGGTGGCGGCGGAACGCGAGATACGGGTTGGCGTGCTCGGTCGGGCGCAGCGGTGGCGAAGCCTGGACGAGTTCGAGCGAGTGATGGCGGTCGTCGCCGACCGAGTTCGGGCAGCGCCACACCAGCGGCTCGGCGATGTCGACGGTGGCGCCGCACACCGCGCACCGCCACCCGGCGGTCAGCGGGAGATCCATCGACGCGGCCCGACGCCCGTCAGCCCGCGGCGACCCGGGCGTTGAACTCGGTGATCATCTCGTCCCACACCGGCACGTAGCGGCGCAGGCCGCGCCAGAAGTCCTGGTGACGTCGCGCCTCGAACAGCTCGAACGGGGTGCCCTGCTGTTCGACCCACGTGTAGTAGCCGAGGTTGAAGATGCGGTTGCGGTCGCGCTCGGTGCAGTCGATGGTGTCGGCGGTGTCGATGTGGCCGAGGTGCTCGCCGTAGACCTCGGCGGCGTCGACGGTGCTGAACTCGCCACCGAAGCGGCTCGCGAGGGTCTTGGCCCGCTCGCTCGGGTACAGCGCCGCACCGTCGGTGGCGATGGTGACGATCGCGTCGTCGGGGCCGAGGCCGAGCAGCTTCGCGGTCTTGATCGCAGCGAGCACGTTGCAGATGGCGGAGAAGCCGAAGTGCTCGAGGGTGTCGACCAACTCGACGGACACGCCCTTGCGGTCGACGAGGTAGTCGCGGCCGGCGGCGGTGTTGAACAGCACGTCGAGTTCGTCGGTGGCGCGGTCACTGATCGCCACCACGACGTCGGTGTTGGTGACGTTGTGGATGAGCGGGATGTGCTTGTCGCCGATGCCCTGGATGTTGTGCTCGCCGAACCCGTTCTCGAGCATCGTCGGGCACTCGAGCGCCTCGACGGCGACGATCTTGGTGCCGTACTCGTCCTTCAGGCGGTCGCCCGCGGCGATCGTGCCGGCCGACCCGGTGGCGCTCGTGAACGCTGCCAGGCGGAGGTCGCGGCCCGATGCGGCGCGGACGGTCTCGAACACGTGGGCGAGCGCTCGCCCGGTGACCTCGAAGTGGCCGAGGTGGTTGCCGAACTCGCAGAACTGGTTGAGGACGAAGTTGCCCGGGTCCTTGGCCAGTTCGTTGCAGGCGTCGTAGATCTCCTTGACGTTGCTCTCGGTGCCGAACGTCTTGATGACGTCCTCGGCCGGGTTCGCACACCACGCGTCCAGCCAGTCGAAGCGCTCCTGGCTCATGCCCTCGGGCAGGATCGCCACGCCGCGGCTGGCCATGATGCGGCTGATCGCGATGCCGCCGCGGGCGTAGTTGCCGGTGCTCGGCCAGATGGCCCGGTGGCGGGTGGGGTCGAACTGGCCGCTCACGACACGAGGGGCCAGGCAGCTGTAGGCGGCGAGCACTTTGTGGGCGGTGATCATCGGAAAGCGGTCGCCGAAGGCGACGATGATCGGCGAGTCGATCCCGGTGAGTTCCTTGGTGAGCACCACGTGATCGGGGACGTCGACCCGATTGCCGTGGATGTCGTTGTACCAGTGCACGCGCCACAGGTTCTTCGGATCGGGTGCGTTCTTGTCGATCGATGCGGTGGCGGCGGCGACGGCCGGGTCGATGGTGCTCGGGTCGGCGAGCTGACCGAAGGTGGGCAGCACGATCCCCTGCTCGCGGAACCTGGCCACGCTGTTGGCGAGCGATGCCTCGTCGACCACGGTGTCGGCCAGGCCGAACTGGTTGACGAGGGCGTCCTGCAGAGGGTCAACGGTGAACGTCACGCTTTACATTCTGTCAAAGCCAGGCGTGACTCCCACGCCGTTCCGATCGACGCGCGAGAAGTTCACACGCAACGGCCACCCGGGACGGCGGTCACCGAACCGTCCGGCAGCAGGTCGAACTCGGTCATCTGATCGCGGAGGAACCCCGCGTCGACGAGCGTCTGCTCGTCGACGGGCGGGCCACCCGTCTGCGCGAAGTACGCCTCGGCTGCAACCTCGAGCGTCATGCGAGCGGCGTCGCAGTCGGATGCAGCGGACGCGTCGGATGCCGCGCCACCGGACGACTCCTCCTGCTCGAACTGTTCGCATTCGCTGCCGGTCACGACGACGACGGAACCGTCGGGTGCGAGGTCGTAGTCGTCGTAGGCCTCACGCAGGAACCCTTTGTCGACGAGCGTCCGCTGGTCCGGCGGCAGGCCACCGGACTGCGCGACGTACGCCTCCGTCGCCGTCTCGAGGGTCTTCCGAGCGGTCATGCACGGGTACTCCTCGCTCTCCGATGCCGCCTCGTCCATGGCGGCGCCCACGGCGTCTTCGTCGGGACAGGAGGGATCGATCGGCTCGGCGATGAACGTGTACTCGTCCCACGAGTACACGACGTACGGGCCGTGATCGACCCCGACGGCCCGGGCCTGTTCGACGCCGCCGGGCGGCACGCCGAGGTACTGGGACACCAGCAGCCCCGTGAAGATGTCGACGTTCATTCGGTCGAGTTCGGCGGCGCATCCTGGGTCGAGATCGAGGTCGGCGTAGACGTGCATCTCGCAGGGGCCGGACTCCGTGCCGACCACGGCCCCGTCGGCGATGGTCGCGGCGACTCCGACCTCGTCGGGGAGGAGGCCGCTGGACCTCAGCTCCTCCACGTTCGCCGCCGGACGGCCCTCGATGTGTTCGTATGCCGTCTGCAGGGACTCCAGGAGCATCACGTCCTTCGGACACCGCCACGACTCGGTCGCCACCGGTTGCGCCTGCGGTGCCCCGACGTCGGGTGTCGATGCGCCGCAGGAGACGAGGACGAGCGGTGTCGCGAGTGCGACCAGGACCGAGGCGACCCGACGTGTCATGTTCTGCTATCGGTTCTCGATCCGATCGCCTTGAGACACTTCGGTGGGCCCCGGCCGCAGGGCGATCACTGTTTACCGAAGGATCCACTTACGGAATCGGTAGGCTCGGATCGCATGAGCGACATGACCGACGCCAAGCGACGTCTGGTCGAACGCCTCAAGCGCGTCGACACCGCCACGGCCGGCGAACTCGCGGCCGAGTTCGAACTCACCGACACGGCCGTCCGCCAGCACCTCGAGCAACTCCAGGAACTCGGCCTCGTCCGCCGCACCGAGGGCAGCGCCCAGGGCCGAGGCCGTCCGGCGGCCCGGTGGCAGCTCACCCCGGCAGCGGCCGGCATGTTCCCCGATCGACACGTCGACCTCACCGTCGACCTGATCGCCTCGATCCGCACCGAACTCGGCGACGAGGCACTCGACCGCGTGATCGACAGCCGGGCCAAGCGCCAGGCCGAGCAGTACCGCTCGCTCGTCGGGGCCGACAGCGTCGCGGTACGGGTCCGGCGGCTGGCCGAGCAGCGCACGGCTGAGGGTTACGTGGCCGAGGTCGTCGGCGACGGCGACGACCTCGTGCTCGTCGAGCACCACTGCCCCATCTGCACCGCCGCGGCAGCGTGCACGAGCCTGTGCCGCAGCGAACTCGAGGTGTTCCAGTACGCGCTGGGCGACGAGGTGACCGTGCGCCGCGAACAGCACGTGCTGGCGGGCGACCAACGCTGCGCCTATCGCATCACCGCCGCGTGAGGCAGGCTGCGCCGATGCGGGGGGAGGTCGTCAGACGACTTCGCTGATCTGCATCACCGGCTGGATGTTGGTGTAGTTGGCGACGTCGGCCATCACGTCGGCCGTGCCGGGCAGACCCATCGCCGCCTGCATCTGGTCGAGGGTCTCGAAGAAGAAGTGCACGCCGGCGACGTAGGGACCGTTGACGCCCTTGTCGATCTCGGCGCCGACGCCCCAGGTGCCGGCGGCGAGCGGCACGTGAGTGTTCTTGTAGTAGTCGTGGTCGAAGGTGCTGTCGTCGGCGGACGGGTACAGGACGGAGACGCGGATCATGCGGTCACCTTACGCCCGCTCGGAACGCACCCTCGACCGGGAGGGCGACGGGTACTGTGCGCCCGATGGCTGACTTCCTCCTCGGCGGGCAGATCGACCCCTCCACCAAGCAACGCTCCGACGCACACACCAAGGTGGCGTCCAGCGAACTCACGACCCACGGCGTGATCGTCGGCATGACCGGGTCGGGCAAGACCGGTCTGGGCATCGTGCTCATCGAGGAGGCGCTGCGAGCCGGCGTCCCCGCGCTGCTGATCGATCCGAAGGGCGACCTGACCAACCTCTGTCTCACCTTCCCCGACCTCGCCCCCACCGACTTCGAACCGTGGGTCAACGAGGGCGACGCGGCCAAGGCGGGGCAGACCGTTCCGGAGTTCGCGGCCGCGCAGGCGGACACCTGGCGCAACGGACTCGGTGGCTGGAGCCTCGGCGGCCCCGACATCGGCGCCCTCCGCGCCGCGGTCGACTTCACCGTCTACACCCCGGGCTCGGCGGGCGGCGTCGGCGTCAACATCGTCGGATCGCTGCAGGCGCCGGCCGACATGAGCGACACCGAGACCGTCGGCGACGAGATCGAGGGATACGTGAGCGGCCTGCTCGGCCTGGTCGGCATCGACGCCGACCCGCTCTCGAGCCGCGAGCACATCCTGCTCAGCAACCTGATCATGAACGAGTGGCAGCAGGGCCGCAGCCTCGATCTGCCCACCCTGGTCGGCATGGCCCTCACCCCGCCGATCCGCAAGCTCGGCGTGTTCGAACTCGACGCCTTCTTCCCGCCGAAGGACCGTACTGCGTTCGCGATGCGACTGAACGGCCTGCTCGCCTCGCCGTCGTTCGGCGCGTGGATGAGCGGCGCACCGCTCGACATCGACACGATGTTGCGCACCGCCGACGGCAGGCCGCGCTGTGCGATCGTCACCACCGCACACCTGTCCGACGAGGAGCGCCAGTTCGTCACGACGCTCGTGCTGTCGAAGCTCGTCACGTGGATGCGCCGCCAGAGCGGCACGACCGACCTGCGCGCCCTGCTCTACATGGACGAGGTCGCCGGATACCTGCCGCCGACGGCAGTCCCACCGACGAAGAAGCCGATCATGACCCTCATGAAGCAGGCGCGAGCGTTCGGCGTGGGCGTGGTCCTCAGCACCCAGAACCCGGTCGACATCGACTACAAGGCGCTGTCGAACGCGGGTACCTGGATGATCGGACGGCTGCAGACCGACCGCGACAAGCAACGACTGCTCGACGGCATGAGTGCTGCGTCTGGCGGCGTCGACGTCGCCGCGGTCGGCGACACGATCAGCGGCCTCGGCAAGCGTGAGTTCGTCCTGAAACGGGCGGGCAAGGACCAACCCGAACTGTTCACCACGCGCTGGGCGATGAGCTACCTGCGCGGTCCGCTCACCCGCGATCAGATCGCGGTGCTGATGGCCGAGCGCAAGGCCGTCTCCGAGGTGCCAGCCACACCCGCTGCACCCGCTGCACCCGCTGCACCCGCTGGGGCGGCGTTCCCGCCGCCGACGTCCGCGCCCGTATCCACCAGCCCCGGCCCGTTGCCCGCGTCGCCGGCCGTCGACGACGACGCCTCGGTGCTGGCGCCCGAGGTGGCCGAGGGCGTCCCGGTGCGCTGGGTCGACGTGGCGGCACCCTGGCTGAGCGCGGCGGGCGGTGACCCGCGCGGCACGAGGCTCCAGGCCGGGGTGGTCGCCCGCGTGGCGGTCCGCTACGACGACGACGGCGCCGACCTGATCCACGACGAGGAGTACGAGCTCGTGCTCACCCCGTTGCCCGAGCTGCTCGACGTCGCCTCGGTGGTGAGCGTCGACCACGACGAACGCGACCTGCGCACCGAGGCACCCGCCGGGGCGACCTACCTGCTGCCCGACGCCAAGGTGAAGAACAAGACGTTCTGGACGAAGCTGCAGCGCGACCTCGTCGACCACATGGTCCGCTCCCGACAGCTCCGCCTGCTCGCCAATCGCGAACTGAAGCTCGTCGCACGCCCGGGCGAGACCGACGACGCCTTCCTCACCCGGTGCCTCGCCGCCGCCGACGACCGGGCCGACGCGGAGATCGCCGAGCTGAAGGAGACGTTCGAGACGCGCTTCAACCGCATCCGCGAGCAGCTGCGCACTGCGGAGGGCCGGGCCGACGTGTTGCGCGAGGAACGCGAGGGCAAGCGCAACGAGGAACTGCTGTCGACCGTCGGTGGTGTGCTCGGCGGCATCTTCGGCGGCCGGCGCAGTCGCGGCGGCGTCTTCGGCTCGCTCGGTCGAGCGGCCGGCAAGCGCGGTCGCAGCTCGGCGGCCGGGGCACGCCTCGACGCCGCCGAGGACAAGGTGCAGTCGCTCAGCGACCAGTTGATCGAACTGCAGGGCGATCTCGAGAACGAGGTGACGTCGATCGACGTGCGCTGGGCCGCGGCGGCCAAGGAGATCCAGCCGATCGAGGTGCCGCTCGAGAAGGGCGACGTGAAGGTCACCCAGCTCGTGCTGGCGTGGATCCCGGTCGCCTGATCCGCCTCGGGCGGGTCCTCGGCTCGACGGTCACCAGCGTTCGGCGTCCTCGGGCGCGAGCGTGCTCGGCCCGACGTGCGCGTCGAGCCATTCGTTGATCGGGGCACACGCCGCCCACGCGTCGCGCACCCGCTTCACCACCGTCCTGGTGTGCATCCACGACGCGAGCGGCCACTCCGTGGTGGCCATCAGCCCTTTGCGGCGCAGGAGCGCGATGCGCGGGTGGTCCTTCGGGAACCCTCGCGGCGCGGTCTTCAGTTCGCTCATCGCCCCGAGGCGCAGACCTGCCGCCTCCACCGCATCAGCGCGACGTTCCAGGTCGGCGCCCGTCGCGTCGAGGTCGACGGCGTGGCGGAACCGTTCGAGCTGGTCGGCGGCGAGGCCGTAGTAGCCGGCCCCGGCGAGCATCCCGGTCGCTGACAATTGGAGGTAGAACCCGGCGCCGCCCTCGCTCTCGCCGTACGCGCCGATGTGGTCCTTGTACGGCGTCTTGTCCTTCGAGAAGCGGACGTCCTTGTTCGGACGGAACACGTGGAACGGTCCGAACTCGGCGAGCTCGTCGAGCAGCTCGTCCATCGGCCCTTTCACCGACTCGAGGTAGGTCGCCTTGTTGGCGAGCCAGTAGGTGCGCGAGTTGTCGGCGCGCAGGCCCTCGTAGAAGGAGAACGCCGTGTCGGGGAAGCCTCGGAATGCCACGACGAGAGTTTCGCACCGGTCCTGCGTCGCACCGGCACACGGTCGCATCTGGGCGGCGGCGGTCGTGACCGGCACCGTGCGAGATGCGAGACTCACGCCATGCGTCCACGTGTGTCCCGGACCGTGCTCGTCAGAATGCTGACGTGCCCGGCGGCCGTCCTCCCGGCCGCGTGCAGCGGGAAGGGGGACGGCGGAGAGGGCGCCGAGACGGAGGTCGAACCGGCGCTGCAGAACTTCGTCGAGCAGTTCCCGTTCGACGGGGCCGGCTACCGCTGCGACGGCGACCTGTTGGTGTTCGACATCACCGTGGGCAGCGCCGCCCACGAGATGACCCTCACGGCGATCTGAGCGAGCCGTGGCCATCCTCGCCATCGATCAGGGCACGTCGGCGACCAAGGCGATCATCGTCGACGGTCCGGACGTGCTCGGCCTCGCAGAGATACCCGTCGAGGTGATCACCACGCCTGACGGCGGGGTCGAGCTCGACCCGGAGCGCCTCTGGGACAGCGTCCTGCTGGCAGGACGAGCCGCGCTGCGTGACGCCGGCTCGCCGTCGTTGGCCGGCATCGGGCTCGCCAATCAGGGCGAGACGGTGGTCGCATGGCACCGAGCGACCGGCGCACCGCTCGGACGGGCGATCGTCTGGCAGGACCGGCGATCCGTCGGCGAATGCGATCGACGCGCCGGCGACGCCGAGTGGTTGGCGGCCGCTACCGGACTCGAACTCGACCCCTATTTCGTGGCGCCGAAGATCGCCTGGCTGCGCACCCGCGTGCCCGACGACGCCGTGATCACCACCACCGACACGTGGTTGCTGCACCGGCTGTGCGGCGCGTTCGTCACCGATGTGGCCACGGCCGGACGCACCCTGCTGCTCGACCTCGACGAGTGCCGATGGCACGAGCGGGCATGCGACCTGTTCGGCATCGACCCGGGCTCGCTGCCCCAGGTGGTGGGCAACGCGACGCCGCTCGGCACGTGTTCGTGGTTCGGGGGCGACGTGCCGGTCACCGGTGCCTGCGTCGACCAGCAGGCGGCCCTGTACGCCGAACGGTGTCGCGACGCCGGCGAGGCGAAGTGCACCTACGGCACCGGCGCGTTCCTGCTCGCCTCGACCGGATCGAGGCCGACCCGATCGACCAACGGACTCGTCGGCTGTCCGGCCTGGCAGATCGACGGCGCCACCACCTGGTGCCTCGACGGCCAGGTGTACACCGTCGGTGCAGCGGTGAGCTGGCTGATCGACATCGGCGTGATCGCGGTTCCGGCCGACCTCGACCGGCTCGGCGTGTCGGTCAGCGACAGCGGCGGCGCCACGTTCGTACCCGCACTGGCCGGGCTCGCCGCGCCGTTCTGGCGACCGAACGCGCGGGCGGCCTTCACCGGCATGTCGCTCGGCACCTCCCGCGGCCACCTGGTGCGCGCCGCGATCGACGGCATCGCCGCACAGGTGGCGTTGTTGGCATCGGCGTACGCCGCCGACCTCGGTGCACCACTGCAGCGGCTTCGTGTCGACGGTGGCCTCACCCGCAGCGAACTGCTGCTGCAGACCCAGGCCGACCTCCTCCAGGTGCCCGTGGAGGTCTACCCCTCGCCGCACGCGACGGCGATCGGGGTCGCCGCGTTCGCCGCGATCGGTGCCGGACTCACCGACGACCCCGCCGGCTGGGTGCCGGCGCGCGTGGTCGAGCCGTCGATCGGTGCCGACGAGGCGGCCGGTCGGCTCGACATCTGGCAGCGGGTGGCTGCGGCCACCATGGAGCTCTGATGGTCACCCCTGCGACCGGCGCGACCGGCGCGTCGACGTCGACGGCGGGACCCACCTACGACGTCGCCGTCGTCGGCGGCGGGGTCGTCGGGTGTGCCGTCGCCCGAGCGCTGTCGCACCATCGTCTCTCCGTGCTGCTGCTCGAGGCTCGCCAGGATCTCGGGGCAGGCACGAGCAAGGCCAACACCGCCATCCTCCACACGGGCTTCGACGCCACGCCGGGCTCGGTCGAGTCGCGCCTCGTCGCCCGGGGGTGGCACCTGCTGCGCGCCTATGCCCCAACCGCCGGCATCTCGATCGAGGACACCGGCGCCGTGCTCGTCGCATGGGACGACGAACAGGCGGCGGCTCTCCCCGCGCTGCAGCGCAAGGCTGAGGCGAACGGCTACGCACACGCGCGGGTGATCGACGCCGCCGAGGTGCGCGAGCTGGAGCCCCACCTCGGGCCGGGCGTCACCGGCGGCATGGTGGTGCCCGACGAGCACATCATCGATCCGTGGACCACGCCGCTGGCGTTCGCCCACGACGCGCTCGCCAACGGTGCGACCATCGAGACCTCCTTCGACGTGGCGACCGTCGACGTCGGCCGGGAGATCACCGAGCTCGTCGCCACCGACGGACGGGCGCGACGGGCGCGCTTCGTCGTGAACGCGGCGGGGCTCCAGGGCGACCGGTTGCACCGGGCCGTCGGGCTCGACGGGTTCACGATCCGGCCCCGCCGTGGCGAGCTGATCGTGTTCGACGAGCTCGCCCGGCCGCTGCTGCGGCGCACGATCCTGCCGGTGCCCACTTCGCACACCAAGGGCGTCCTCGTCGCGCCCACCGTGTTCGGCAACGTGATGCTCGGCCCCACGGCCGACGACATCGACGACCGAGAGGCCACCGGCTCGACGGCCGCGGGACTCGCCGCCTTGCGCGAGAAGGGCCGGCGCATCCTGCCGGCGCTGCTCGATGAGGAGGTCACCGCGGTCTACGCAGGACTGCGCGCCGCGACCGAGCACAGCGACTACCAGCTCGGCACGCATCCCGACCTCCGCTACGTCGTGCTCGGCGGGATCCGATCCACCGGTCTCACGGCCTCGATGTCGCTGGCCGAGGAGGCGCTCTCGATGCTCGCCGAGGCGGGGCTCGAACTCGAGCAGCGCGCCGAGGTGGTCACGGTGCGGCGTACCCCGTTGGGCGAGCGCGACGTCCGCCCGTACCGCAGCGGTGGGCGCATCGTGTGCCATTGCGAGCACGTCACCGAGGAGGAGATCCTCACTGCGTGCAGCGAGCCGCTGCCGGCCACCGACGTCGACGGGTTGCGGCGCCGCACCCGGGCCCTGACCGGTCGGTGCCAGGGCTTCTCCTGCTGGGCGGAGATCACCGCACTCACGGGTTGGGATCCGGCGCGATGAGCGGCGACCGTGCCCGGTTGGCCGAGGCCCGTGTGGTCGTGGTCGGCGCAGGCCCGTCCGGCCTCACCGCGGCGACTGCCCTGCGCCGCGCCGGGGTGGGGACCGTGACGGTGGTCGAACGCGAGCAGCACGCCGGTGGCGTGCCCCGCCACACCGACCACCTCGGCTTCGGCATGCGCGACCTGCACCGCGTGCTGCGCGGTCCGGCATACGCGGCACGGCTCGCCGAGGCAGCCGACGCCTCGGGCGTCGACGTGCGGTGTGCGTCCACGGTCGTCGAGGTCGGCGGCGACCACGTGACACTCGCCGACGGCACGCGCATCGACGCCGACGCGGTGGTGCTGGCAACGGGCGTCCGTGAGCGGCCCCGCTCGGCCCGGCTGGTGCCCGGCGACCGGCCGGGCGGCGTGCTCACGACGGGCGCGGTGCAACAGCTCACGGCCCTGCACCACCGCGACGTCGGCACCCGCGCCGTCATCGTCGGCGCCGAGCACGTGAGTTTCTCGGCGATCTGGTCGTTGCGCCACGGCGGCTGCCGCACAGTGGCGATGGTGACCCCGCTCCTCCGCCACCAGACGTACGCACCGCTGCGCTGGCTCACCGCAGGGCTGCGGCGGGTGCCCGTCCACACCGGTCGCACCGTCGTGGAGATCGTCGGACGACCCCGCGTCCGCGCCGTCCGGCTCGACGACGGCACCGAGCTCGCGTGCGACACGGTCGTGTTCACCGGCGAGTGGGTCCCCGTCAACGAACTCGTCCGTCGCGCCGGCGCGACGATGGTGCCGGTGTCGCGGGCACCGGCGACGACGTCGGGCTTCCACACCTCGGTGACGGGACTGTTCGCGATCGGCAACCTCGTCCACCCGGCCGAGACCGCCGACGTCTGTGCGCTCGACGGCCGTCACGCAGCCGAGTCGATCACGGCGTGGCTCACCGGCCGGCGCTGGCCCGACGCTCCTGCCCCGATCGCGATCGACGATCCCGATGGCGCGATCGCATGGGCGGCGCACACGTCACGGGGCGTCACGGTCCGGTCTGCGTCGTTCGGCGCCGGCATGCTCGAACTCCTCGCCCCCGACGGCACGGTGCTCGGTCGATCGCGTCGACGCCGCCTCGTCCCGAACCGGGCGGTCGTGGTCGGCTCAGCCTCCGCTGCGGCGGACGGCTGGGCGCCGGCGACCGGCGCGACCGGCGCGACCGGCGCGACCGGAGCGGCCACCGTGGTCGCCCTGCGACGACGCGGATAGCGTGCCGTCGTCGCCGCGGGCGTGGCGGAACTGGCAGACGCGCAGGATTTAGGTTCCTGTTCCGGAAGGAGTGTGGGTTCGAGTCCCACCGCCCGCACCGGGCGTCCCCCTGGCCGCCAACAGACCGACGGCCCTGCTCCCCGCGATCGCTGCGCCGGCCACCCCCATGCCGAGCACGAGCACGAGCAGGCGCACCAGCCACAGGTCGGTGTCGGAGCGGTCGAGCGCCGCGGTCGCCCGTGCCGACACGTCCAGCGCCAGCGTCTCGACCTCGGCGAGCGCCCCCTGGGCCTCGCGGATGCTCACGGCGAGCTGGGCGAGCGTGTCGGTGATCGAGTCGAGTGACGCCGCTGCCACCTCGAGCTCGATCGAGCTGTCGGCGAGCTGGCTCGCCAACGACCGCAGCTGATCCGGGACGGGTTCGAGTCCGTCGGACAACTTCCGCAGATCCTCGGCCAGCGAGTCGCTGTCACCCGGGATGAACCGCTCGATGGCCTCGATGAACCCGGCCATGCTGTCGGCGATGCTCGAGGTACCCGCGACGCCGTCGGCGACGTTCGTGCCGAGCGCGGTGCCGAGGTCATCGGTGACGTCGGATGCGACGAGGACGAGGTCACGGGCCTCGGCGAGCGACGTGCGCGACGAGTCGACCAGTCCGAGGAGGTCGGTGGCGAGGTCCTCGGCCGAGGTCGCGCCGAGCGCCGCCACCTGAGCGCCGTCGCCGGTGATCTCGAGTCCGTCGCGGTACGTGGTGCCCAGACGCTGGGTCAGCATGAGGGCGAGGATCGTGCCGACGACGGCGAGCGCTGCGACGGTGGTGAGGAGGTGACGCGAGACCGCCACCGCATCCTTCGGACGTGCACCTGCCGATGCGACGAGCGGGTCAGCGGACGGGTCGAGCGTCATCGGCGCCGACTGTAGGCGCGAGCGCGGGCACCAGCGGCCCCTCCTCGTGCAGGTCGCCCTGCTGCTCGTCGTGCAGTTCATCGACGTCACCGCCGACAGGACGCCGTCCGAACAGCACCGCCTCGGTCTCGGCGATCGGCAGCGGGCGACCGAGCAGGAACCCCTGCCCTCGCGAGCACCCGTGCGCCTTCACGAACGCGAGCTGCGCCTCGGTCTCGATGCCTTCGGCGACGACGTGCACGCCCAGCACCCGGCCGAAGTTCACCATCGCGTCGATCGCGGTGGCGTCGAAACCGTCGAGGCCCGCACCGCTCACGAAGCTGCGGTCGACCTTGATCACGTCGACGGACAGCTGCCGCAGGTAGGCCATCGACGAGAAGCCGGTGCCGAAGTCGTCGACCGCGACCGTGATCCCCATGGCGCGCACGGTTTCCATCACGTCGCGCGCCGGTTCGAGGTCGGCGAGCAACTGCGTCTCGGTGAGCTCGAGCTCGAGCAACCGCGGGTCGGCGCCGGTGACGCTCAGCACCTCGACCAGGTCGCCGATGAGGTCGCCGTCGATCAGGTGCCGGCCCGACAGGTTGACGGCCAACCGCACGGCACACGCTGGATCGTCGCGCTTCCACACGGCGATGCGCTCGCAGGCGGCGTACAGCATCGATCGGGTGAGGTCGATGATCAGCGAGGAGTTCTCGGCGACCGCCACGAACTCGGCAGGGCTCACGTACCCGGTGCCGGGACGGTTCCACCGGGCCAGGGCCTCCGCACCCACCGGACGGCCCTCTTCGAGGTCGAAGATCGGCTGCAGGTACATCTCCACGTCGCCCGCACCGATGGCTTCGCGCATGGCCATCTCCATCTCCGCCCGCTGTTCCACTCGAGTCTGGAACTCCTGGTCGAACACCTCCACCCGGGCACGACCGAGATCCTTCGCGTGGTACACCGCAGCGTCGGCCCGGTGGATCACGTCGAGCGGCGCGTCACCCGGCAGCATCGTCGCCACGCCGACACTCGCCGAGAGCCCGAACAGCGCGTCGTCGAACTGGTACGGCTGCTCCACCCGCTCGATGAGCCGGCGACCGAGGCGCATGACGGCGTGCTCGTCGGGCAGGTCGGTGGCCACGACGACGAACTCGTCGCCACCGAGCCGGCCGACGATCGACCCGGCGCGCAGCTCGCTCTGGAGACGGTTGGCGATGACGATCAGGACCTGGTCTCCGGTCGCGTGGCCGCGGGAGTCGTTGACGCTCTTGAAGCCGTCGACGTCGATGAACAACACCGAGGCCTGTTGCCCGGAGTCCGAGAGCTGTGCCAGGCGCTCGAGCACCGCGAAGCGGTTGGGCAGTCCGGTCAACGCATCCGACCTCGCCTGGTGGGCGAGCCGCCGCTCGAACTCCCGTCGCTCGGTGATGTCCTCGGCGAGCACCGTCACCAGACGGCCTCCACTGGTCTCGACCACGGTGTGGTCGACGTCGAGCCACACGTGGGATCCGTCGGCACGGGCGACCTCGCACTCACCGCGCACGGAGTGCAACCACGAGGCGAGTCCCCGGCCGAGCTGCTCGGCGGCAGGCAGCGCGAGCACCCGTTCCGCCGTCGCGTTCGCCGACGCGATGAGGCCCTGGTCGTCGAGGGTCCAGATCGCTACGGTCGCGCACGAGACGATCGCCGACGACCGCTCCTCGCTCGCCTGCAGCTGGGCCGTCGTCCTCGCGAGCCGCTCGACGGAGCTGCTGATCGACGCGCCGAGTTGGCCCGGCGAGGGCTCGTCGAGACACGGGTCGTCGAGGCGACCAGCGGCGAGGGCCTGCGCCTGACGATCGACCTGCTGGAGGGTCTCGTGCATCGCGTTCATCGTCCGCGTGAGCGACCGCAGGACGCTCGGCCCGCGCACCGGGAGCGGGTCCAGGGCGAGCTCGCCACGTCCGATCGCGGCCGCTCGCCGACCGAGGCGCAACAGCGGACGCAGCATCGAGCGGGCGTTCACGAGCACGAGGACGAGCACGGCGATCACCATCGCCAACAACGCGAACATCGTGTGCTCGAGCGAGCGGCGGGCGTCGGCAGCACGACCGGCGACGGTGGAGGTGACGTCGTCGTAGTAGGTGTCGGCCCACGACCCGAGGTAGCCCAGGTAGTCGACTTCGTCGAGCACCAAGGTCGACGCGGTGCGGGCCCGCACCGGATCGAACGCGATGACGCCGTCGACGCCGTCGACCCGCGACGTCCTGACCGACGTGCTGACGAGGAAGGGCAAGGCATCGGGAGCCGCCCGGGTGACCAGCCGGAGGGTGGTGCGCGTCCGCTCGGGCAGCAGGCCCGCGAACTGGGCCACCGCCTGGTCGTGGGCGGCGTTCGCCTGCGCCACCGCGAGTTCGTGAGTGCCCGCTTCGATGACCGACGAGAGCAGCGTCTGGGCGGCGTCGCCGGCGGTCTGCAGCACCCAGGTCAGCGACGTCGACTCGGCGCGGAAGCGCTTGAGATCGGTCGCGACGGTGCCGGAGTCGTACACGCTTCGCGCCGACCGCAGCGCGCGTGACAGCACTGACTCGAGGTCGACGACGAAGTGGCCCACCACGGTGGCATCACCGCTACGGTTCTCCGTCGCCGAGCGCACCAGTGTGAGTTCCGACTCGAGACGAGCGAGCTCGGCCCCGAGGAGGCGTCCGTCGTCGAGCGCGACGTCGCCGTCGACCGCTGCGAGCTGGTCGAGCACGCGGTCCAACTCGGCCACGTTGTCCCGGTACACCTGCTCGTAGTCGATACCCGTGAGCTCGGTCGCGAGCGATCGGTCGACGCCCATCGTGTCGATCGTCGCGAGCCCGATGTGGGCGAGGTACTCGATGAACACCGGTGCGGCCGTCGCGGCGACGCGGTGCTCGAACTCGACGAGATCGCGCAGCTCGTCGGCCGCGGCCACGGTGCGTTGCTCTCGTCCGATGTCGCGCCAGCCGAGGTACACGGTCGCCACCATCGGCACGAGCGCGACGAGCAGCAGGCGCGCGACGACGGAGCCGCCCCTCATCCGCCGTCGCCGTGCCATGACCAGTGTCATCGGCACCCCCAATCATGGGGTTGAGCGCTGGTTCGGCCAGGAGCCGACCAGCGTGCCGGGCTGGCTATCGTCGCCCCGATGTCCTCCCCAACCGCCGACGGCTCGTTCCATCCCCGACGGCTCGACGAGTTGCCCACCCCGGCGCTGCTGATCGACGCCGACGTGCTCGACGCCAATCTGCGCACGATGGCGTCCGTGCATCCCGGCACGGCGCTCAGGCCGCACGTGAAGGCGCACAAGTGCACGTCCCTCGCCCGGATGCAAGCGGCCCACGGCCACACCTCGTTCACGTGCGCGACACCCCGTGAGGTGATCGGGATGGCGCTGGCCGGTCTCGGCACCGATCTGCTGCTCGCCAACGAGGTCGTCGACCCGCGACGTCTCGCGGCGATGGCCGCAGTCGCCGAGGACACGGGGGCCCGCATCACGATCGCGGTCGACTCCATCGAAACGGTCACGGCCGCCGCCGATGCCGGCCTGGCGTCCGTGCTCGTCGACGTCGACATCGGTCTTCCCCGCTGCGGCTGTGCCGTCGACGATGCCGGACGGCTGGCCGACCGCGCCAGCGCCCTGGGCCTCGAGGTCCGCGGCGTCATGGGCTACGAGGGGCACCTGATGGTGAGCGACGATCGCGACGACCAACGGCGCCGGGTCGACGAGGCGGTCGACCGTCTGCTCGTCGCCCACGCAGCGGTGGGTGGCGAGGTCGTCAGTTCGGGTGGAACCGGCACGCACCATCTCCACCGTCTGCGACCAGGGGTCACCGAGGTGCAGGCGGGCAGCTATGCGCTGATGGACAGCCACTACGGCGCGCAGGGTCACCCGTTCGGGCAGGCCTGCCACGTCGTCGGCACGGTGGTCTCGGTCGGTCGACGCCATGCGGTCGCCGACGTGGGACTGAAGGCGATGGGCATGGACCACGGCAACCCCACCACCGAGGCCGGCACGGTGTGGTTCCTCAGCGACGAACACGTCACGTTCGCACCGGCGACGCCGGTGTCCGTCGGCGATCGCATCGCTGTCGTGCCGGCGCACATCGACCCCACGATGGCGCTCCACGAGGAGGCCTGGTTGGTGCGCCACGGCGAGGTGGTCGACCGGTGGCCGATCGACCTCCGCGGCTGGTGACCGCGCTCCGGACGGCGATCGCCCGCACGGTCGAGTCGCTCCCGCTGCTCGGGTGGATCGCCACGGCCTCGATCGGCTTCGTCGCTGCCAGCCAGGGACTCGGGTTCACCTGGATCCCGGCGATGTGGGCGCTGCAGGCGCTCACCCCCCTCGTGCTCGGCGCGGCGCTGCCGCTGGCGGTGGTCGCGCTCATCGCACGGCGGCGGGCGATGGCGATGGTGAACGTCGGCGCACTGGTGGCGCTCGCCTGGCTCGTGGCACCGGTGGTGAACCACGACGATGCCGGCACACCGGGCCGTGACGCCCGGCGACTCACGGTCGTCTCGGGCAACGTGTACTACCGCACCGACCGACCGAGCGAGATCGCCGAGTCGTTGCTCGACCTCGATGCGGACGTGATCGCGATGACGGAGTTCTCAGCGCCCGTGGAGGACGCGTTCGAACGACTCGACGGCGGCAGGAGGTATCCGTTCGTCGCCGCGCGCACCCCGGGCGACCGCAACGGCGTGGCGGTCTACAGCCGCTACCCCATCGTCGGCAGCACGATCGCACCCCTCGGCCAGGGTCTGGCGGTCGACGTCGTGCTCGACGTCGACGGGGTGGCGACGCGCGTGGTGGCGGTCCATCCGCTGCCCGGTACCGATGGGGTGTCGCTCGAGGCGTGGAGCAGCGACCTCCGGGCCATCGGCGGCATCGCCGATCCCGACACCGATGGCGCTCGGACCATGATCGTCGGCGACTTCAACGCCACCCGTTGGCATCCGGCGTTCCGCGACGTGCTGCGGCGCGGCTGGCGCGACGCACACGAGGTGCTGGGCGCCGGGTGGTCGAGGTCATGGCCGACCGGCGGACGGCTCCCACCGCTCGTCCGCATCGACCACGCGCTGGTGGGCACAGCGGTGTCGGTGACCGACGTCCACGACGTGGCACTGCCCGGCAGCGACCATCGCGGATTCGTGGTCACGATCGCGATCGAACCCTGATAACCCTCATCGAACGGCGCCCAGCCGGCCAGCCGGCGGGCAGGCGGACGGTCAGGCGGTCATCGTGTCGCCGAGTCATCACCGCCGAACGGGTGGGTCAGAGGTGGTACGTCTCGCTGTGCCCGTCGACGGCGATCGCCTGACCCGAGATCATCGCCGCCGCGGGCGACGCCAGGAACAGGCACAGGTCGGCGATCTCCTCGGCCGTCGCGAACCGCTTGATCGACTGGCCCGCGACGTACTCGTCGGCGACCGTGCGAGGCGAGACACCGCGTCGGTCGGCCTCGGCGGTGATGACCCGGTCGATGCGGTCGCCGCTCACCGAGCCTGGACAGATCGCGTTGCAGCGCACACCGTGCGGGCCGAGTTCGATCGCCAGCGACTTCGTGAGTCCGATGACCGCCCACTTGGCCGCGGCGTACGGCGTGCGCATGCCGTACCCCACCTGACCGGCGGTCGACGACATGTTCACGATCGACCCGGCGCCCTGCCGCTTCATCACCGGCGAGACCGCTCGCGCGGTGCGGTAGTGCGAGTCGAGCGTCACCGCCAGGCAATCCCGCCACTCGTCGGGCTCGACGTCCTCGACGAACGCCGTCGGACCCTTCGTACCGGCATTGTTCACCAGGACGTCCACTCCGCCGAGCGTTGCGATCGCTGCGGCGAGCCAGTCGTCGATGGCGGACCCGTCCGACAGGTCGACCCGCGTGGCCACGACGCCCGGCAGATCCGTCCGCACGCTCGCCAGTGCGGCGTCGTCCACGTCGCACAGATGCACCTGCGATCCCTGGGCGACGAACGCGGCGGCGATCGCCCGTCCGATGCCGCCTGCCGCCGCCGTGATGACCACTCGTTGCTCCTGTCCCATGAACGGTCACGCTACGCGAGGACGTCGGCGACGGTGTCCACCCGCCGAATGCACCACCGCCGTCGCGGTCCGGTTCACTGACGTCATGGCACGACTGTTCATCGCCGTGTGGCCGCCCGAGGAGGTGGTCGCCGACCTCATGGCCCTGCGTCGCAAGGATCAGCGCGGCGTGCGCTTCCTGCCGCCGGAGAACTGGCACGTCACGCTCCGCTTCGTCGGCGAGGCGCACGTCGACGAGGTCGCCGACGCACTCGGTCGCACCCGGCTGGAGGCGTGCACCGCACGGCTCGGTCCCGGCGTCGACGTGCTGGGCGAGCGATCGCTCGTGCTGCCCGTGGCCGGTGTCGATGCGCTGGCCGCCGCCGTCGCGGACACGACCGCGACGATCGGCGAACCGCCGCGGAAACGTTTCGTCGGCCACCTCACGCTCGCCAAGGTCCGACCGGCCTCACCGATGCCGGACCTCGTGGGAGCACTGGTGCAGACGTCGTTCGACGTCGAGGAAATCGCCCTGGTGGCGAGCACCCTGCGGCCAGAGGGCGCCCACTACGTCACCGTCGGCACCTGGCCCGTGACGGCCGCGCCGGCGCCTGACGACCCCTGACGACCGAGGGTCAGTCGTCGTCGGAGGTCATGCGGTAGACGACCGCCGAGCCGTGGTGCGCCACGAGCAACCAGACCCCGTCGGTGCGGGCGAAGACGTTCGTCGCGGCCACGGTCGCGCCACCGTCGACCGACACGAGGTTCTCGTCGACGGTCACCCACGCCACGTCACCGTGCAGCGCGACGGCCTCGTTGGTGAGGATGAACTGGTTGCGGTGCGGGCCCGCGAAGATCTGCCGCCACGCCTCCTGCACCGTCGGCCACCCACGCAGGATCGGCCACCCCGGGTGGACGCAGACGACCCGATCGGAGTGCTCCCACACCGCGCTCATCGCCTCGGAACTCGCAGTCTCGTGCGCGTCGTAGAAGGCCTGGTTGGCGGCGCGCACCTCGTCGATCATCGACCGAGTCTGCCAGTCGGCGACCGCTTCGCGTCACGGCATCACCCGGGGCGCACCATGCAGCCCGCCTACCATCGCCCGCATGCGCGTCTACGTGGCCGGCGTCCAGCACGAGAGCAGTTCGTTCTCCCCGATCCCGACCTCGCTCGCGTCGTTCCGGACCGTGCAGTGGGGACGGGTCCCGCGCGAGGCCACGTTCGGCGTCGGCTACGGCGAGGCGTGCGAGCTGGCCGCGTCGATGGGACTCGACGTCGTGGCGGGGCCGCTGTCGGACGCCCAGCCGTCGCTCCCCGCCACTGCGTCGGCCTGGGCCTCGCTCCGCGACGGTGTCGTCGACGGATTGCGCGACGCACTTGCGACCGGGCCCGTCGACATCGTGTTCCTCTGCCTGCACGGCGCACAGATGGCCGATGGCGTCGACGACTGCGAGGGCGAACTGCTCGGCCTCGTCCGGACGCTCGCCCCGCAGGCGGCGATCGGTGCCCTGCTCGACCTGCACGCGAACGTGACGTCGGCGATGCTGGAGCAGGCCGACCTGGTCGTGTCCTGCCGGGAGTACCCGCACATCGACTACGACGTGCGCGCCGAGGAGATGCTGCCGGTGTTGATCGACATCGCCCGCGGCGCGACCCGTCCGACCACGGCGGGCGTTCGGCTGGCAGCTCCGGGCATCTACCCGACGACCGAACCGCCGATGCTCGACTTCGTCCGACGATTCACCGAGGCCCAGTCACGACCCGGTGTGCTGGCCGTGTCGGTCAACCACGGCTTCGAGGGCTCCGACCATCCCGACATGGGATCGTCCGTGGTGGTCACGACCGATGGCGATCCCGAGCTGGCCGCCTCGATGGCGCACGAGCTGGCCGGTGCGTTCCTGGAGGTCGTGCGGTCGCGTTCGTGGCGCGGCCCCGACGTGCCGACCGCCCTCGACGAGGCGTTCGCGTTCGAGGGCCGACCGGTGGTGGTCGCCGATCGATCGGACAACGCCGGCGGTGGGGCGGCGAGCGACTCGACCTACGTGCTCGAGGAGCTGATCGCTCGCGGCGCCCGTGACGTCGCACTCGCGCTGCTGTGGGACCCCGTCGCCGTGCGCCTGTGTCACGACGCCGGCGACGGCGCCCGGATCCCGCTGCGCATCGGGGGCAAGGCGGGTCCGCAGTCGGGCCGCCCGCTCGACGTGTTCGCCGAGGTCACCTGTGTACGCAGCGATGCGAAGCAGGCGCTGTTCGGCAAGGGCGAGCCCCGCTTCCGGCTCGGCCGCTCAGCGGCGATCCGGCTGGGCGGACCCGGCGGCATCGACGTCGTGATGAACGAGTACCGGCAGCAGGTCTTCAGCCGGCACTGCTTCAGCGAGCACGGCATCGACCCCGTCCAGCGCCACGTGCTCGTCGTGAAGAGCACGCAGCACTTCATGAACGACTTCGGAGGGGCCGGCGGCGGCGATGCCCTGGCCGCGCACGTCGTGCGGTGCGACGCGCCGGGCACGATGACACCCGACCTCGCCAGCCTGCCGTACGTCCGGATCCGCCGACCGATGCTCGGCATCGACCCGGTCGACGAACTCGGCATCGAATCGATGTCGATCGCGCCGCGCTGAGTCGCAGGCCGGTTCCCCCGCGGCCGCCCGCGCTCAGCGAGTGCGGAGCGCTTCGGCGAGCGCCGCGAAGGCGCGCCCGCGGTGCGAGATCGCGTTCTTCTCGTCGTCGGTCATCTGGCTGAACGTGCGACCGTCGGCGAAGGGGTGCTCGTCGTCGGGCACGAACAGTGGGTCGTAGCCCCAGCCGCGACCGTCGCGCTCGGCCTCGGCGATGTGCCCGGCGCACACGCCTCGCACCAGCAGCTCCTGGCCGTCGGGCCACACGACGAGCGCCACCGTGACGAACTCGGCGCGACGGTCGGTGACGCCGGTCAGCACGTCGAGCATCTTGTCGCGGTTCTCCGCATAGGTGGCCGTTGGCCCGGCGAAGTAGGCGGTCTCCACACCGGGCTCACCGTCGAGCGCGGCGACGAAGAGCCCGGTGTCGTCGGCGACGGCCGGCAACCCGGTGGCAGCGCAGATGGCGCGGGCCTTCAACCGGGCATTGCCCTCGAGCGTGCCAGCGTCCTCGACCACGTCGGGCACCTCCGCAGGGCGGGGCAGCAGCTCGACGAGGTCGCCGAGCACCGCGGCGATCTCGTCGACCTTGTGCGCGTTCGCCGTGGCGCAGACGAGCTGCATCCGGCCCGCCTTCGACGGCATCGAGGGCGTCGACGTCATCGACGGCATCGCGTTCAGCGACCCAGCGGCCGCGGCGAGGGGGCGTCGGCGATCATCTGCGCCTGGTAGCCCATGATGTCGGCGATGCCGGCCGAGGCGAGCTCGAGCAGCGCGTCGAGCTCGCTGCGGCTGAACGCCACGCCCTCGGCCGTGCCCTGCACCTCGACGAAGCTGGGTTCGGCGCCCTCGCGTCCGAGCATCACCACGTTCATGTCGACCTCGGCCGTGGAGTCCTCGACGTAGGGCAGGTCGAGCACGGGCGTGCCCTTGACGATGCCGACGCTGATCGCGGCGCAGAACGAGTGCAACGGGTGCTGCTTGATCGCGCCGTTCTGCTGCAGGCGCGTGAGGGCGTCGTGCAGTGCGAGGTAGCCGCCGCAGATGCTGGCGGTGCGGGTGCCGCCGTCGGCCTGGAGGACGTCGCAGTCGACGATCACCTGACGTTCACCGAGCAGCTTCATGTCGCAGGCGGCGCGCAGCGAGCGGCCGATCAACCGCTGGATCTCGACGGTCCGTCCGCTCTGCTTGCCCTTGGCGGCCTCGCGGTCGATCCGCTCTGGCGATGCGCCGGGGAGCATCGAGTACTCGGCGGTCACCCACCCCTTGCCCGTGCCCTTCATCCAGCGCGGCACGCTCTCGTCGATCGAGGCGGTGCACAACACGCGGGTCTTGCCGAACGACACGAGGACGCTGCCTGCGGCCATCTCGGTGTAGTCGCGCTCGAACGTGATCGGGCGCAGGTGGTCGGCGGCGCGTCCGTCGAATCGGGTCATGTGTGTCTCCAGTGTTCTGGCGGTGAGTTGGGGGCGAGTCGGCTCGTGCGGCCGGGTGCATGGTGGCCGATCGGACGTGGCCGGGAAGGGATCGTTCAGGGATCGGGGAACGAGACCGGCAGGGCCTCGGTCAGCTCGGGTCCGAGCAGGCGGCGTCCGAGGGCACGGAACCAGTCGACGTCGCCCGACGAGAGGAAGGTGTGACGACCTGCCCGGGTGGTCGAACGACAGGCCAGGCCCGTGTCGTCGAGCAGGGTGCGGAGCGCGAACGCGGTCTCGTCGGCCGACGACACGAGCACGACCTCGCTGCCCATCACCTCGCCGATCACGCGGGCGAGGTACGGGTAGTGCGTGCACCCGAGGAGCAAGGTGTCGACCTTGGCTTCGCGGACGGGTGCGAGCAGCCGTTCCGCGAGCACCGTGATCTCGTCGCCGGTGACCACGCCGCGCTCGACGAACTCGACGAAGCCGGGGCAGGCTGCGCAGGCGAGCTCGATCTCGGTCGCGCCGAGTTCGTCGACCGCAGCGGCGACGGCCCGCTGGTACGAGCCCGACCCGACCGTGCCGACGGTGCCGATGACGCCGACGTGGCCCGACCGGGTGGCCGTCACCAGGGCGCGGGCGCCCGGCTCGATCACGCCGACCACCGGGACCGGGAGTTCGCGGGCGAGGTCGACGGCCGAGGCGGCGGTGTTGCAGGCGACGACGATCACCTTGGCGTCGTGTTCGTCGATGAGGAAGCGGGCGATCTGTCGCGCGTACTCGGCGACATCGGCCTGCGGCTTCGAACCGTACGGGTAGCGGCCGGTGTCGCCGACGTAGACGATGTCCTCCGCCGGCAGCAGGTCGATGACGGCGCGGGCCACCGTGAGCCCGCCGAAGCCGCTGTCGAACATGCCGATCGGACGCTGGTCCATCGCCTGCCGAGGCTATCTGCGGGCGTTGCCGCCGAACCGCCGCTCGCTCGCGTCCTCGAGCGCCAGCCGGCGGATGGCGCTCATCGCCGCCTCGACCACGATCGTGCCGACGACGGTGTACTCCACCATCTCCGACCGGTGTGCATCCGGGACGAACGCGATCTCGTGGCCGGCCCACTGTTTGAAGAGCTCGGCGAAGGCGTCGAACTGTGCGGCGCCGTCGACACTCGGCGATGCGAGATCGACCATGCCGAACTCGGCCATGTGGACGAGGGCGTCCGCCAGCATGTTGCGCGCCTCGGCGTCGGGCCGCACCCGCAGGTCGTGACGGAGGACGAGGGCGTCGACCAGCGATCGCGCCAGTGCGTGGCGCTCGCCGTCGCGAGGCCGGTCGGGCACCATCGCGTCCTGGGTGACACCGAATGCGTCGTGGATGGGCACGTCCTCGTCGTCGACGGCGGCGACCACGGCGGCCACCTCGGCGATGCTGAGGTGACCGAGCTCGACCAGGGCCCGCACGAGTCGCACCCGACGAACGTGGGAGTCGTCGTAGTCGGCCTGGTTGACCGCGGTCGCCACGCCCGGGTGCAGCAACCCTTCGCGCAGGTAGTACTTCAGCGTGGCGACGCTGGCACCGGTGGCGCTGCTGAGGGCCGCGATCTTCATCGCACCGAAGTGTACGCGCTTGACAGGGCAAATGGCGAGTGTCACTATCCATCAACGGATAGTTTCACTCTCCATTCGTTCGCACCCATCAGCCGCAGGAGTCCTCACATGTCCCGCTTCACCGTTCAGCCCGGCCGGTTCTCGGCCTCGATCGACGACGACTTCGTCGTGTTCGTCATCGGCATGCGCGTCAACAAGCTCTGGAAGCTGCACAAGTGGATCCCCGTGTCGCGGGCCATGGGGCCGATGGTGGCCGAGTTGATGTCCCATCCCGAGAAGGGTCTGCTCGGCGTCCGAACCATGTGGGCGGGCCGCACCATCACGCTCATCCAGTACTGGCGAACGTTCGAACAGCTCGAGCACTTCGCACGTGACAAGGACGACCCGCACCTGCAGGCCTGGCGCGACTTCAACGCGAAGGTCGGCACCAGCGGCGACGTGGGCGTCTACCACGAGACCTTCAAGATCCCCGCCGGCGCCTACGAGTGCATCTACAGCAACATGCCGGTCATGGGTCTCGCTGCGGCGAACGGCGCCGAGCACGTGCCCGTCGCCCGACGTGGCGAGGCCGCTCGCGAACGGCTCGCGGCCGTCAGCGCGTGACCGCGTACGCGAGGAGGTAGCCGATCGTGTTCGTGGCCGTGTGCGCCATCACCGTGGCGAGGATGCTGCGCGACCGGTAGCGGATCCAGCACCACCACAGTCCGGCGACCGTGGTGCCCACCACGCCGAACGCCACCGTGACCGCCGTCCCCGCGGCACCGGTGCCGAAGACATCGCCCGCCACCTGGTTGGCCTCGTTCAGGTTCCAGGCGGGCAGCACGTGCCACAGGCCGAACAGCACCGACGCGATCACGCTGCCGCGCAGGATCCCTCGACGGTGCGCCGCGAGCGCCGGCACGACCGACCGGAACGCGATCTCCTCGAGCAGCACGGTGCCGAGCGGCACGCGCACCAACGCCTGGTACAACACCTGCACCACGTCGTCGTCGACCCGACGATCGTCGTAGAGCTGGCGGAACACCGGCATCGCGAGGGCGACGAGCATCACGACGAGCGTGGCGAGCGCGAGCACCGTGCCGAACGCGGCACCGCGCCGCCACTCCCCCAGGCCGAGTTCGGCGTCGCCGACCCGGCGGCGGGCGAGGACGAGCAGGACCGCGGCGACCGCCAGGTTCCACGGGACGTAGAGCGGCGCCGGGATCAACCGATTCGAGACGACGTTCGCGATCACCAGCACGGCGACGACCCCGGCGAACGTCGCAGTCGCGGACGTGCGCCCGTCGGGCTGCCCAGGCTCGGGCCGCGGCCTACGATCGACCATCGATGACCGAGGGTACCGCCACCACCCCCGGCGACGGGGCCGCGACTCCGTCACCGGCGACGCCGACGGCTCCCTCAGCTGCTCCGTCGAGGAACGCATACGTCGACTTCCTCCGCGCGTTCAGCCTCCTCGTCGTGGTGATGTGGCACTGGGTCTTCACGATCGTGATCTGGAGCGACGACGGGCCGCACGCCACGAACCCGATCGGCTTCACCACGGGGCTGTGGCTCGCGACGTGGCTGTTGCAGGTGATGCCGCTGTTCTTCTACATCGGCGGCTACGCCCACCTCACGGCCTGGACCGCGGCTCACCGGCGCGGTGTCAGCATCTGGGGCTTCGTCGGTCGCCGGCTGCAGCGCCTCGCCATACCGGCACTGTCGTTGCTGATCGTCTGGCTGCTGCTGGGCTCGGTACTCGGCGCGGTGTTCGACCTCACGTGGATCGGTCGGGCCGTGTTCCTCGTCGTCAGCCCACTGTGGTTCATCGGGATCTATCTCGTGCTCGTGGCGCTGCTCCCCGTGTTCCTGTGGCTGCACGAACGGTTCGACTCGATCGTCATCGTGTTCCTCGCCGGCACCGCGGCCGGCATCGACATCGCCCGCTTCCGCTACGACATCGAGTGGCTCGGCATGGTGAACATGCTGCTCATCTGGGGCCTGTGCCACCAGCTCGGCTTCTTCTACGAACGCATCGTCCACGCCACCCGCCGCATCGACTGGACGCTGATGTGGGGCGGCATGTTCGCGTTGGCCGGGCTCGTGTTCAGCGGGCTCTATCCGGGCTCGATGGTCGGCGTGCCCGGCGAACGCTCGAACATGGCGCCACCGTCGTTGTGCATCGTGGCGCTCGTGGCCTTCCAGGCCGGCGTGGCCGAGATCCTCCGACCGTCGATGGAACGGCGGCTCGAGCGTTCGGGATGGCAGCGGGCGAACGACACGATCAACCGCTTCTCGATGCCGCTGTTCCTGTTCCACACGACCGGGATGGCGCTGCACCGCGCGGTCAAGTACGCGATCGCCGGCGAGCGCAACGAGCCGACCTCGCCCGATCTGTGGTGGTGGCTCTCACGACCATTGGCCATCGTGGGGCCGCTGCTGTTCACCCTGCCGGTGATCTACCTGTTCGGTCGCCAGTGGGTGAAGGGCGGTGGTCGCCGGCGAGGTCAGCCCGACACGCCGATGAGCCGACCGCTCACCGCGAGGCGATAGCGGATCGATCCCGGCGGGTGACACGCGACGAGCGTCACCGTGATCGGACCGGCTGCATCGACGACCTTCAGCAGTTCGGCGGGCTTGGGCAGGATCACCTCCTGACGGGTGACGAGGTACTGGTACGTGCGACCGTCGGCGCCGATCATCGAGAACGTCGACCCGATCGTGAGCCGGTCGAGCGTGCGGAACGAACCACCGTGGCTCGTGCGGTGCGCGAAGTAGACGTTGTGGTCGGCGACGCCCAGCTGGCCCGATCCCATCCAGAGACCGGCGCGGCCGCTGTCGATGTTGACGTTGATGTTGCGGTTCGTGCCGATCGACGTGCCGATGCCAGCGCCCGGCGCGGCGATGCCGACGGCCGGCGTGGGTGCCGTCGGCGCCGTGTACGGCTCGGGCAGCGTGCTCGGCTCAGGGGTGCCGAGGTACCACCCGGCGACATCGGCGACGAGGTGCGTGCCCGACTGGGTGAACACCGACAAGCCGCGGCTGCCGGCACGCACGATGGCATGGTTCGCGACGATCTGGTCGAGCGCGGTCACGTTGAGATTCGACGAGCCGGGGCGCTGGACACCGGCCGGGTGCACCGTCACGTAGCCGAGGTACCACGGGTCGGTCGCGGTGACGTTGAGGGCGACGGCGGCGGTGGTGAACGGGAACGGCGAGCCGGTGCCGAACTCCAGGGTGGACCCGCCCCACGGTGCGAGCGAGAAGGTCGTGCGGGTGTCGAGCACACGGGTGGGGCTCGTGGGCACGAACAGCCCGTCGGTGCTGACCGGTGCGGTCGGGCCGGTGAACCAGCCCGCGACGTCGACCACGAGGTGGCCGCCGGCCTGGGAGAAGACCTGGAACGTGCGGGTGCCGGGGGTGAGGCTGACGATCGCCTGGGCGCTGCGGGTCTGGCCCGGCGTGTCCACGTTCATCGAGCTCGCCAACGGGCGGGACTGGCCCGCGGGGAACGCAGTCCAGTAGCCGACCTCGGCCTCGGTCGCGACGAGGCTCACGACAACCGCGCTCGCGCCGGCGGGCACGCCCACCGTACCGACGTCGACGGTACGGGTCTCCCCCGCGGCGAGCGGCCAGAGCTGCTGGCGGGTGTCGAGCGCCCGGACCGCCCCCTGCTGCAGGGTCTCGAGCCGGCCCGCGGCGACAGCTCCCGGCCACGGCGCGTAGGCACCGACGACGTCGACCACGAGGTGCATCGCCGAACTGGTGGCGATGTCGATCTCGCCGCTCGGCCCGAGCCGGACCGTGGCGAGGTTGGAGATGACTCGGCCGCCCCGGTCGACGTTGAGCGACGACGCCTCGGGCATGGCCTCCCCCGCCGGGAACGCTGCTACCCAACCGGCGGCCTGCGTGTCGACCGCAGTGATGTTGACGACGGCGGCGCTGGCCGTCGAGGGCACGCCGGCGCGGCCGGCGACCTGCACCCGCACGAGCCGGTCGGAGACCTGGGTGAAGCCGCCCACGCCGCTGTCGGGGCGGGTGTCGGCCAAGCGGGTGGGCGCGATCGCCACGAACGCCGACGGGCCGGCCATGGACGCCGGATCGGCGCCGACGGTCGACACCGCGACACCGGGGAGCAGCGGCGACGCCGACGCGAGCACCGCGGCGAGCGCGACGACCGCGCTGACCAGGGCCCACGGGCGGCGACGGGACGGACGGGGCGCGGACGAGCGCATGGACGTGTCGGCGAGCACCTCCAGACATCGGCATCCGGCGCTCAAGACTTGACCCGTTCCGTCACTCCGAGTCACCGCGACTGACGCGGTTCAGAAGTAGATGATCTGCTCGGCCTTGGCCTCGGCCTCGTCGAGGTCGTCGGTGTAGGCGCCGGTCGAGAGGTACTTCCATCCGCCGTCGCACACGATGAACACGATCGTGCCCTCCTCGATCTCGCTCGCGACCTTGGCCGCGCCGGCGAGCGCCGCCCCGCTCGAGATGCCGGCGAAGATGCCGCACTCGTGCACGAGACGGCGGGTCCACTCGAGCGACTCGCGCGGGCGCACGACCCGCTTGCGGTCGAGGACCTCCATGCCCTGCCACATCTCGAACACCGGCGGGATGTAGCCGTCCTCGAGGTTGCGCAGGCCCTCCACGCGCTCGCCGAGCGGCGGCTCGACGGCGACGATCTTCACATCCGGCTTGTGCTGCTTCAGGTAGGTGCCGGTGCCCATGAGCGTGCCGCTGGTGCCGAGACCGGCCACGAAGTGGGTGATCTCGGGGACGTCGCGGAGGATCTCCGGGCCGGTGCCCTCGTAGTGGGCGGACGGGTTGGCGTCGTTGCCGTATTGGTACAGGAAGCACCACTCGGGGTGTTCGGCCGCCATCTCCTGGGCGCGGCGCACGGCACCGTTGCTGCCCTCCTCACCCGGGGTGAGGATCAACTCGGCGCCGAACACCTCGAGCATCTGGCGGCGCTCGATCGACACGCTGGCGGGCATGAGGATCTTGATCGGATAGCCCTTGATCTGGGCGATCGCGGCGAGAGCGATGCCGGTGTTGCCCGACGACGGCTCGACGATCGTCTGGCCCGGCTGCAGCCGCCCGTCCTTCTCGGCCTGCTCGATCATGTTCTTCGCGATGCGGTCCTTGACCGACCCGAACGGGTTCTGCATCTCGAGCTTGGCGATGATGCGGACCCGGGGGTTCGGCGACAGATTGCTGACGTCCACCATGGGCGTGTTGCCGATGAGATCGAGCACGCTGTGTGCGGGGATCATGTGCCGTCCTCCTGAGGGAACTCGAAGCTGGTCGCCGTCGGTCGGACCGATCGGTGGCTGCGTCCATGTCAACAGCGGAAATGCCGATCGGATTCCTCAGGAATCGTATCTCAGGCGACGGAGATGGGCTCCTCGGAGATCACGCCGTCGACGATGCGGTAGCTGCGACTCTCCGGCGCCCCCCGCTTGAGGCTCACGATCACGTAGTGCCAGCCCGGGTCGGGAGCCTGGGCCACGTCCGTCGGGCTCGGGTACGGCTCGCTGTGGGTGTGGCTGTGCACGACCCCGATCACCTCGAGGCCGGCATCGTCGGCGGCCCGCTCGGCCCGCAGGTGTTCGCGGGGATCGATGCTGTACACGCGCGCCGATCCGGCCACGTTCGCACACGGCACGAAGCTGCGCACCGAGTTGCCCCGACCGATGAGGAGGCCGCACGCCTCGAGCGGGTAGCCGTCGTACATGTGGCCGATCATCTGGGCGAACGCGGACGACGGGAACGTGAGCGGCGGCGGCGAACGGCGTTCCTGCCGGGACGGGGGGTACTGCGGGTCGGCCACGGCGAGGAGGGTAGCGTCGTCGTGCCGTGCTGCTCGCCACCGTTCTCGCCCTCACCGCTGCGGTCCTGCACGCCGGGTGGAACCTCGCGATCAAGCAGGGCGGCGACCGGTTCCTGGCGCTGTGGGGCCAGTTCACCCTGGCCGGCGCGATCGGGTTGATGGTCGTACTGGCCGTCGGCGGCTTCCCATCCAACGGCTGGTGGTGGGCGTTCCTGTCGGGCACCATCCACGTGCCGTACTGCGTGTTCCTGGCCCGCGCGTACGACCATGGCGACTTCTCGCTCGTCTACCCGATGGCTCGTGGCGGCGGTGCGCTGCTGGCGGCGCTCGGTGGGCTGCTGCTGCTCGACGACCACCTCAGCCCCCTCGGCATCGGGGCGATCGTCCTCGTCGCGGCTGGCCTGTTCCTGTTGGCCGGCAAGGCTCGAGGCCCTGAGTTGTGGGCCGCGCTGGCCGTCGCGGTCACCATCGGTGCCTACTCGGTGAGCGATGCGAACGGCATCCGTTCCACCGACAACGCGCTGTACGCCCTCGCCACCTTCGTCGGCACCGGCACGATGACCACGATCTACGGCCTGGCGACCGGGCGGGCCACCGCGATGCGTCAGGCCATGCGTGTGAACTGGCGGCGGTTCCTGGTGCTCGGCATCGCATCGTCGTTCACCTACGGCCTCGTGCAGCTCGCGTTCCGCCGCGCCCCCGTCGGGTACGTCACCGCGCTGCGCGAGTCGAGCGTGGTGATCGCTGCGTTCGCCGGGTCGAGGGTGCTGGGCGAGGCCGCCGGTCGGCGACGGATGGTCGCATCGGGCGTGGTGGTGGCGGGCCTGATCACCCTGGTGGTGGCCCGGTAGCCTGACGTTCCCCTATGGCAGCGTCGAGCGATCGTTCCGGAACCCAGCGCCAGAACAAGGTCATCGCCTCGAACCGTCGCGCCCGTCACGACTACGCGATCGAGGACACACTCGAGGTCGGCATCGTGCTCCAGGGCAGCGAGGTGAAGGCGTGTCGCGAGGGCGCCGTGCGACTCGCCGACTCCTACGCCCGCGTGATCCGCGGCCAGGTGTGGCTCGACGGGGTGCACATCCCGCAGTACCAGTTCGCCCACGGCATCGGCGCCCACGACCCCAACCGGGCGCGCAAGCTGCTCATGCACCGCCGCGAGATCGACAAGCTCGATGCGTTGGTGTCCCAGCAGCACGTGTCGCTGGTGCCGCTGTCGTTGTACTTCAAGGACGGCCGCGTGAAGGTCGAGCTCGGCGTGGGCAAGGGCCGCAAGCGGGCCGACAAGCGCCAGGCGATCGCCGAGCGCGACACGATGCGCGAGGTGCAGCGCGAGATGGGCCGCCAGGCCAAGGGCCAGGCCCGCCGGGGCTGACCTCGCTCACTAGTGTCGCCGCACGTGAGCAACGACCGACGCGGCGAGATCGTGTGGACCCCCGACGACGACGCCGCTGCCGGCTCGCGGTTGACGGCGTTCGCCGCGATGGCATCGGACCGGACCGGCAGGACGTTCGACGACTACGAGTCGTTGCTCGATTGGACGATCGAGCGACCGGGCGAATTCTGGGGTGCCTTCGCCGACTGGGCGGAGGTGCGCTGGCACGACATTCCGGCGACGGCGCTCGGGTCCGCAACGATGCCGGGCGCGGCCTGGTTCCCGGGCGGCACGCTCAACTACGCGGAACACGCCGTGCGCCGGGCGGGCGCCGCGCCAGCGATGGTGTCGCTGTCGCAGACCCGCGACCGGGCCGAGTGGTCGTGGGACGAGTTGCGCGACGCGGTCGCCCGGTGCCGGGCGGGCCTGGTGCGCCTCGGGGTGCAGCGTGGCGATCGGGTCGCTGCATTCCTGCCGAACATCGGGGAGACCGTCGTCGCGTTCCTCGCGACGGCCAGCCTCGGCGCGGTGTGGAGCTCGTGCGCACCCGAGTTCGGCGTCCGAGCCGTGATCGACCGCTGGTCGCAGCTCGAGCCGACGGTGCTGCTCGCCGTGACCGGGTACCGCTACGGCGCGAAGGACGTCGACCGCCGTGACGAGCTCGGTGAGATCGTCGCCGCCCTGCCGTCGCTGCAGCACCTGGTGCACCTGCCGTACCTGTACCACGAGGTGCCGGCCGCTCCCGGACTCGACGTCGAGACGACCCCCTGGTCCGACCTCTGCGCACTCGACGGTCCGCTCGAGTTCGTCCCGGTCGCGTTCGACCATCCGCTGTACGTGCTGTTCTCGTCGGGCACCACCGGCCTACCGAAGCCGATCGTGCACGGTCACGGCGGCATCACCGTCGAGCACATGAAGGTGCTCGCGCTCCACCACGATCTCGATCGGGGCGATCGGTTCATGTGGTTCACCACGACCGGCTGGATGATGTGGAACTACCTGGTCTCGGGGCTGCTGGTCGGTGCCACGATCGTGCTGTTCGATGGCGACCCGGCAGCACCCGATCTGTCCACGCTGTGGCGGATCGCGGCCGACGAGCACCTCGACGTGTTCGGCGTGAGCGCACCGTTCCTGATGGCGTGCCGCAAGGCCGGCCTCGAACCCGGGACGGCGTTCGACCTCTCGCGGCTCGCCCAGGTCGGATCGACGGGTGCTCCTCTGCCCGCCGACGGTTTCCGGTGGGTGCGTGACCACGTCGGCACGGCGATCCAGACCTGTTCGGTGAGTGGCGGCACGGACGTCTGCACGGCGTTCGTCGGCGCTGCGCCCACGCTGCCGGTGCGAGCCGGGGAGATCACGGCGCGAATGCTCGGCTGCGACGTGCGAGCGGTCGATCCCGACGGGGTCGACTGCCCCGCCGGCGTGACCGGGGAACTGGTCATCTCGACACCGCTGCCGTCGATGCCCGTCGGTCTCTGGGGCGACCCGACCGGCGAGCGCTACCGCGACACGTACTTCGAGATGTTCTCCGGTCGGTGGCACCACGGCGACTGGATCACGTTTCACGACGACGGGGCATGCGAGATCACCGGCAGGTCCGACGCAACGCTCAACCGCGGTGGCGTCAGGCTCGGCACGAGTGACTTCTACCGCGTGATCGAGGCGATGCCCGACGTGGCCGACAGCGTGGTCGTGCACCTCGAGGATGCCAGCGGTGGGCCGGGCACCCTGATCCTGTTCGTGGCCTGCAGCCCGGGCGCGAGCCTCGACGACGACCTCCGACGGCGCATCACCGTGGCCCTGCGCACCGAGTTGTCGCCCCGCCACGTGCCGGACGTGATCGACCAGGTGCGCGCCATCCCACGGACCCTGTCCGGCAAGAAGCTCGAGGTGCCGATCAAGCGCCTCCTCGCCGGTCAACCGGTCGAGCGCGTCGCGAGCCGCGGCTCGCTGAGCGACCCGACCGCCCTCGACGACGTGGTGGCATGGGCCGCCGCGCACCGCACGAACGGAGCTGCGACATGACCCAGCCGATGGCACGCCACGCCCTGGCCGCCGATCTCCCCGCGCTCGAGACGGCGCTGGCGATGGCCTTCGCCGACGACCCGATGATCCTGTGGGTGACCGGACTCGCCGATCGCGAACGCCGGATCGAGGCGACGGCCCCCGGCTTCTTTCGTCCGGCACTCGCCGCCGGGATCCAACGCGGCCACCTCTACACCGTCGACGGGTGCGGGGGCGGGGCACTGTGGGCACCGCCCGACGTGCGACCCTTCCGCGAGGACGAGGGCACCGCGTTCGGCACCGCGATCCACGAGCACCTCGGCGCGGCGGCGACGGGCCGGATCATGGCGGTGGGCGAACTCGTCGCGTCGCACCACCCGCACGACGTGGCCCACTTCTACCTGTTCCTCCTCGGGGCAGCCGAGCAGGGCCGAGGGATCGGGGCTGCCGTGATCCGCCCCGTCCTCGACCGCTGCGACGCCGACGGACTGCCGGCGTACCTCGAGTCGTCGAACGAGCAGAACCTGTCGTTCTACGCCCGCCACGGGTTCCGCCAGCTCTGGGAGGACCGACCCGCCCCGGACGGCCCCACGTTCCGGGGCATGTGGCGCGATCCGGCCTGACGGCACCTCAGTCCGGCTGCTGTCCGAGGGTCCGCGCTGTCCCCGACAGTGGCACCGCGCCGGCGGTCGCGGGGTAGGTGCGCAACACCCGGTCGCCGAGGTTGGAGGTGACACCCAGCCAGTACCACTCGTTGCGGTAGTGGTGGCGACGGTGGTTGCGAGCCAGGCGGGCGTAGAAGCGGGTGCGGGGTCGGTACCGCGTGTGCACCAACAGATGGGTCCACTCGTAGTGACCGAGGCCGGCGGCGGTCACCGCGTACGCCGTGATCACCGACGGCCAGACGCCGCCACCGATCGTCAGAGTGAGCACCGGTGCCCACACCAGCGTGACGACACCGAGGAGCACGAGGAACACGGCGGCGTCGATGCCGCGGAGCAGCAACCACTGCAGCTCGGGAGGGTCGACGTGGTGCTCGCGATGGCCGGCCCCGGTCCCGAGGCGGCGTGAGGTCCATGCGTCGGCGGGTGCGTGGAGGAGGAACCGGTGGATGAACCACTCCACCGGCCCGGTGAGCACCGCCACCGCTGCGACGACCGCGACGTCGCCGCGCCCCCACTCCGCCACGACGAACCTGACGCACACGGCGACGGCGACGACGGGCACGATCACGCGTCCCGACGGCGAGGTGCGGAACACCTGCCAGGTGGCACGTTTGGTGGCCAGCTGGTCGGCTCGCCTGACAGCGGCCGACGACGCGACGACAGGGCGGGCGGCGGCCTCAGTCATCCGCGACGACACCTTCGGATCGGTCGTCGGATCGGTCGTCGGCGGGCCGGTTGGGCAGGCTGACGACGAAGCGCGACCCGCCCCGAGCGCTCGGTTCCCACCACACGTCGCCGCCGTGCAGCCGTACGAAGGTGCGCACGAGGAACAGGCCGACGCCCGACCCGGACGTCGCAGAGGTGGCGAGCCCGCGCACGTACGGTTCGAACACCGTCTCCTCCATGCCGTCGGCGAGCCCGGGACCGTCGTCATCGACCCACACCAGCGACACCGCGGACGAACCGTCACCGATGCGGCAACCGATGTCGATCCGGCTACGCGACGGCGTGTACTTGATCGCGTTGCCCACGAGGTTGTCGAGGATTCGCTCCAGCAGCGTCGGATCGGCCCACAACCACGAATCGGGTGGCACCTCGCTGCGGATCTGCTGTTGCGCGTCGTCGGTGCGGGCAACCACGACGGTCACGATGTCGTGGAGGTCGATCTGGGTGCGACGGGCCTCGATGTCGGTCTCCGACAGCCGTTGGGTCGACGTGAGATCGCGCAGCACGACGACCGCGTCGTGCACCTGGGCGCGGATCCGGCGGGCGAGCTCGGGATGCTGATCGGCCGGCAGCACGTCGTGGCGGTCGGCGAGCATCTCCGCCGTGAGCATCGCCGCGCCGAGAGGCGATCCGAGGTCGTGACCGACCGCGGCGATGAGCGCGGCACGCTCGTCGAGCAGCAGGGTCTGCTGCGCGGTCGCGAGCTGGAGTCGCTCGTTCACGGCCCGAAGGTCGTCCTGGCGCACCTCGAGCTGACCGACGAGCGTCTGGTTGCGCAGCGCGAGATCGAAGCCCTCCTCCAGGGTGCGGTTGGCGGTGACGAAGATCGCGAACGAATACGGCAGCGCCAGCAGCGCCAGCCACCCGAGCCGGTCGGGGCCGTCGCCGTTCATCAGCAGCAGGCCGCTCACGCCCAGCACGAACGCCGGGACGGCGGCGGCGAGGTAGACACGACGATCGGCGGCGCAGGTGATCGTCACGATCGCCAGGTTGGCGATGATCGCGAACATCGCGACCGCCTGGGCATCGATGTCGGACGTGTCGACGACGATCGGCAGCAGCCCCCACCCGACGCTGCCGAGCACCATCACGACGGAGAGCTGGTGGAGGCTGCGCGTCGGGTCGGCGAGCCCGTCGCCCATGCGCACCACACCGGCGAAGAGCACCGTCGAGAGGCAGAGGCGCAACACGACCCACGTCGTGGTGCCGGCGGCGTCGGCCGACCAGAGCAGGACGGCGAGTACGAGGATGGGTACGGCGCTGATGAGGAACCCGCGCCGGATGCCCGGCAGCAGGAACCGGACACGGGCCCGGTCGAGTTCGATCTCCCGGGCCGCCTCGGTCGTGCCGGCGCCGGCGGATCGGGTGTCCATCGCGCCGATGGTACGACGCGATGAGTCCCAGTACCGAACACTCCTTCGGAAGCACCCGGCCCGGCCGCCACGGCCCGCCGCTAGCATGGTCGATGCAAGACCCACCACGGGGCTGACAGGTTTCGACGTCAGTTTCATCGGTCGGACGTGCGACCCGAGTTGCTCAGACTCGCTAAACGGGGCAACCCAAAGAATTGCCAACGAGCAGTTCGCTCTCGCCGCCTGATTTTCAGGTGAGTGAAGAGACATCGTGACCAGAAATGGCGCACGGGGCCGATCCACCGCAGCCCGGCAACAGAAGCGGGGGATGACAGCGGGAAAGACAGCTGACGTCGGGAAAGACCGATGACGATTCGGAAAGACGATTCGTGGGCCGCCACCTCCGGGTGACGGCCAGCTGACCCGTCAGCCGCCCTGCGTCAGGGCGAAGGTCGGGAATGGTCGTAGCACGGGCGCTCGGTGCCTGATGGACGGGGGTTCGATTCCCCCCAGCTCCACCAGATTTCGGCGCGGCCAAACGGCCGCGCCGAGCCCATCCCCAAACCGTCCATGTCCACGTGACTCGCCCACCCAGCCGCCGCGCTGCCAGACTCGTTGTCGCGCTGTGCGTGCTGGCCGTGGCGCTGGTGTTCCTGGCCTTTCAGTTCGGCACCGAGCGCACCTGGTGGATCGAACTGGCCCGCTACATCCCGTTCCCGGCTTACCTGGCGCCTGCCGCCATGGGCGTTCTGCTGTCGTTCTGGCTGCCGACGCGATGGCGCCTCGCTGCGGTTGCGGCGTTGGCCCTGGTGATCACCGGCATCATGGGTGTGCAACTCAACCGAGGCGAAGAAGGTCATGCGCCACTGCGCGTGATGAGCTTCAACATCAAGGCCTACCTCGCCGACGACAAGCCGGGCGGCTACGCCCGCATCGCCTGGGAGATGGCGCTGCACGATCCAGACGTGCTGGTGATGCAGGACGCGGGCCTGGCCAACAAGCCGGAGGACCTGCCGCCGTCGTTCCGGACGGCGCTGGGCGCGCGGCAGATCCACATCTCCGGCCAGTACATCGTGGCCAGCCGCCACCCGATGACCGATTGCCAATCGGGCGACATCTCATTCCCCGGCGAAGGGCACCACTACGTGCGCTGCACGATCACCGCGCACGGCGTGAGCTTCGACATGGTCACGGCCCACCTGCTGTCGCCGCGCGAGGGCCTGAACGCCACGCGGCACGAGCGGCTCGGTGGCCTGGCCGAGTGGCAAGAGAACTTCGAGATGCGCATGATCCAGGCGCACAAGCTGGCCCGCGACCTGTTCGGCCAGCCCCGCCCGCTGGTGCTGGCCGGCGACCTGAACGCTCCGGATTCGTCGCCGGTCATCGCCGCGCTGCGCGAGTCGGGCCTGCGCGACAGCTTCGCCAGCGCGGGGCTGGGCTACGGCTACACGTTCGGGCACTCGCTGCGCACGCGCTTCTCGTTTCTGCGCATCGACCACATCATGGTCAGCCCGCAGATCGGCGTGAAGGACAGCTTCGTCGGCGGTGCCGAGGCGTCGGCGCACCGCCCGGTGATCGCTGACCTCTGGCTCAAGCGCGACTGAGCCGCGCCACGCGCATTACACCGCCACCGGCGCCTTGATCGCGGCGTGGTGCTGGTAGTCCAGCACCTCGAAATCCTCGTACGCGTAGTCGAAGATCGATTCCGGCCGGCGCTTGAT
>CAUJET010000179.1 GCA_963169665.1 Actinomycetota bacterium | reverse complement strand
GTCGGGTGCTGACTCGTTCACGTACACGGCGTCGGATGGCAGGGGTGGCACGAGTGAGCCGGTGTCGGTGTCGGTGACGATCACCGCGCCGCCTCCGCCTCCGCCGCCGCCTCCGCCGCCGGTCTTGCCGGTGGCGTCGGTGGTGGGTGGCTCGGTCGTGGAAGGCACCGGGGCTGGTTCGACGGTGCTGCGGTTCACGGTGCAGCTCTCCGCCGCGGCGCCCGCGGGTGGTTCGACGGTGCGGTACGTCGCGAGCGCCGGGTCGGCGTCGTCGTACGATTTCACCGCGGTGTCGGGGACGGCGGTGATCGCCGCTGGTGCTCGGTCGGTGACCGTGGACGTGCCCGTGAACCGCGATGCGGTGGACGAGTCGGACGAGACGGTGGTGCTGACGATCTCCGCGCCGTTCAACGCGACGGTGGGCTCGCCCGCGTCGGCCGACGGCACCATCCTCGACGACGACGAACCAGTGATGCCGCCGTCGGTGGAGGTCTCGCTGGACACGTGGTCGACGTGCATCGGCGAAGGCAACGCGATCCACTCGCAGTCGTTCAAGTTCGTGATCACCTTGTCCGCACCGGCCGCTGGAGAGGGTGTCACCGTCCGCTACCGCACGGTCGACGGCCACGCGACGGCCGGTGAGGACTACGTCGCCCTCGACGGCCAGCTGGTGATACCGGCGGGGCAAGTCCGGGCCTTCGTACAGGTTCGGTTCATCGGCGACGACCTGGCGGAGGAGAACGAGGACTTCTTCCTCGAGCTGGTGAGCACGAGCGCCAACGCCGTCATCGGTGCCGATCGCCGCAGCCGCGGCATCATCGCCAACGACGACTGATGTCCGACGATGACGACTGACGAGCCGTCGTCGAACCGTCGGCCCCCGGCTTCGCCCCGGCGGAGCGAGAGGCGGGCCGTTCACGCGCCGATCGGGCGGGGCGCGTGAACGGTTCCCCCTCGCCGTCGCCCTCGCATCGCGGTACGGTCGGCGGGGTGCGGGGGCGGAACGACCTGACACCGGTGCGGCGCGACCGGCTCCTGCGTCGCGCGGGCGGCGCTGCGGTGGTGTACGTCGAGGCGCCCGGAGGGTTCGGCAAGAGCTCGTTCGCCCTCCAACTCGCCACGTCTCTCGACCAGGCCGTGGCCGTCGCCGAGGTCGACGAACCGGGCGACGTGAGCGCTGCGCTGCTCGGCTCGCTGCGAACGAGCGGCCTGTCGGATCTCGCTGGTGCCCTCGACGCCGTCGACCCGAGCTCGTTCGCGGATGCGATCGCCGCACGGCCGGGCGGCGTTGCGATCGTGATCGACGAGGTGCAGCGGGCGACTCCCGCATCGGTGGCCTGGCTGGTCGGACTCGTCGAACGGTGCGGGTCCCCGTCGCGCCTCATCGTCGTCGGCCGACGACTCGGTCGTGACCTCGCCGCGCTGGCGACGGCCGGACCGCCGGGTTCGTTCGTCACCGCCGACGATCTGCGTTTCGACCTCGCTGAGTCGACGGAGGTGCTGCGTGGGATCGCTGCTCGCGGCCTCGACCCGGCCGCCGGTTCGGCGGACGACGTGATCGACATCCTGCACCGCCTCACCGCAGGGTGGCCGGCTGCTGTCGCGCTGGCCGGTGCTCGTCTGGCGGTCGGGGGCCATCTGCCCACCACGGCAGGGTCCGGGTCCTTGGCTGAGTTGGTCGAACGGCAGCTGGACGGCAGCGACGAACGGTCTCGTGACATCGTTCGCGACCTGGCCCACCTCCCGTTGCTCTCGGCCGAAGTGACCTCGCAGGCCATCGGACCGGGAGCGCTCGACGTGCTCCTCGACGTCGGTCTGCCGGTCCGGTTCCGGCCGGACGGGTGGGGTGAGATCGCCGACCCCGTCAGAGAACACCTGACCGACGGTCATCGGCCGTCGCCGGGCGTCGTCGAGCGTGCCGCGGCGGTGTACGCCCGCCGGGGAGAACTCCTCGCCGCAGCGATCCTGTTGTCACGACACGGCCGCACCGACGACCTCGTGGGGATGCTCTCGACCGCGTCGCCGCGGGATCTGAGCGCACTGGGTGCGCCGTCGCTGCGGGTGCTGCTCGACGGGATCGACGACCGGTCCATCGCAGGACATCTCGATCTCCTCGTGCGGGTCGCCCGCGCCGTCGAGGGCATCGACCCGCCGCTGCGCACCACATGGATCGATCGGGCACGTCATCTCGCCGGACACGGATCGGTGCCCGACCGTGTCGCGCGAGCCATCGCGACCGAACGCGCGCGCGATCTGTCGAGGCTCCATCAGATGGACGAGGCGATCGAGATCCTCGACGAGGTGCTGGCGCGGTGCGAGGCCGACGAATTGACCACCCGCGGCCGGGCATCGTTGTCGCTCGGCCTCATACGGCTGGTGAACGAACAGGGCACCGCCAGCAGCACGACGGTCGAACTGCTCGAACAGGCAGCGTCGTCGTTCCGGGCCGCGGGCGACATCAAGGACGAGGCCGTCGCGCTCCGTGCGCTCGGCTTCGGCGTCAACTTCAACCGAGGCGCGTTCGAGGCTGCGTCCGAACAGATGGGTCGCGCCGCGGAACTGCTCGGTACTCCCGACTCGTCACGCGCGATGTTCCTCACCTTCGTCGCCGAGATCGATCGGGATCTCGGTCGCCTCGATGCGGCCGACAGCGCACTCCACGAGTCGCTGTCGATCGGGCGCCGGTTGGGCGACCGCACGGCGATCAGCTACGCCGCGTGGGAGCTCGCCCTCGTCGCCGGTGAGCGACGCGATCGGGCCGGCGTCGACCGCTGGACAGCGGAAGCGCGCTCCCACGCCGACGGGTGGATCGAAGCCGGTGCCGGGGTCGACTACTTCGCGATGGTTGCCGAGGTACTCGTGCAGACCGGCGACCGCGATGCCGCCCTCGAACACGTGGAAGCGGCCGAGCGGCATCCGGCCGCGGGTGACTACGTGTGGCCCGCTCGTTCGGCACGCGCACGCTTCGAGACCGTCTTCGGCGATCCGGTCGTCGCCGAGCGAGTGCTCGACGAGCTCGATGCGATCGCCCCGCCGCGAGAGCGACCGCTTCGACTGCTGACACGGGCGGCCAGCGCCCGACGTCGTGGCGACACGGTCCGTGCCGACCGGCTGCTGGACGAGGCCGTCGCCGCCTCGCGCGAGATGGGCGACCCGATGCGTCTCGAGCGTCGTGAACCCGAGCTGCTCGCCATCGTCCGCGGCGGTACGACCCGGGAGGTGGTGCCGGCGATCGCCGTCGACCACTCGACACGTGGCGATCACCCGGAGGATCCGGCGAGTGGAGGATCGGCGGCTGGCGGCGAGGTGGGATCCGCACCGGTGTCGGTGAGGATGCTCGGTCGATTCGAGGTGACAGGGGCCGGCAACGACCTCACGCCGCCGGTTGGTCGGGCGGCCACCATCGTCAAGGTGCTCGCGCTCCGAGGTGCCGTCACGGCCGAGGCAGCCATCGATCTCCTGTGGGACGACTGTGACCCCGACACCGGTCGGGCGCGGCTCCGCAACCTCCTCAACCGCGTTCGCAGCGCCAGCGGCCCGATCGTCGAACGCAGTGGCGATCTCCTACGGCTCGCCGCCGGGCTCGAGGTCGACGTCGACCGGTTCGAGCGCGCTGCAGCACGCGTCGGGGACACGGATCCTTCCGGTCGGGTCGGCGCGGCTCGGGCCGCCCTCGCGATCTACGCGGGCGACCTGCTTCCCGGCGATCTCTACGAGGACTGGGCGGCCTCCGCTCGCGAGCGGCTCCGACGGCAACATCTCGCGCTGGTCGACCTCGTCGCCCGCGACGCACTCGAGCACCACGAACTCGACGAAGCCCTGCGCCTGCTCGACATCGGCATCGATGCCGAGCCGTACGACGTCTGGCGCTACCGGGCGGCGGCCGAAGCGCTGCGAACACAGGGCAGAGCAGCCTCGGCTGCGGCGCTCGCGGCGCGAGGGCTGCGAGCGACCGGCGAGCTGGGCCTCCCCGCCGACCCTGTCCTCGTTGCCCTCGCGTCGTCGGCGGGGGACGTCGCGAGCTGAGGTGCCGACCGACGGCTCGCGCTCCGTCCGACGGCGCCATCACGGGCACGACGGTCGTCGGACGGTCGTCGGACGCCGCTCGGCTTGGCTGCAGATCGTGGATTCGGAGCACGCGACAGGAACACGATGCTGAGCGTCGTGGTACGTCTGCTCGATCGGACTGCGTCACCCGAACGGCTGGCCGGTGAGGTCGAGTTGGTGCGCACCGGTGAGCGTCACCGCTTCCGCGACGCCGACGAGTTGGTCGAGGTCCTCGTTCGGCTGCGTGTCGACGAGCGGTCCCCGGGCTGACTCGGGCTCCAGGCGGATCAGTGCATGCGGACGAGCTCGCGGACGCGAGCCAGCAGCACCTCGAGGGCCGGTTCGTTCATGCCGCCCTGCGGGAAGATCACGTCCGCGTGGCGCTTGCTCGGCTCGATGAACTGCTCGTGGCTCGGTCGCACCGTGGCGAGGTACTGCGACACGATGCTCTCCGGCGTGCGGCCGCGCTCGACGACGTCGCGTTGCAGGCGACGGATGAGGCGGAGATCGGCGTCGGTGTCGACGTACACCTTGAGATCGAACCGGTCGCGGAGCTGCGGCTCGTAGAGCACGAGGATCCCCTCGACCACCACGATGCGGGCCGGTGGCACCATGCGCACCTCGCCGCTGCGGGTGTGCTGGGTGTAGTCGTAGATCGGCACGGGCACGGTGGCACCGTTCGCGAGTGCGGCGATGTGGTCGTTGAGGAGTTGCCAGTCGAACGCGTCGGGGTGGTCGTAATTGGCGAGTGCTCGCTCCTCGATCGCCTGGTCGTCGCGACTCACGTAGTACGAGTCGAGCTTGATGAGCGCCAGGTGTGCTTCACCCGCGAGCTCGGCGAGCCGCTCGCTCACCGTGGTCTTGCCCGAACAGGTTCCCCCGGCGACACCGATCAGGAACGGTCGGGTAGGGGCGTGGTCGGCGGCGCTCATCGCGGGAGCACGATATCCGGGGCGGCGCGTCGCCCCGTCCGGACCGGTCGAGCAGCAGGAATCGTCGGGGGTGCTTGTCACAGGGGGTGCGGCGCGGCAACGATGTGCGGCGTGACTGCCGATACGACCCCTCTCGATCCGAACGCGCCCGAACTCACGGAGCGCCAGATCGCGATCATCGAGTTCGAGGGTTCCTGGTGGATGCAGGACGAGGCTCGCGACCTGGCCATCCGCGCGCGATTCGCGTGCTCGGCCGACGAGTACTATCAGGAGCTCAACCAGCTGCTCGACCATCCGGGTGCGCTGGCGGTCGATCCGCTCGTGGTGCGGCGCCTGCGTCGCCAGCGTGAGCGTCGCCGTCGTGCACGCCTCGACGGTCCGGGCCGCACGGGCGAACAGGGAGGCTTCCACGCATGAGCAGTGACCAGCCACGTCGGGGTCGCGACAACGCGAGCTCCGCCGGTTCCCCGATGGGGTCGACCGCGGCGATCATCATCGCCGTGGTGGCCGTCGTGGCCGGCTTCCTGATCCTGCGTCAGATCCGCTCCGACGACGGCGGCACGGCGTCCGTGCCCGACGGCACGACCACCGTGCCGCTCGACTCGACGCCCGCCTCCACCGTCACTCCGGCCTCCACGTTGCCGGCGGTCACCACGACCACTCAGTTCGTGCCGACGGTCGACGGCGCCACCGTGGTCGTCGCCAACGCCTCGACCGTCAACGGCGCAGCCGGCGTGCTCACGACGGCGCTCCAGGGCAAGGGCTTCACGACGGCCGACGCCACCAACGCCACCGTCAAGCAGGAAGCGACGACGATCCTCTACGACGCCACCAACTCCGGCGCCCTCGCGGTCGCCCAGTCGTTGGCCGTGATCCTCGGGAATCCGGTCGTGCAGGAGGTGCCGTCCCCGGCGCCGGTCGAGGGCGGCGTACTGCCCGAGGGTGCATCGGTCATCGTCATGCTCGGATCCGACAAGGCGAACAAGACGCTCGACCAGATGGGCGCCCCGGCGACCACGGTGCCGGGTGCGGTCGACACGACGCTGCCGACCGTCGGCGGCGACACCACCACCACGACCGTCTGAGCCCTGGCTCGGCGGCCGGTGATCAGCCGGCGGTCATCTGGCCATGAGGTCGCGGATGAGGTCGCGGATGAGGTCGGCCGCGGCGTGCTCGATGCACCACATCGGCTCGGCCATCGCCCGTTCCAGCCCGTAGCGCTGCACGAGCGACACGAACGGCAACCGCGTGGCGACGTCGTCGTCAGCGTCACCGACCACCGCGCCCACCGGCGTGCCGAGGGTCGCACACAACTCCTGCACCCCACCGACGACCTTGCCCTCGAAGCTCTGGGCGTCCATGTGGCCCTCGCCGGTGATCACCAGATCGGCGGTCGCCAGCGTGTCGTACAGGTCGATCTCGTCGGCGACCAGGTCGAACCCGGGCACGAGCTTGCCGCCCAGCGCGGCCAGCGCACCGGCGAGACCACCGGCCGCACCGGCACCCTCGATGTCACTCACGTCGACGCCGAACTCGTCCCGGTACACCTGCACGAGCCGGTCGAGGCGCCCGCTCAACATCCGCACCTGCGCGGGCGACGCGCCCTTCTGCGGGCCGAACACCGGCGCAGCGTCGACGAAGCGCGTGGTGACGTCGCACGCCACCAGCAGGTTCACGCCCCGCAGGCGGTGCGGTGCGTGGATCGCCCGCACCGCGCCGAGGCCGCCGTCGGTGGTGGCCGAACCGCCGAGGCACACGATGATCTTCTTCGCGCCGGCGTCGAGTGCCTGGTCGATCAGCTCGCCCGTGCCCACCGTGGACGCGGCCAGCGCATCGTTCTTCTCGCGTCCGCCGACGAGTGCGAGACCGGAGGCTCGGGCCATCTCGATGATCGCCGTGGTGCGATGCATGCGCCACTCGGCCTGTACGGGGTCGCCGAGCGGACCGGTGACCGTGGACGTGCGGTTGGGGCCACCCAGCGCGTCGAGCGTGCCGTCGCCGCCGTCGGCCACGGGCACTTCGACGCAGTCGTGTCCGAGCTCCCAACAGGCGTGTCCGATCGCCGCGGCGACTTGGGCTGCGGTGACCGAGCCCTTGTACTTGTCGACCGCTGCCACCACGCGCATGTCGAGATCCTACGGGCGGCTCGCCGCGGCATACCGTGTCGCTCATGACCACCGACGACGACATCGCCGAGTTCGCCCGCATGGACGCCTGTGAGCAGGCCGAGCTGGTTCGGTCCGGCCAGGTCGCGCCCGGCGAGCTCGTCGACGCGGCGGTTGCCGCGGCCGAGCGGACGAACCCGGCGATCAACGCGATCATCCACCCGCGCTTCGAGGCGGCTCGCGCCGAGAGCATCACCGCCACCGGTCCGTTCGCGGGCGTGCCGATCGTGGTGAAGGACCTCGGCTGCGCGATCGGAGGCGAGCCGCATCACCAAGGGGTGCGGGCGCTCAAGGCGGTCGACTTCCGCGCGCCGCACGATTCGGCGATGTACCGCCGCTTCCGGGCCGCAGGACTCGTGGCGATCGGGCGCACCAACACGCCGGAGTGGGGATCGACGATCACCACCGAGCCGCTCGCGTACGGCCCGACGCGCAACCCGTGGAACCTCGACCACTCGACCGGCGGATCCTCGGGCGGTTCGGCCGCGTCGGTCGCGGCAGGCATCGTGGCGGTCGGTCATGCGAACGACGGTGGCGGATCGATCCGCATCCCCGCGTCGGAATGCGGGCTCGTCGGCCTCAAGCCGTCGCGCGGGCGCGTGTCGCTCGCACCCGACACGGGCGAGAGCTGGATGGGGTCCACCATCGATGGCGTGGTCACGCGTTCGGTGCGCGACACGGCGGCCATGCTCGATCTGCTCGCCGGCTACGAGCCGGGCGATCCGTACACTGCGCCGCCGTTCGCCCGCCCGCTCGCCGACGAGGTGGGCGCCGACCCGGGACGGCTGCGCATCGGCGTGCTCGACCATCCACCCCTCGGCGCCGCGGGCCACGAGGAGTGCACCATCGCTGCCCGCGCCGCAGGCGCGCTGCTCGCCCGCCTCGGGCACCACGTCGACGACCAGTGGCCGGCGGCGATCGGCGACGCGTCCTTCGCCGCTCACTTCCGCACGATCGTCGCCACGTGGACCGCCAACGATGTCGCCGTGCTGGAACGCACGATCGGCCGCGAGGCGGGGCCGGACGACGTGGAGGCCGACAACCTCGCGCTCGCGGCGATCGGCCGGTCGGTGAGCGGCCCTGCATACGTCGCGGCCATGCTCGAGGTGCACCGGTGGTGCCGTACCGTGCTGTCGTGGTGGCACCCGGCGGACGGCTCGTCCGGCTACGACCTGCTCGTCACGCCGACCATCGCGGTGCCACCACCTCGGATCGGGTATCTCTCCGAGCCGGGCAAGGGTGGCCGTGTGTTCGAGCTGTTGCAGTACACCGCGCAGTTCAACGTCACCGGTCAGCCGGCGATCAGCCTGCCACTGCACTGGAGCGCTGACGGTCTGCCGGTGGGTGTGCAGCTGGTGGCCGCGTACGGGCGTGAGGACCTCCTCGTCCGTGTGGCCGCACAGCTCGAGGCTGCAGCGCCGTGGGCCGATCGGGTGCCGCCCGTGAGCGCCGCTCGCCCGGCCAGTTGAAATCTCGACCTCATCGGTAGCATTTCGCTCATGGCCGTGACCGTTCGTATCCCCACCACCATGCGCCCCATCTCCGGCGGCAGCTCCACCGTCTCGGTGGAAGGCTCCACGCTGGGCGAGGTGTTGGCCGCGCTCGAGACCGCTCACCCGGGCTTCCAGGAGCGTCTGTTCGACGACAGCGGTGCGCTGCGCAAGTTCGTCAACGTGTTCGTGGCCGACGACGACGTACGCTACCTCGACGGTCTCGACACCAAGGTGCCCGCCGGCGAGACGGTGAGCATCATCCCGGCCGTCGCCGGAGGCTGAGTCGCCGTGTGACCGCCGGAGGCATGTGACGCGCCGAGCGTGCGAGGTGTGTCACCGTGTGACCGCCGGAGGCATGTGACGCGCCGGGGCGGCGTGCGGCCACGCGTGGGTGAAGACTCGGCGGTATGAAGCAGCGTGACTCGTCGATCCGTCCCTCGAACTGGCATCGCCACCCGGCGATCCGGTCCGGTGACACGCTCACCCGTGGTGAGCGGGCGGCCGACAAGCTGCGCAACGGCATGGGTTCGTGGGGCTTCGTCTTCGGGGCGCTCATCTTCCTGGCCGGCTGGATGCTGGGCAACCGCGACGTCGGCTTCGACAAGTACCCGTTCATCCTGCTGAACCTGATCCTCTCGTGCCTCGCCGCGATGCAGGGCGCGATCCTGCTGATCGCTGCCAAGCGCGAGGACCAGATCAGCAGCGATCTGGCGATGCACGACTACGAGACCAACCTCGAGGCGGATCGCATCGTCAAGGAGATCCATGCGCTGACGCGGGAGATCCACGTCCACACGGTGCAGACGGCTCGTGAGCCGAAGCCGTCGTCGACCGGCGATTGACCACGGGACCGAGGTGGGTCACTCCACCGGCGGTGGCGGTGCCGGCGGCGGGGGCAGGTCGACCGACCCGCCCGGTTCGCCGCTCGCAGCGGCCTCCATCACGGGCGGCGTGGCGAGCTCGGCCGGCTTCGGGATGTCGCCCTTGAAGCCGACGCTCTGACCTTGGTGGGCGGCGAGCGCACGTGCGTGGTACGCCTCGAGCGCCGTTCGGTTGGCGGGGTCGTGGTACCAGGAGCCGTCGACGAGCACGCCCTGGTGACCGTGGTAGATCGCGTTGATGTCGTCACCGAGGATCGTGTTGCGGGTGACGAGCGCGTGGGCGATCGACAGCACGAACCAGCGGTTGTCGCGAATGACCTGTTGGGCGAACGCGTAGCGGTCCTGCAGCTTGGCCTCGACGCGGCGGTCGAGGTCGTTCGCGGCGTCGTCGCCGTGGCCCTGCGGTTCGATCGGCGACGACAAGGTGTCGCCCATCGCGGCCCGGCGCAGCATGGTCGTGGCGAGGGCGGTCGCCGCACGGAGGTCGCCGCCGACCCCGAAGGAGTTGTCGCCGCCGAAGAACTCGCGCTCGGTGGGGAGCGAGACGATCGAGCAGACCAGGTCGGCGTCGGCGTCGACACGCCAGTCGAACTTGCGGTCCTCGCGCGGGATCCACGACACGAATCCGCCCACCGCGCCGCGTTGTTCGACGGTGGCGATGTCGATCATGTCGCGCGGGCGCAGCAGGTACGAGCAGACCGCGTGGCCGGCCTCGTGGATCGCGGTCTCCCAGCGCTCGAGTTCGGTGCTGGCCGTGCCGTCGGAGAGACCGTGCACCTTGAAGGTGCGCGCCTCGAGCACGTCGGCAAAGGTGACGAAGTCGCGCCCCGCTCGCGTCGCCACGATCAGGGCCTCGTTCACCATGTCCTTGATGAGCGCACCGCTGCCGCTCGGCGTGCGGATCGCGAGCTGCTCCACCTGATCGGGCGTCACCTGGTGGCGGACCTTGTTGAGGTAGCCCTCGAAGGTGCGGACGCGACCCTCGAGGTTGGGGTAGCCCACGTGGTACTTGCGATCGATGCGGCCGGGCCGCAGCAATGCCGCGTCGAGCGATTCGGGCATGTTCGTGGCGAACATGATCAGCATCCGATACTTGGGTGGCTGCTTCGGCTGGATGTTGAGGAACTGCCGGAGGCGGCGTGTCACGAAGCCTCGCGGCTTCTTCAGACCCGACATCTCGGTGAGGATGCGCTGCAGGCTGCCGTCGAAGCCGCCCATGCCGCCGCGACCGCCGGGCATCATCAGCCGGGCGATGCCGCCGCGGGGTGCCGATGCGGCGTCGATGTCGGTGCGCTGGCCCAGCAGGTCCTCGGCGATGAGCGCCTGGGCGTTGGGCGACATGTGGTGCAGACCGTTGCAGCTCAGCATCCCGAGCCGCTCGGCGCGGGTGCGGATGAACTCGCCCGACGTCATGCCGCGGTTGCCGAGCGTGTCGGCTTCGTCGAAGAAGGCGATGACGCCGCCGTAGCGCAGGGCGAGCTTGCGGAGCCGGCGGAACAGCAGGAACACCTTCAGCACGCCGATGCCGAAGAACATGTTGACGAACGCACCCGGCTCGATGAACACGAACGGCTTGCCGGTCTCGCCTGCGACGGCCTCGGCCATGAGCGTCTTGCCGGTGCCGGGAGGACCCCACAGCAGGATGCCGCCGGGGACGTGGCCACCCTTGGACTCGATCACCTCCGGGTTGTCGAGGAACATCACGTTCTCCTGCACCCGGGCGAGCACCTTGTCCTGGCCGTACACGTCGGTGAAGCGCGTCTTGATGTCCTGGGGCATGAAGGTCTCGATGCCGCCGCGCGACAGCACGTAGAAGATGCCGATGAACTGGAACATGCCGAAGAACAGACCCATGAAGATCTGGAAGAAGAACGGCAGACCCCGGTCGCCGAAGGGCGCGTAGAGCAGGCGTTCGGGTGCCTCGGCGATCGCGGTCGTGAAGTTCACGCCCCACAGCCACGCGAAGAGCATCGTGAAGATCGACAGCCAGATGGTGATCCGGACGATGCGGGCGAGCCGGAAGCGCATCCACGCGCTGCGCCGGCTCCAGAAGCGGTCCCATCCGCCCCAGATGCGCCCCATCCAGAACCCGTGGTAGCCGGCGGACTTCTCGCTGATCAGGTTGTGGATCTGGCGGAGCACCTCGAGGCCGGCGAGCACCAGCAGGATCCACTTCGAGCCGAGCTGGTCGCGGATGGCCTCACCCCAGCTCATGATCGGGATCTGGCTGTGCTTGAGCGCAGTGGAGTACGCGAGCACGACCCCGAGCAGGATGAACACCTTCACCCGGTCGAAGAACATCAGCTTGCGACGGGTGGGCGACTCCCGCGGATCGGGCTTCGCCTCGTGGATCGTCACGACATCGGTCGGCGTGAGCGGGGGCGGGGGCATCTGCGGAGCGGTCACAGGTCGATCCTCCAGGAATCGATGATGTCGTAGATGTCGTCCTGGTGCTGCTCGAAGCAGCTCGAACTGCAGTAGACGTCGAGCAGGTAGACACGCTGGCGGGTGGGATCGAGGAAGACCTCGCGGGCCTGCGACAGCCAGGGGTCGTCGGCGGTGTCGCGGTAGTTGAACACGGCGACGGCTCCGCTGATCCCGTCCTCGGTGCGCATCTGTTGGTCGATCACGACCTCCCACGTGTCCTCGAGGCCGGTGGCGGGCGCCACGGGATCGAACTCGAACCCGATCGAGCGCACCGACGAGATGGAGACGTTCTCGGCGAGGCCGGGGCTCAGCGCGATGATCTGGGCGATGCCGACGGGCTCGTCGCCGTTGGCGTCGTCGAGGTTGGCGGGGTCGGCCGGACGGTTGGAGTCGAGGACCCACACCCTGACGGGCTGGGCGGTCGACCCGCCGTCGACGCGGTCCTCGTAGAACGTCTCGGTCTCGTCGAACACGGTCCACGAGCGGGGCACCTTGAAGTACACCCCCTCGGCCGAGTCGTGCGGGTACTGGTACTCGGGTTCACCGCAGCCGGCGAGCGCCGGCCCGGCGAGCAGCCCGCCGGCCAGGCCGATGACGGCGAGCGGTCTGCGTCGGATGGCCTTCATGGAGGTGCACATCGTGGCAGATGGCCGCCGCGGCCGTCATCAGTGCGGCCGGGAAATCCGCCGAATCTCATGGCTGTCGACTGGATGTCACACATCGCCGTGCACACGGGGAAACTTGACCCCCACCCGGCGCCGACTTGAACTCCCGTTGATCTGGGGCCTGCACGATCGTGGCCATGAGCAAGGTCAGTTTCGTGGTCGTCACCGAGAACGAGGAGCACAGCATCTCCCGCCGCCTGTGGGAGTTGCGTCACCAGCGTCTCCAGCACGGCGCCGCCCGGTCGATCGAGATCGTGGTGGTCGATGGCCAGTCGACGGACCGCACGCTGCTGCTCGCCGTGCCCTTCGCCGACGCGCTCGCCGTCGCCGGCCCCGATCGCGACGCCCAGGAGGATCTGGGTCGGCGCATCGCGACCGGCGACGTGTGCGTCGTGATCGATGCCGACACCGAGATCACCCCGTGGCTGGCCGACGAGGCCGCGCAGGGTCTGATCGACCAGCCTCCGGTACACCCCGAGGATCGCCAGCTCGCGTTCGCCTGATCGGTTCGCCGAACAGAGGAGCTCTCCACCAGCCACGAACGCTGCTGACGACGACGAAGGCCCCGGGCGTGAGCCCGGGGCCTTCGACGTTGTCGATCTTGTTCTTCGACCCTCGTGGATCGACCGTGCGCTTCGAGCGAGACCGGTACCGCCGGCCGGTCGCTCTCGCGGACCGACCGGCGGACCGGGATCGATCAGAAGTCCTCCATGCCCCCACCGGCGTGGCTGTGGCCGGCGTCTTCCGGCTTGTCGGCCACGACGGCCTCGGTGGTGAGGAACAGCGCGGCGATCGAGGCTGCGTTCTGCAGCGCCGAGCGGGTCACCTTGGCAGCGTCGATGACGCCGAGCTTGACGAGGTCCTCGTACACGCCGGTGGCAGCGTTGAGGCCTTCGTTGCCGGTGAGGTTCTTCACCTTCTCGACGACGACGCCACCTTCCATGCCGGCGTTCTCGGCGATCTGCTTCAGCGGGGCCTCGAGGGCCTTGGCGACCATGCGGGCACCGGTCGCCTCGTCACCGGTGAGGGTGCCGGCAGCGGCGATGACGGCCGCCTGGGCACGCAGGAGGGCCACGCCACCGCCGGGCACGACGCCCTCTTCGATGGCTGCCTTCGTGGTGCTGACGGCGTCCTCGATGCGGTGCTTCTTCTCCTTGAGCTCGACCTCGGTGGCGGCGCCGACCTTCAGCACGGCAACGCCGCCGCTGAGCTTGGCGAGACGCTCCTGGAGCTTCTCACGGTCGTAGTCGCTGTCGGTGTTGTCGATCTCGGCCTTGATCTGGTTGATGCGGCCCTTGATGTCGTCGTCGGCGCCGGCGCCTTCGATGATGGTCGTCTCGTCCTTGGTGATGATGACGCGCTTGGCACGGCCGAGCAGGTCCATCGTCGCGTTCTCGAGCTTGAGGCCGACCTCTTCGCTGATGACCTGACCGGCGGTGAGGATCGCCATGTCCTGGAGCATCGCCTTGCGGCGCTCGCCGAAGCCGGGGGCCTTGACGGCGGCCGACTTGAACGTGCCACGGATCTTGTTCACCACGAGGGTGGCGAGGGCCTCGCCCTCGATGTCCTCGGCGATGATCAGCAGCGGGCGACCCGACTGCATGACCTTCTCCAGTACGGGCAGCATGTCGCGGACCGAGCTGATCTTCGAGCTGACGAACAGGATGTACGGGTCGTCGAGCGACACTTCCATCCGCTCCGGGTCGGTGACGAAGTAGGGCGAGATGTAGCCCTTGTCGAAGCGCATGCCCTCGACGAAATCGAGCTCGATACCGAAGGTCTGGCTCTCCTCGACGGTGATGACGCCGTCCTTGCCCACCTTGTCGATGGCCTCGGAGATGGTGGCGCCGATCTCGGTGTCGGCGGCGGAGATGCTCGCGACCTGGGCGATCTGCTCCTTGGAGTCGACTTCCTTGGCGAGTTCCTTGATCGACGCGACGGCGGCCTCGACGGCGGTCTCGATGCCCTTCTTGAGGGTCATCGGGTTGGCGCCGGCGGCCACGTTGCGCAGGCCCTCGCGGACCATGGCCCATGCGAGGACGGTCGCAGTGGTGGTGCCGTCACCGGCGACGTCGTCGGTCTTCTTGGCGACTTCCTTGACCAGCTCGGCGCCGATGCGCTCGTACGGGTCCTCGAGGTCGATCTCCTTGGCGATGGACACACCGTCGTTGGTGATGGTGGGGGCGCCCCACTTCTTCTCCAGCACGACGTTGCGGCCCTTGGGCCCGAGGGTGACGCGCACGGCGTCGGCGAGCTTGTTCATGCCCGCCTCGAGCGAACGACGAGCCTGCTCGTCGAATGCGATGATCTTCGGCATTGGGTTCCTCCGCGTTGAGGTGTTGAGGTGACTGGTGGGTTTCGATTGCTGATCGTTCTGCGAGCAGACCGATCGGTTCGCACTCTCGGTGCGAGACTGCTAGCACTCTAGACCTCCGACTGCTAACGGGCAACCCGACCCGCCCCGCTCGCGGTGTCCAGCGGGACTCGAACGGCCCGGTGGTCTGTTCTGTCCTGGTCGTTCAGAGGGGCCGTTCGAGCACGGGCTGACGACTCGAACGGCCTGGTGCGTTGGCGCGTCTCGCGTGATCAGAGGGGCCGTTCGAGAACAACTGTCGTGAGCGTCTCCAACGCACCGAACTCGTCGCGGAACCTGGTCAACAGCGCATTGAGGCCCGCGGTGCCGTTGCACGAGGCGTGCACCTGGAAGTCGGTGCGGCCGGTCACGTGGGCCAGCCAGGTGACCTCCTCGCACTGCAGCGCCCCGTCGCGGAAGCGGGCGCTGCCGTCGCCGTGCGGATCGATGCGCACGTCGATCACGGCTTCGAGCGTGCGGCCGAGCCGCGCCTGATCGACCTCGACGGTGAAGCGACGGATCACGCCCGTGCGCACGAGGCGGCGCACCCGGTCGGCCGCCGCGTTGGGCGACAGACGTACTCTCGCCCCGAGCTCGCTCCATCCGATTCGGGCGTCAGTTCGCAGAATCCCGAGGATTTCCCGGTCGATGCGATCAAGTGCGACGTTTTCCGCATTCATCTGATCGATTCTTGCAGAAGATCAGCGGTGAACGCACCGTGACCTGCGTTTCACTGTGCGTCATGGAACACGTCGAACTCCTCCGCACCCTCACCGTGGCCGTTCGCGACGCCGGTCCGGCTGCCGCGCTCGACGCCCTGCGCGGTGCCCGCCCCGCCCTGGTGCCCGCCAAGCTGGATCACGTCGCCGGTGGCGACGTCCACGACGGCTACCACGAGACCCTCGCCACGTTCTGGGTGTGGGCGGTCGACCGCCTCGTCCAGGCCGGGCTCAGCGACCTCGCCATCCTCTGGCACCCGCTCACCGACGACCGCTCCCCGCTCGCGTGGTGGGACGAGGCGACCCTGGCGTCGAGCGCCGCACGCGAGTCGTTCGTGCCGTCGACCTCGGCCGCGCCGTGGGAGCCGCAGCCGCAGGTCCTCGTGCCCGCCGGCGTCCTCGTCGCCGCCTGAGCGTCCGACCACCGACGGCCGATCCGGGACGCTGGCCGCCGGGTCCCGGCGCGGCACCCCAGCGGGTCCGGCTCGCGACGGGTCAGATCTCGACGGAGACCGGCAGGGTCACGATCGCGGTCGTGCCCTCGCCCAGGCTGCTCTCGAGTTCGAGCGTGCCGCCCATCTGTTCCATGTAGGAACGCGACATCGTGAGGCCGATGCCCATCCCGGACTCGCCGGTCTGGTCGTCGCCGAGGCGGACGAAGGAGCCGAACGCCCGCTCGATCTCGTCCGGTGCGATGCCCGGACCGTGATCGCGGACGGTGAGGCGGCACACCCCGTCGGCCACGAAGGCGTCGATCTCGATCACCCCGCCGCTCCAGCCGTACTTGAGCGCGTTGGACACGAGGTTGTTGAGCACCTTGCGCAGCATGTGCTCGTCCGCCCGGACGACCACGCCGTTCAGCGTCCCGCCGAGGTACACCTTGACGCCGCGGGTCGCCGCGATCGAGCGGAGCTCGACCAGCGCACGCTCGACGGCGAACCGGAGGGGCAGCGGGCCGATCGTCACCGAGTGCTCGCCGGAGGCGACGCGCCCGATGTCGAGCAGGTCCTCGACGAAGGTGAGCAGGCGGCGGCCGCTCGCCTCGATCTGGTCGATCGAGGTCGCAGCGGACTCCGAGGTGGCCTCGAGGCGCAACAGTTCGGCGAAGCCGAGGATGGCGTGGAGCGGCGTGCGCAGCTCGTGACTCATCCGGGCGATGAACTCGTCCTTCGCGCGGCTGGCCCGTTCGGCCTCGTCGCGGGCCGAACGGATGTCGCGCTCGGTGTCTCGCCGGGAGAGCACCACGGCGATCGCATCGGCGATGGCTCCGACGATCGCGACGGTCTCGTCGCTCCACCGACGTGCCTCGCGGAGGTGGTTGAAGCCGATCAGGAAGCGCAGCGTGCCGCGCACGTGCATGGGCACCTGCAGCACCGACTTCACGCCGAACGGCAGGAACGAGTCGTACTCGGCGACGCCATCGGGGAGCATCTCGTCGAGGGTGGCGGCATTCAGCACCTCGCCCCGCTGAGCCAGACCCACCGACCACGGGAAGTCCGACGCATACAGGTTGTGGATCGTCTCCTGGTGCGATTCGACGCCTGGGCGGCACCACTCGTGGCTGTTGCGGAACGTGCCGTCGACCTCGTACATCGTGATGTAGGCCCGGTCGGCGTCCTCCAGATGGCCGAGGCTGCGGAGCACGTCGACGATCACCTCGTCGAGGTCGTCATCACTCGACATCACCAGCTGGAGGGCGAGGCGCGCGACGACGTCGTTCGCAGAGGCGACGACGTCCGGGGCCATCCGAGCAGTCTGCGGCCACCGGCCGCGGTCGGCAAGAGCGTCCGATCGAACCTGACCGAACGTTGATTCGGCTTGATCTGAACTTGATCTCCGGATCTCCGCACCTGGTGGACCGTGGTGGGGCAACTCCGGACGGTCACTCATCGGAACTTGATCGTCCGCGTATCCCATGTTGATCCCGCCTGCTCAGGCTGACCGCGTGTCCGCACCGGCTCAGCCCATCCACCCCGATCCGGTCGACGCCGTCGCGCCCACCCTCGGTGTTCCCGGCCAGGTGGGAACCGACGACGGGGCGTCCCCGACGGTCTCGGCGGCGGGGGGCATCATGGGCGGCGTGGACTCCTCCGACAGCGACGCCGTCGCCGGCCTCCCGATGGGTTCGCTCTGGCGGACGGTGTTCGAACGCTCCGCAGTGCCGCTGTCGCTCGTCAGCACCACGGGCCGCCAGCTCGCCGGCAACGCTGCGTACCTCCGGTTCCTCGGGTACGCCCCGGACGAACTCGACCAACTCGACGTCGCCAGGACCACACAGGAGGTCGACCGGGCCTGGACCCAGGCCTACATGCAGCGGCTCGTCGCCGGCGACCTCGAGCAGTACAGCACCGAGAAGACCTACGTGCGTCGGGACGGCACCACTGCCCGGGCGCGGCTACAGGTGACGCCGATCCACCACGACGGACGCTGTGTCGCCCTGCTCGGGGCGATCACACCGATCGTGGAGCGCGCACCCGTCGGCGACGGGATGCTCCGCAAGCTGATCGAGAACATCCACGACACCATCAGCCTCATCGACGGCGAGGGTCGGCTGCTCGAGACGACCGGTCGATACAAGCCGATCATGGGGTATCCGAAGGAGTTCTGGGAGTCGCGCAGCATCTTCGACCTCCTGGTGCCCGACGACATACCGAAGGTGTTGGCGCTCCAGAGCGAGGTGTTGGCCCACCCCGGCGAGACGGTCACGGGCGAGTTCACGGTGATGTCCGCCGGCAACACCGTCGAGATCCTCGAGGTGCATGCGGTGAACCTGCTCGACGACCCGGACATCGCCGGCATCGTCATCACGTCACGCAACGTCACCGAACAGCGGGCGATGGTGGAGGCGTTGCGGGCGAGCCGCGACGACGCGCTCGACGAGGCGGAGCTGCGCTCGCGGATGCTCGCCACGGTGAGCCACGAACTGCGGAACCCCCTCCACGCCGTGCAGGGCATCTCCGAGCTCCTCGCCACCAGCGCGCTCCCGGAGGCCGAGCGAGCGCTCGCGGGCACGATCAATCGTCAGGTTCGCGACCTCACCCGCGTGGTCGACGACCTGCTCGCCAGCTCGCGGCTCGAGCTCGACTCGGTCTCGCTCGAGATGGACCCGGTCGATCTGCGGTCGCTGCTCGACGACGTGGTCTCGATCGCGAGGACCGTCGCGACGCCTGGGGTGGAGGTGAACGCACTCGTCGACACGGCGATCCCAGCGCTCATCCGTTCCGACCCGGTTCGGTTGCGTCAGGTCATGTCGAACCTCGTCGGCAACGCGGTGAAGTTCACCTCGGTCGGCCGTGTGCGCGTGCTCGCGGCGATCGAGGGCAACGACTGGCTCGTGCTGGAGGTCGCCGACTCCGGTGCCGGCATCCCTCCCGACGAGCTCACCAAGATCTTCGAACCCTTCCGTTCCGCGTCGACGGCCGGACGCAGCGCGGGTGCAGGCCTCGGCTTGTCGATCGTCCGTCGCATCGTCGGACTGCTCGACGGCACGGTCGACGTCTCGAGCACGATGGGTGTCGGGTCGACGTTCCGCATCCGGCTGCCGCTGCAGATCGCGTCCGAGCAGGAGCACCTCACCCCCGTACTCGATTCGAGCGACCTGGCGAGCGTCGCCCCGGTGCCGCTCGGCGACGGGGGGAGCACATCGGAGCCGGACGCCGCTGCTGCCGTTGCTGCCGTCGTCGTCGGACCGTCGGTGTTGGTGATCGAGGACAACGCGGTCAACCAGCAACTGGCGCGGGCTCAGCTGAAGAGCATGGGATACGACTGCGAGATCGCGGGCAGCGGCGAGGACGGCCTGGCCTACCTCGCGACCGAACTGGGCGCCGACGTCGAGGTCGTCCTCATGGACTACCACCTGCCGGGCATCGACGGACTGGAGACCACCCGTCGGATCCGCACGACCGAGGCATCGCCCACCGGCGGCGGGCGCCACGTGGCGATCGTCGGGGTCACCGCGAGCGCGTCGCTCGGTGATCGGGCCAGCTGTCTCGAGGCGGGCATGGACGACTACGTCCCCAAGCCGGTGAGCCTTGCCGATCTGACCGCGGCGTTCGAACGGGTCGGTCCCGTGCGAGCCGCGATCAGGGCGGCGCGTGCCGCACGGCGCGAGTCGCCGGTCGCAGCAGCACCCGCGACCGCGGCGGCGACCATCGTCGTCGACCCGATCGCCGACGCGCCCATCTCCGAGAGCACCTCGCTGGTCACCGCGACCGACGATCCGTCAGCGCTGGTCGAGGCGGCCGTCGACGTGGATGCCCTCGACGTGCTGGCCGGCGAGCTCGGTGACCGGAGCACGGTCGTCGATCTCATCGACACGTTCCTGGTGGAGCTCCCGGCGCGCATCGACGGCATCGTCGCCACCGGTGCCGCGGGCGACCGCGACGGCCTGCACCGCTTGGTGCACACCCTCACGTCCAGCGCGCGTCTGCTCGGCGCCGCATCGCTCGCGACGGCGTGCCACGAGTTCGAGCACGATCGGCTGGCCGCAGACGTGGTCGTCGAGCTCGCCGCCCAGGTGCGCACCGAGCTCGACGCCTGGTCGAGCAGCACCTGATTCCTCGCCGGCGGATCGCGCCGTGACGGATCGAGCGCGCGACCCAGGGGTCAGGCGGTGATGCCGTAGCCGACGCCGCGCACGGTGCGCACGACGCTCTTGGCTCCCGGCTGATCGATCTTCTTGCGCAGGTTGGCGACGTGGACGTCGACGACATGGTCGTCCGCATACCAGTCGGGACCCCAGACGCGCTCGAGCAACTGGGCCCGCGTGAAGACGACCTTCGGGCTCGCGCTCAGCGTGTCGAGCAGATCGAACTCGATGCGGGTGAGTTCGACCAGCCGGCCCTCGATCTCCACCTCGCGCGCCTCGGCGCGCAGGGTGACGTGGCCGATGGTGCGCTCGGACGTGGCCGGGGCGGGGGTGCGCGGCCGGCGCAGGAGCGCCTCCACGCGGGCTCCGAGTTCCCGCGGGGAGAACGGCTTGGTGACGTAGTCGTCGGCCCCGAGCTTGAAGCCCAGCAGCTTGTCGATCTCCTCGTCGCGGCCCGAGAGCACGAGCACATAGGCGCTCGACCGCTCGCGGATGACCCGGCACAGATCGAGGCCGTCACCATCGGGGAGCGTGAGATCGAGGATCACCAGGTCGGGCGGTGTGGCGACCAGCGCCTCCATCGCGTCAGCGATGGTGGTGGCGGTGCGCACCCGGTGGTTGGCCTTGCGCAGGATGGCGGTGACCATCTGTGCGAACTCGGGAGCATCCTCCACCACCAGGACGTCGGCTTCTCGCACGTCGGGGAATCTACCGCCGCCGAGCGAGGCGGACAGGTGACCTGCGGCGGCAGGCGAGGTCGTCGCCATGTCGGACGTGGTCGCGGAAGAACTCACGAGTGACGACTGTCCGGACCCGTGGACACACGTCACGCCACTCCTCGTCGATCGCTCGAGAGCGTCGCCATAGCCTCGGCGACCATGCAGGTGGCAGTGATCGGTGGAGGAGTGTCCGGGCTGGGTTCGGCTCTGGCGTTGGCGCGGCAGGGGCACGACGTCGTCGTGTTCGAACGCGACGACACACCGATGCCGGAGAGTGCGGACGAGGCCTTCGAGTGGGACCGTCGGGGGGCGCCACAGGTGCGCCACAGTCACGCCTTCCTCGCCCGGCTGCGCAACATGCTCCACGACGACTACCCCGACGTCTATGCCGCGGTGCTCGCCGAGGGCGCGACGGAGATGCGGTTCGGTGAGGATCTCCCGCCGACGATCACGAACTTCGAGCGACAGCCGAGCGACGACGAACTCGTGATGCTCGCCTGCCGGCGCACCACGTTCGAGTGGGTCCTCCGCCGGTTCGCGCTCGCCGAGGGTCGGGTGCGGTTCCGTACGGGCGTCGCCGTCGACGGGCTCGTCGCCGCCGACCAACCGGGCCGCCCGAAGGTGGTCGGTGTTCGGTTGTCCGACGGATCGACCGTGGCCGCCGACCTGGTGGTCGCCGCCGGCGGGCGGCGCAGCGTGGTCCCCGAGTGGTTGCGCGAGCTGGGCGCACCCGAGGTGCCCGAGCAGGTCGAGGACACGGGGATCGTCTACTACTCACGCTTCTACCGGCTGCGCGAGGGGCAGGCGTACCCGCCGCGCACCGGTCCGATCGGCGGCGATCTCGGGTATCTCAAGTACGGCGTGTTCGTCGGCGACAACGGCACGTTCTCGGTCACCCTCGCCACACCGACCGACGACGAGCAGCTGCGGAGGCTCCTCGCCGACCCGCAGGTCTTCGACGCCACCGCGCGCCATCTCGTCGCAACGGCTCCCTGGCTCGACGGTCGTGCCGAGCCGCTGACCGACACCGTGCACGTCATGGCCGGCCTGCTCAACCGTTGGCGCGACTACGTCGTCGACGGCGAACCGGTCGCGACCGGCATCATCCCGGTCGGCGACGCGGTGCTGTGCACCAATCCGCTCTACGGCCGCGGGTGCAGCACCGCGTTCTGGGGCGCCCACCTGATGGCGCAGGCCGTGGCGACCTTCGGTGACGACGACCGCGAGGTCGCGCTGGCGTACGACGCATCGCTGCGCGCCGAGATCCACCCGTGGTACCGCGCCGGGGTCGAGCAGGACGCCGAGGCCCGTCGGGTGGCCGCCGCCCACCTCGCCGGTCAGGATCCCGACGCCGATGCGAGCGACCCGCGCACGTTCATGCGAGGCGTGTTCCGTGACGGCTTGCTGCCGGCGATGCGCACCGATGCGGTGGTGCTGCGTGCGTTCTTCCGCAGCGTCAACCTGCTCGACCGCCCCGACGCCATGGCCACCGACCCCGAGGTCGGCGCCCGTGTGTTGGCGGTGTGGCAGGACCGCGAGAACCGTCCGGCGGAACCCCCGCTCGGTCCGAAGCACCGCAGCGAGCTGCTGGAGATCATCGCGGCCTGAGCCGCTGAACACTGCCCGATGGGGCTCCCGGATGGCGGGTGGCCCGTCAGTCGACCGCGTCCTCGACGGCGTCGACCGCCTCGTCGGCCACCCGGTCGAGCACGTCGCGGGTCTCGGTCACACCAGGGACCTCCGCGAGCAGGGTGTCCTCGACGGTGCTGTCGTCGATCACGAGCCAGATGATCACGCCGACGATCGCGCCGAGCAGCGGGAAGACCACGAACGCCCACAGCTGCTCGAGCGCACCGGTGTCGGGATCGGCGAACAGCGCCGTCGCGATGCTGCGCGCCGGGTTGACCGAGGTGTTGTCGACCGGGATCGAGATGAGGTGGATCAAGGTGAGTGTGAAGCCGACCACGAGGCCACCCATCCCGTGCGGGATACGGCCGCTCGACGAGGCCGCGAGCACGACGACGACCAGCAGCGCGGTCAGCACGACCTCCACCACGATCGCCGCGCCGAGGCCGAAGTAGGGACCCGACCAGAGGTTGGCCGCGAACTGGCCGCGCACGAACTCGTCGCGGCCGTTGGCGATGCCGAACACGATCGCAGCACCGGCGATGGCGCCGATGAGCTGACCGATCACGGCAAAGATCGCATGGGTACCGGTGACCCGCCTCGTGACGAACAGGCCGAGGGTGACCGCCGGGTTGATGTGGCAGCCCGAGATGGGGCCGATCACGTACGCCATCACGAGGAGTGAGAGTCCGAAGGCGAGGCTGATGCCGAGCAGCCCGACGTTCGGGGCGAGGATCGCGGTACCGGGTCCGCCGATGACGAGCACGGCGGTGCCGAAGAGCTCGGCGGCGAGGACGCGGCCGTGGTTGACGGGAGTGGTGGTGGCCATGGGCGAACCCTATTCCTGTCGCAGACGCCGTCGCGCCGACCCGCGCGGACCCGCGCCGACCCGCGCCGACCCGCGCGGGCCGACCTCCGGTCGCTCCCGGCACTCGACCCGGTACCGTCTCGGTGTGGCTCCCCGGCGGCGCACCGACACGCACCTCGTCACCCGCATCGACCGATCCGGCGCGAAACGATCACCCGACGAGCTGATCGTCGAGGAGCCGATGACCATCCAGCTCGACGGGCACCGCGTGGCCACCACGATGCGGACCCCGGGCCACGACTACGAGTTGGCGGCCGGCTTCTGCCACTCCGACGGGCTGTTGGGCGGCGCCCGCATCCTCGGGGTGCGGTACTGCGCCGACGGGGCGGCGAGCGAGAGCGAGTTCAACGTCGTCACCGTCGAGACCGGTGGTCGCGCGCCGGTGCCCACGCCGCGGCTCGGCAACACGACGTCGAGCTGCGGGTTGTGCGGAAGCGAGGCGATCGACCAGTTGTGCGACGCACTGTCGCCGCTGCCCGACACGGAGCCGATCCCGCTGCACGTGCTCGCGGCGTTGCCCGAGGCGGTGCAGGGTGTGCAGGGTCTGTTCACCAGCACGGGTGCCGTGCACGCGGCAGCGGCGGTGGCGCCCGACGGCACGGTGCTGGTGCTGCGCGAAGACGTCGGCCGGCACAACGCGGTCGACAAGGTCGTGGGTCGGATGCTGCTCGACGGTCGTCTCCCGGCGACCGGCATGGCGCTGTTCGTCAGCGGACGGGCGAGCTTCGAGCTGGTGCAGAAGGCCTGGGCGGGCGGGTTCTCCACGCTCGTGGCCGTGAGCGCGCCCACCAGCCTCGCCGTACAGACCGCCCGGCGGGCCGGCCTGCGGCTCCTGGGTTTCACGCGCCGCGATCGGCTGAACGTGTACTCGCCCGAGCGGATCACCGACGATCCGCGCTGGGGTTCGCTCACCGCCGAGCCGTAGCCTGGGCACATGAGCGACTCCGCCAGCGCACCCGTGTCCCCCAGCACCGGACTCGGTGTGGTCCACCTGTTCTGCAAGCCCACCCCGATGTACGAGCCGGAAGCGCTCGTCTCCGCGGTGAAGGCCGCCGAGGCGGCCGGCTGCCAGATCGTCACCGTCGCGATGCTCGGTCACAAGGCCGATGTCGCCGTCATGGCGATGCACGTCGACCTCCGTCAGCTGCGTGCCCTGCAGACCGGTGTGCAGCGGGCCGGCCTCGAGGTGGTCGACAGCTACGTGAGCCTCACCGAGTCGAGCGAGTACGCGAAGGGCATGCCAGAGGAGATGATCCGCGGCCGGCTGTATCCGAACCTGCCGCCCAACGATCAGCTCAAGGCGTGGTGCTTCTATCCCATGAGCAAGAAGCGTGAGGCGCACGCCAACTGGTTCACGCTGCCGTACGACGAGCGCAAGGACCTCATGCACGAGCACGGCACGAGCGGCCGCAAGTTCGCGGGCCGGATCGTGCAGTACGTCACCGGTTCGGCCGGACTCGACGACTTCGAGTGGGGCGTCACGCTCTTCGGTGGTACGCCCGACGACCTGAAGGAGGTCGTCTACACGATGCGCTTCGACCAGGCGTCCGCGCTCTACGGCGAGTTCGGCGCGTTCTACACCGGCATGGTCACCCCGGTGGACGAACTCGCCACCCAGATCTGATCGGCCGGTCGCGCCGGCGTCGCCGCCCGTATGCGGGTCAGCTGTCGACGGTGACCCGCTGGTCGGCGGCCGTCACGTCGAGTCCGCGTTCGTCGAACCGGTACACGTCGAACACACCCACGGTCGGGTCGCCGTCGGGACCGATGTCGAGCGAGCCCGATGGGCCGTCGTAGTCGATCGCTCGTTCGTTGCGGAGCTGGTTGATGCAGGCGATGAACGACGCGCACTGTGTGCCGCCGTTGGTGAGCTGCACCACCTGTTCGGCCATGTCGCGGCCGTTGATGAACGACGCCTGGTCGGCCGCGAGGGCGATCACGTTCATGCAGTCGTACGCGTTCGCGGCGAAGAAGCGTCCGCCGTCGGGCAGGGCCTGGACACCCGGGGTGACGGGCGTCGGCGTGGGCACGGTCGAGCGGGGCGAGACGCCGGCCATCAGCTCGAGGATGGGTGAGCCGGCGAGCCGGCGGTACGCGCTCGCAGTGGCCGGCACGCGCATCGCATCGTTCATCCAGATCGAGGTGGGGAGTCCGGGGGTGATCTGCTCGGCGAGCGACTGGACCAGCCGAGGTCCGGCCTCGGGGTCGCCGATGATGCCGATCGTGGCGCGGCCCGTGCCGAGGACCTTGGCCGCGACCGAGTCGTAGTCGGATTCGAGCGGGTCGAACTCGAAGGCCTCGACGCTCGAGGCGCCGAGTCGGATCAGCTCGGCCTTGACCAGCTCCATGAACGGACGTCCGTAGGAGTCGTCGACGTAGGCGAGCACGACATCGACACCGGTGCTGTCGAGTTCCATCGCGAGCGCCGTCGCCTGCATCGAGTCGGACGGGATGGTGCGGACGAACAGCGGGCCCGGGTCAGGGATGTCGTCGAGCGAGAGCGCGCTGGCCGTCGGCGAGCAGGTGAACACACCGGCGTTGATGGTGACCGGTAGCAGCCGTTCGGCGAGCAGCGACGAGGCCGGGCCGATGACCGCATCGACCTCCTCGGTGAAGATGCCCGTGAGGGTGGGCGTGATCGCGCCCTGGACGGTGGCCTCGTCGACGATGACGAGCTCGACGTCGCGGAACTGCACGCCGGCCGCCTTGGCCTCGTCCCGGGCCTGGACGACCGCGTCGCGCATCACGGTGCCGATCTCGCTGCCCGGACCGGTGAGCGGCAGCAGCACTCCGACGGTGAGCGCACCGTCGCCCGCAGGATCGACGACCGAGGACCCGGTCACCGGGTCGGGCGTCGCCGGCACCGTCGCGGTCGCGGTCGCATCGGTCGACGAGTCGTCGTCGGAACACGCGACTGCGGTCGTCGCGAGCGCGACCGCGAACGCCGATGCGAACGCCCGCCGCCACCGTGCCCGACCCATGGGCCCAGTGTACGAAGCGGATCACCAGTGGAGGGTTCCCGCGGCTCCCTTGAACGGGCCGACGACACGACTCGTGATCCAGCCGCCGTAGAACATGCCCGGGTTCGGCACCACTCGTTCGTCGTCGACCCAGCACTCGTCGAGGCCCTGGGCGTAGAAGGCGACGTGGCCGGCGATCGAGGCGTAGGCGGCAACGGGCACGTCGTAGCTCCACGCGACGTCCGTTGCGACGGTGCCGTCACCCACGTCGACCGACCAGTAGGTCGCGACACCCTTCCACTCGCACAGGGTGCGTCGTTCGGATCTGACGAGCACCTCGTCGGTCACGTCGGCGCGCGGGACGTAGTACGCAGGCGGCTGGCTCGTCTCGAGCACGCGAACGGCGCGGGCGGTGTCGGCAACGACGCGACCTCGGTGGACGACGCGGATGCGTTCGGTGGTGGGTGCGAGGGCCGGCGGGCGGGGGTAGTCCCACACGCTCTCCTGGCCGGGTCCGGGCTCGATCCTGTCTGGTCGCATGCGACGGTTCTCCGGAGCCGACCGCCTGGTCGGATGGCGTCCGTCGGTCCCTTCAGCGGTTCGCCGCGAGCGGGCCGGTCGGCATGACCGGGACGGGTCGCGTGCCGTAGGGTCGGCGCCGTGAGCGACGCTGCCGCCGGACCGCCCGACTTCACCCGAGATCTCGTCCGCTGGAGCGAGACGCTCGCCGCGATCGCCCGCACGGGGCTGGGGTTCACCCAGAACCTGTACGAGCAGGAGCGGTTCGAGGAGGTGCTCCACGTCGCCGCCGACATCAAGGCCGCGGCCGACGACGCGCTGGAGGTGCGGCGCGAGCAGGACCACTTCGTGCAGGAGTGGCTCGAGTCGGTGGGCGAGGGTGTGCCCGGGTATGTGACCCCGAAGGTCGCGGTCGGAGCGGTGGTCGGCAACGACGAGGGCCAGGTGCTGCTCGTGCAGCGCGCCGACAGCGGGATCTGGCTGTACCCGACCGGCTGGGCCGACGTGGGCTACTCGCCGGCAGAGGTCGCCGTGAAGGAGGTGCTCGAGGAGACGGGGATCGAGTGCGAACCGGTGCAGCTGTTGTCGGTGATCGACGGTCAGCGCATGGGGTTCACGCGGTTCGGCATGTACATGCTGCTGTTCCACTGCCGAGCCGTCGGCGGCTCGCTGGCAGGGCACCCGCTGGAGACCTCGGGTGTGGGCTGGTACTCGCGCGACGATCTTCCGACCGCGACCGCCGGCGCGTCGTGGTGGGGGCCGATGGCGTTCGCCGCGATCGACGGGGTGCAGATGCAGGCGGCTTTCGAACCGGTGCGCGAACCGATCTGGCGCGGCGACCCGCACTGACGGGTCGGACGTCCGGCGGTCAGGCGTCGGGCTGGTCGCGCAGGAAGCGCTCGACCTCGGCCATGAGTTCGTCGCTGTCGACGGCGGCCGGGTCGATGGGCTCGAGGTCGTCGTCGCCGTCGAGGTCGGCGAGTTCGCCGCCCACCACGTCGTCGTCGTCATCGTCGTCGTCCTCGTCGTCCATGCTGAGGGTCTCGAGCCGGGCGACGTAGCCGACGAGATCGTCGTCGTCGTGCACGAGCGCGTTCACCCGCTGTTCGTACTCGTAGGCCTCCTGGCCGAGCCGACCCACGGGCGTCGGCGAGCCGAGGATGCCGCACGCCCGGGTGATGAGCGCGAGCGACGCCTTCGGCGACGGGATCTGCGACGCGTACGCGGGGACCGCTGCCCACAGCGATGCCGAGTCGATACCCGCCGTTGCACACGCGTCGTGCAGCACACCGACGATGCCGGTCGGGCCCTCGTAGCGGCTGCGCTGCAGGTCGAAGCGCGAGATGAGGTGCTCGTCGGTCGCCGTGCCGATCAGCTGCACCGGCCGCGTGTGCGGGACGTCGGCGAGCAGTGCACCCAGGGTGATGATGAGTCCGGCCTGGAACCGCTGCGCGAGACCGATCACCTGTTGGGAGAACAGCCGCCATCGCAGCGCCGGCTCGGGGCCGAGCAGGAGGATGACGTCACCGCCAGGGGTCGAGGCGCTCCAGGCGCCGACCGTCGGCCACACGATCGAGCGGGTGACGCCGTCGGCGAGGCGCACATGCGGACGCACCGTCGCGAAGTCGGTGAACTCCTCGGGATCGATCTCGGCGAGCGGCTGTGCGCCCCAGGCCTCGATGAGGTGGCGCACCGCGTTGGACGCCGCGTCGGCGCCGTCGTTCCACCCGGTGAACGCAGCGATCACGGTGGGTCGGTGCAACGTCGGCTGACCCAGCCACCGCAGGTGCTCCATGGGGGTCACGTTATCGACCCGCCGATGGCGCCACGGCTCGCGATGGTGCGGAAGCCCAGAAGCACCGACGACGCGACGACGTCAGCTCTCGAGTTGCGGGACGATCGTGTAGGCCTCGCCGCCGCCGGAAGCGATCACGTCGTCGAGCCAGTTGCCCTCGTACACCTCGTTGGGACCTTGCATGAGGTCGTTCTCGGTGGCGCCTTCGGGCGTCGTGACGAGCGTCCACGCCTGGCGCTTGTACGTCCAGTTGGCCGGGTGCAGGCGGTGCGCCTCACGCCACCAGGACACGGCTGCGTCGGGCCCGACGGTGCGCCGGAGGTGCTCGCCGAGTTCGAAGCAGGCGGCAGCACGGGCTTCGTCGTCGCCGCGGGGCAGCGACCGGTCGATCACCTCGTCGGGTGTGAGCACGTACGGGGAGTCGCTGCCGTGGTGCACCCAGTCGACGATCGCTGCACGGTACGCCTCGGCGTTGTCGGGGATCTTCTTCACCTCGCGGAACATGCGGTCCATCCGCTCGGGCAGTCCCTCGGGGATCTCCATGTCACGCAGCGGGCTGCGCTCGATCGAGGCGCCTTCCGCGGGACGCACGATGGTGCCCGTCTCGTCGATCCACACGGCCATCGGGATGTTCACGAAGCCGAACAGCTCGTCGGTCACGTGGAACGTGTCGATCAGGCTCGGGTGCGTGGGCGATGCGGCATCGATCCACTGGTGGGTGTGCGCCGGTTCGACGTCGAGGGCGACGGTGACGACCGTGAGGCCGAGGGACTCGAGTTCTGCGTGCAGCGCCTGCCACCCGGGCAGGCTGGTGCGGCAGCCTCAATAGCTGGACCAGGCGACCAGTAGCACCTTCCGACCGTGGAGGCTGCTGAGCCGGAACGGGGCGCCGTCGCGCGTGACGAGCTCGGGGTCGGCGGCGACCGCGGTGCTCAGCGCTCGGCCCGTTGCCGTGGCCGGGCCGACGGCCCACACGCCGTGCTCGGCGTCGTGCACGACCGGCATGCCCAACCGGGCAGCGGCGATCTCCACGTCGAGCGATCCGTCGTCGCGCAGCGAACCGGGTGCAGGGACGCACACCTCGCCGCGGCACAGGCCCTGCGGCTTCGCCTCCCAGCCCGTGCGGTCGGCGAACGCCGCCGGGTCGATTCGGTCGAGCGTGGTGAGGATCATGGGTCGACGGTAGCCGCGATCAGCCGGAGGCCGCCGAGGCGAGGTCGTGCGGACCCGACGACAGGTAGCCCTTGCCGTCGCGCACGGCAGCACCCCACGGCGTCATGATCGCGAACAGCTCGTGGATGTCGTCGCCGATCGCTTCGATCGCCGGGCGCATCTGTGCGTCGGTGGCGATCTCCACCTGCTCGCGGGCGACGCGACCGGCCTCGGTGAAGCCGGTGTCGTCGAGCAGGCCTCGCGCCGCGAGTCGGGCGTGGGCGGCGTCGAACTGGGCGTCGGTCCAGGCGCGGGTGCGGCTGTAGCTCCGCATCGGCAGCCCCCAGTAGAGCTCGCTCATGAGGCCGATCTCGGTGGCGTCGAAGCCGGCCGAGATCCAGGCGGCCGTGTGTGAGTCGCCGCGGAACTCGCGGAGCATGTCGCCCCGGCGCCACATCGCGCCGACTGCGGTGTCGGGCATCGCCTGCGACAGCAGTCCGGCGAACAGCGGCCGACCCTCGGGCCGAAGGGTGGCGACCGCGCGGGCGAGGAGCTCGTTGACACGGTCGATGCCGTCGGGCGAGTCGCCGAGGATGCGGCGCAACTGGGAGATCGCTCCGTCGTCGCGAGCCGCGCAGATGGTGGCAGCGTCGGTGCGGCTCCAGCCGAGCTGGACGCAGGGCACCACGATCTCGGGGTTGAACACGGCGAAGGCGGCGGCGACCAGCTCGCCGGGCACCTGCCCCATCACCGACCCGCGACTCGTGAAGTAGGCCGGCCCGTCGGGGAGCGCCACGCCGGCGGCGTCGCCACCGCTCGGGTCGAAGCCGAGGGCGACGTAGTTGGCGTGGCATTCGGGCGAGAAGTACACCTGACCGGTCACCGGTTCGAGGACGGAACCGAGTTGGCGGGCGCGAGCGGAGAGGGTCTGCTGGTCCATGTCGGCAACCTAGGCAACGGGATGTCCGGGCCTCCGACCGGAGCCGCCAGTAGCGTGCGGGCCGTGAGTGTCGTCATCGAGATCGCAACCGTCGCCACCGAAGAGCTGCGCGCCGGCATCGCACGCATCCTCCCGCAGCTGTCGTCGTCGCCCCCGCCCGATCTCGAGGCGCTCGCCGCGATCACGGCCGATCCCGACTCGTCGCTGTTCGTCGCCCGCCTCGACGGCGAGATCGTCGGCAGCCTCACGCTCGTGCTGTACCGCATCCCTACTGGCCTCAAGGCGTGGATCGAGGACGTCGTCGTCGACGAGGCGGCACGCGGGCACGGCATCGGCGAGCTGCTCAACCGGGCCGCGCTCGACGACGCGAAGGCACGAGGTGCCAAGGGTGTGTCGCTCACGAGCCGCCCGTCGCGCGAAGCGGCCAACCGGCTCTACCAGCGCATCGGCTTCACGTCCCGCGAGACCAACGTCTATCGCTACGACTTCTGAGCTGATCGCGGGCGCGGCGGCGCAGGGCCGTCACTCGGCGGCGCGGCGCAGGTCCTCGGCGGCCTGACGCACCTGCCAGTCGCGATCGGTGAGCGCCCGCTCGATCGCCTCCTCCACCTCGTCGCTCTCGAACGGCGCCAGCGCGAGCACGGCCCGTCGACGTACGGGCGGGCTGTCGGCGCAGCCGGCGAGGATCGCCGTGAGCCCGCGCTCGTCGCCGATCGCGCCCAGCGCGGCGACGCACGCCTCGCGCACGAGCGCAACCTCGGCCGACGTGGCGAGTTCGATCAGGCGATGGAGTGTCTCGTCGGGGACGACCTCGTGCTCGCCGCACGCCCACGCCGCGACCTCGACGACGGTGGGATCGGGGTCGGCGAGCGACGGGAGGAGATCGGTGCCCGGACGGAGCGCCGCGAGCTCGACCGCCCGGCGACGCACGCCCGGGGCGGGGTCGGCCAGCGCAGCAGCGAGGTGGGCGTCGCCGAGCTCGCCGAGACGGTCGAGTGCGCCGAGCGCGAGCTCGCGCGTGGCCGGGTCGGAATCGGCGAGTGCGCCGAGCGCCAGGTCCACATCGCCCGTGTGCCCGGCGGCAGCGAGCGCTCGCCACCGAGCGGTGACCGAATCAGGGGCGGCCATCAGCGCCGCAACATGGCTGGACTCACGGCGTTGGTGGTCGCCTGGGTGGAGTTGTTCATGAGTGGATCGGCGGCCATCAGCGCCGCAACATATCGGTGAGCCGGATGACGGTGAAGGCGATGCCGAAGGAGACGACGGTGGCGATGACGGCGCCGATGACGACGGCGAGGGTGCTGCTGGCGACGAGTGCCCAGACCTTGCGCCACACCGGGGTGCGCCGATGGAGAGCTGCCTCCACCTCGGCGAGCTCGATCGCCGGGCGCTCTCGTGATCTGCGTCGCACGCGTGCCGGATCGGCGCTCGCTCTGGCAGGCTTGCGCCACCCGGCGGCGATCAGCGCAACGATCGCCAGACCGGCAATCCAGGCCGAGGCAGTGGTGAGCTCAGACAACGACACGCAGAACCAGATGGTACCGGGCGGGATGCGTGCCGTCCGGCCGCCTGCGCGCGTGCACCGCTGGTGGGCCATCCCGTTGACGGTGATCGCGCTCGCTGCGATCACGGCGATCCTGGTGGTGAGCGTGCTGCCCGCGAGCCTCCGGGCCGAGAACCGAGCCGGCGAGGAGGCGGAGTTCGCGCTCGTGCCGGCCGACGCGGAACGTGTGGCCGATCGCCTGGCCTTCGACGCCGTCGACCGCTATCCGGCCGCGGGCGAGTTCCTCTTCGTCACCGTTCGCGAGCCCGAGATCACCCTGCTCGACTGGTTCGTGGGCGAGGGCGAGCCGGAGGTCGGGTTTCTCAGCTACGAGGACAAGTTCGGCACCCAGACCCCCGATCAGCAGCGCCAGTTCAGCGTCGAGATGATGCGAACCGCGAAGGAGACCGCGGAGTACGTGGCGCTCGACCACCTCGGGTATCCGGCCGAGATCATCCCCGGCGACGTGATCATCGCCGACCTCGTCTGCCTGGAGGCGAACGAGGAGGGGACGACGTGCATCGACTTTGCGCCGTCGGACGACCTGCTCGATCCGGGCGACAAGCTGCTCGTGGTCGACGGTGACGAACTCGAGACCCTCGACGACCTGAGCCCGATCCTGCAGCGTCACGAGCCCGGCGACGTGATCGAGATCGAGTTCGAGCGGCCTGGCGAGGGCACCAAGAACGGTGAGGTCGAGCTCATCGATGCCGGTGACGGCAGCGGCCGCACCATCATCGGCTTCGTCCCGTTCGACACGGCGTCGGCCGATCTCCCGTTCGAGGTCGACATCGACAGCGGCGCGATCGGCGGCCCATCGGCCGGCCTGGCGTTCACGCTCACCCTGATCGACGAGCTCACGCCCGGCGAACTCACCGGTGGGGGACAGGTGGCGGTCACGGGCACGATCCGCATCGACGGCACCGTCGGGGCGATCGGCGGGCTGGCCCAGAAGGTGTCGGCGGTGCGTCAGCAGGGCGCGAAGGTGTTCATCGTCCCCACCGAACAGGGCGAGGCCGATCTGGCCAGGGCTCGCGAGGTGGCCGGCGACGAGGTGCAGATCGTTCCGGTCGACAACCTCGATCAAGCGCTCGCGGCGCTGGCCGAGCTCGGCGGCAACGGGCTCGAGCTCGGCACCCCTGGCGCCGACTACGAGCCCGCGTCGTGAGACGGCGTCGTTCTCGACGCGACCCATACGGCGATTGACCCAGCGGGCGGTTCCCATGGTTGCCGCGCTCGCCCGATCCACGCGTCGCGCGCCGGTGCTGCGCAACGTGGGCATGCCACCACCTGGGGGTGCGGGAGACCTACGCTGGACGCCCGATGGCCATCTCCTTCACCCGTCCCGACCCGTCGTCGCCGAGCTCGGTGGCGTCCGCGTCGTTCACCACGGCGCGCAAGGGCTTCGAACCGGCAGAAGTGCGGGAGTTCCTGCGGATGGTGGCAGCCGAGCTCGCCCGCCTGCAGGAGCGCGAGCGGTTCCTCGAGCGCGAGCTCCGCACCGCGCAGCGGAGCACGTCGCCGACGTCGGTCGCGCTCGACGAGGACCTCGTCACCAAGATGCTCGGCGAGGAGGCCGCGCGCATCCTGCACACGGCCCGCGATGCCGCGTCGCAGATCAAGATCCGGTCGGAGGAGGGCGCGGCGCGACTGCTGCGTGAGGCCACCGACGAGGCGCAGCGCCTCCGCGAGGAAGCCGAGATCGAGGCGGCCCGTCGCCGCTCGGACGCCACGGCCGACGCCGAGGCCGAGCTGGAGATGGCCAAGCAGCAGGGCCGCGAGATGGTGAACGAGGCGCGCGCGTATCGCGAGCGGGTGCTCAACGAGCTGGCCCGCCGTCGCGAGATCGCACGTCAGCAGATCGAGCAGCTCGTGCACGGTCGCGACCGGTTGCTGCAGGCCTTCGAGCGGTCGCGGCTGGTGGCCGTCGACGTCATGGCCGAACTGACGCCGCTCGGCGAGCCGAGCGAGTACGTGAACCTCTCGCCCACCACGGGCCCGGTGCCACTGATGGTGCCGAACATGCCGCGCCCGCCCGAGCGTGCCGCCACCCGGTCGTCGGAACCGGTGGCTCGGATCGCGGAGACGGCGCCCGCCGATGTCGACGAGACGGTCGCGCTCACGGTCGCGCCGGTCGTGCCGTTGGTGGAAACCACCCGAGTGCCCGGCGCGGACGGTGTGGCCGATGCTGCGGATCGTGACGCTGCGGATCGTGACGCTGCCGACGACACCGTCACGATCTTCGTCGATCCCGAGTTCGAGGCCGAGCGCCGTGAGGCCGAGCTGGCCGCTGCCGAGAGCGGCGTCCTCGACGGCGACGAATCGATGGACGACGCCGAGTTCGAGGCCGGACTGGTCGACGAGTTGGAGGTCGACGAGCTGGAGGTCGACGACCGGGTCGTGCAGCTCGACATCACCCATCACGATCCGACGACCACCGATGCCGGTGACGATCGCGAGCCGGCACCGGTGGTGGCGCTGTTCGCCGGTGAGATGGACCGGCGTACCGATGCTCGACGGATCGACCCCGACGAGATCGAGGTCGAGGCCGTCGAGACCGAGGCCGTCGAGATCGAGGTCGACGAGCTGGAGGTCGACGAGCTGGAGGTCGACGAGATCGAGATGGAGATCGTCGAGGACGAGGTCGTGGAGGTCGTCGACTTCGGCGGTCGCGCCGACGTCGACGTCGACACCGGCGCCCGCACCGACTCGACGACCGTCGACGAGGACGTGCCCACCGTCGATGCAGCCGACACCACCGACACGACCGACACGACCGACACGCCCGACACGACCGCCGGAGCAGACGGGGCGGACGCCCCTGCCCCCGACCCGGACGCCACGACCGCGCTGGCACGCACCTCCGCCGACGACCTGTTCGCCCGGCTTCGGGCGGCCCGGGCGGCATCGGTGGCCGAGCGCGCGGTCGCCACGGCAGCTCGGGAGGCGGAGGCGCGCGACGCCAGCGAGGCGCCCGACACGGCCCAGCGCGCGTCTCGTCCGCACACCGCCGAACGGGTCCGCGTGCCGGCGGCGACCGTCGAAGTCCGCGAGGTTCCCCTGGTTCTCGATGTCGCCCTCGGCGACGACTCGGTGTTCGCCACCACGCCGTCGGCGCCCGTCGAGGACGTCGTCGCGGCCGACTCGCCGTTCGCCCGCCGTGACGAGGCGCTGACACCCCTCATCACCGCCTCGGCGCGCAAGCTCAAGCGGGTGCTGGCCGACGAGCAGAACGAGGTGCTCCACGCCCTGCGACGCAAGGAGCCGGTGCGCGATCTCTCGACGATGCTGCCGACCGAGCGCGAGCAGGCGGAGCGCTACGGCTCGGCGATCGCCGGTGAGCTCACCGCGGCAGCGGTCGCCGGCGCGACGTCGATGGGGATGGACACGTCGGCCGCCACCCGTGAGGTGAAGTCGGCACGAGCCATCGCCGGTGCCACCGAGGTGCTGGTGACCGAGGTCGTCCAGCCACTGCGCGAGCGCCTCGCCCGCTGTGTCGGCGATGCCGACGGCGACAACACCGAACTCGCCTCGCTGGTGCGGCTCGTGTACCGCGAGTGGAAGAACCAGCGCATCGACGAGCACCTCGACGACGTGGCCCGCACCGCCTTCGGTCGCGGCGCGCTCGCCGGGGTGGCACCGGGCACCGCGATCCGGTGGGTGGTCGACCCGGCGGGTCCGGCGTGCGCCGATGCCGAGGACAACGCGCTCGGCGGTGCCGTACCGGCGGGCGAATGCTTCCCCACCGATCACCGCTGCGCCCCGGCGCACAACGGGTGCCGGTGCATGATCGCCCCTGCCGATTGACGAATCGGCACACGATCGCCCGTCGTTCGCGTCCCGGTTCGGTCCTGCGGCGGCGCAGACACCGCAGGTGACACACCGGCGCGACTCGGCGGGATGACCGGCGACCGATAGCCTCCGGCGCATGCGGACACCCTCCGATCTCCCGCCAACCGCACGTCGATCCCGACTGGGCGACCGGGGCCGAATCGCCCTGATCGTGGTGGCGGCCGTCGTTGTCGTGCTGCTGTTGTCCGCACGGTTCCTCAGCGGCTTCTACATCGACTACCTGTGGCACTCCAGCGTGGGCCGCGGCGACGTCTTCTGGGGGGTGCTCCTCAGCAAGATCACGCTCTTCGCGATGTTCGGCGGCGCGTTCATCGCGATCGCCGTGCTCAACCTGGTGATCGCCGATCGGCTCGCGCCGCTCACGTTCTCGGCCAACATGCATCCGGTGGTCGAGCGGTTCCACGACCTGTTCGGCCGCCGCCTGCGCCTCATGCGCATCGCGGTCGCCGTGTTCTTCGGGCTGCTGTTCGCCCTGCCGGCCACCGGGCAGTGGGCCACGTGGACATTGTTCCGCAACAGCAAGTCGTTCGGCATCTCCGATCCGCAGTTCGGCAACGACATCGGCTTCTACGTGTTCCGCCTGCCGTTCATCACCTTCGCCCTCGACTGGCTGTTCGCCGCACTCGTGTTCATCACGTTGCTGGTGCTGCTCACCCACGTGCTGAACGGCGGCGTCGTGCTGCAGCCGCCGAAGCCGAAGGTGCGCCGCGCCACCAAGGCACACCTCGCGGTGCTGCTCGCACTGCTGGCGATCGTGAAGGCGGGCGACTACTGGGTCACCCGCTACGAGCTCACCACCGAGCGACGGGGCTTCGTGCAAGGTGCGACGTACTCGGTGGTCAACGCACAGCTGCCTGCGGTGGTGCTGCTCGTGCTCATCGCTCTGCTCGTCGCTGCGCTGTTCTTGTCGACGCTCAAGACCGACTCGTGGCGACTCCCGATCGTCGCCTCGGCGCTGTGGGCCGTGGTGGCGCTCCTCGGCGGGGTGATCTACCCGGCAGCCATTCAGGCCCTGGTGGTGAACCCCAACCAGAAGGACCGTGAGGCCGTCTACATCGAGCGCAACATCACCGCCACGCGCCAGGCGCTCGACATCGCCGACGTCGCCGAGCCGACGGTGGAGTTCGGGTCCCTGTCGGCCGGTGACATCACCGACGACGTCGAGCCGTTGCAGAACGTGCGACTGCTCAACCCGGGCCAACTGGTCGAGCGGTTCCGCAACGACGAAGGCCTGCGCGCCGGCCTCACCATCCGCGACCTCGACATCGACCGATACGAACTCGACGGCCGGGTGCAGCAGGTGGTGGTCGCCGCCCGCGAGCTCGACCTCGGCACGATCGGCAACAAGTCGTGGCAGGGTCGTCACCTCATCTCCACCCACGGGTGTGGTCTGGTCATGGCACCGGCCAACCGTGTGCGTGACAACGGCCTGCCCGACTACCAGCCGGTCGAGCTCGAGCGCCCCGAGCTCTACTTCAGTGAGGGCCTCGTCGGGTACTCGATCGTCGGGACGACGGTGAGCCAGGAGACCTGCCCCGGGCAGGACGCCGAGACCACCTACACCGGCGACGGTGGCATCGCGCTCGATTCGGTGTTCAAGCGCATGGCGTTCGCGCTCGACTTCCTCGACTACAACCTGCTCGGCTCGAGCGCCGTCACCGACGAGTCGCGCATCTTCTGGATCCGCAACGTCCGCGAGCGGGTCGAGAAGGTGGCGCCCTTCGTCACCTTCGACGCAGACCCGTACCCGGTGCAGGTCGACGGCGGCGTGGTCTGGGTGGTCGACGGCTACACGACGAGCGCTCGCTACCCCTATGCGCAGAACGCAGCGATCGGTCAGCTCAGCGCCGGCAGCGGGTTGAACTACGACTTCAACTACGTGCGCAACAGCGTGAAGGCCGTCGTGAACGCGTACGACGGCTCGATGCAGTTCTACATCAGCGACCCCGACGACCCGATCGTGAACGCGTGGGCCGATGCCTTCCCCGATCTGTTCGCGCCGCTGTCGGCGATGCCGGCGAGCCTGAAGGACCACCTGCGCTACCCGGAGGACCTGTTCCGCATCCAGACCGAGGCGTACTCGAAGTACCGCCTCGACGGGTCGGCCTTCTTCGACCGCAAGGACGCGTGGTCGGTGGCGCAGGGCCCGTCGCAGGTGCCGCGTGTGCAGACCACCACCGCTGCGGCCGACCCCGCTGCGGACACGACGGCGGCGGTCGTCAACGACTTCGCCGAGGAGTCGGGCACTGCTCGCTTCGTGCCGTACTACTCGATGTTCCGAGCGCCCGACCAAGAAGCGGCGACGTTCCAGATGTTGCGACCGTTCGTGCTGTTCAGCACCGACGACACCCGCAAGGAGCTGTCCGCGTTCATGGTCGCGAGCAGCGACCCCGAGACCTATGGCGAGCTCACCGCGTACGTCGTGCGGCCCGCCGACACCGATGGCCCGGCGACCGTGCAGGCAGCCATCGACGCCGATCCGGTCATCTCCGCACAGATCACGCTGCTCGACACCGCTGGATCGAGCGTCGTGTACGGCGACATGCAGATGGTGCCGATCGGCGACGGTCTGCTGTATCTCCGCCCGCTGTACCTGAAAGACGATGCGACGCGGCAGGCGAGGTTCCAGTTCGTCGTCGCCGCCTACAACGGCAACGCGGTGTACGGCACGAGCCTGCGTGACGCGCTCGCCAAGCTGTTCCCTGCGTTCCGCACCGACATCGGTGACGTCGTGGGCGATGCGCCGGTGGACGAGCCCGGCGAGGAACCGACGACGCCGACCGATGAGACCGTCGACGAGCTGTTGCAGCAGGCGCAGGAGCTGTTCGGTGAGGCCGACGAGGCATTGCCCGACTTCGCCCGCTACGACGAGCTCAACCGCCAGGCGCGAGAGCTCGTGCAGCGGGCGCTCGAGCTGGCCGAATCCGGCGGCTGATCAGCGGTCTCACTCGTCGCGACCTGCGGTGGCCCGGTCTCTGGACCGGCCACCGTGGCAGGACACATGGGCACCGACGTAGGTGCATGAGCCGACCGGCGGCACGGGCGACCGTCGATCCGAGCGCGTGCAGCGTCGGGCCGGCGGTGTGTTGCTGCGTGAGCCGACCGACGTGGCCGGCTCGCGGTCAGCCGCGGCCGCGGAGCTGGCGCACCTGCTCGGCCAGCATGGCGAGATCCTCCCGGAAGGAGATCTCATAGCGGGCCTGCTCGGCGGCGAGCTTCACCTGGCCGCTGCGCAGCGTCTGCAGCGCCTCGTCGTCCACCTGCACGGCGGCCGCCGCGGGCTGACGGGTGGCCAGTGAATCCATGTCACGGCTGAGTTCGCCGAGCTGGTTGGCCAGCTGGGTGCTGACGCTCTGGATGCGCTCGTCGAGCGCGTTCGCCTGGGCGAGCGCGGCGCGAGCATCACCTTCGCTCGACGACACGCGCTGGGACAGCTCGGTGAGCTGGGCGCTGAGGCCGCCGGTGTCGGGCACCGAAGCGGCGAGTTCGCTGATTCGCTCCTGCAGCTGCTGGATGTCGGTGCCACGGTCGGGCATCGCGGCGAGGCGCCGGTCGAGATCGGCCAGACGATCGGGCAGCGAGGCCTGATGGTCGAGACGCTCGCGCAGCTCGGCGAGCTGCCGGTCGATCTCGTCGGTGTTCGACTGCGAGGCGGTGGCGGCGAAGGTCGACACGGTCGACGAGGTCTCGTTGAGACGCTCCTCGATCGCGGCTGCGTGGTTCTGCGCGTTACGGGTCTGCTCCTCGGCGCCGACGAGACGGGCCCAGATCTCGGAGATCTGCTGGTCGACGTGACCCTGCGCATCGAGGCGCGCGGCGACCTCGCCGAGGCGCTGGTCGACCTGGCCGGTGCGGTCGCCGGTCTCGGCGAGCTGCTGGGCGAGGGCGGCGGCCTGCTCGTTGGCGAGGCGGGCCTGCTCGGCGCTGGCGTCGACGCGGGCCCACAGCTGGGCGAGCTGATCGTCGAGTGCGGTGCGGTCGAGCCCGGCGATGCGCTGGTCGAGCGACGCGGCCTGCTCGCGGGCCTGGGTGGCTGCCTCGTCGGCGGTGGCCAGTCGTGCGGCCAGCTCGTCGAGGCGGGCGGTGAGGTCGGCCGGCACCTCGGCGGTCGGCGCTGCGGGCGTGGCGTCGACGAGAGCGGCCAGCTCGTCGAGGCGGCGGGTGACCTCGTCGGGCACACCGGCAGGTGCGGTGCTGAGCTGCTCGACGCGCTCGGCGAGGGCGTTGGCGCGCTCGCGTGCGGAGCGAGCGTCCTCGGCGGTCATCGCGACGCGCTCAGCGAGCTCGCCCAACTGCTGGCCGAGCTGCTGCGCGACCTGCGGCTGGCCGCTGTCGGCCGGTGCGGCGGTGCGCACCTGCTCGAGCTGGGCGCGGACGTCGGCGATCTCGGCGCTGCGGACGTCGATGAGCTCGCGGAGCCCGGCGACATCGGCGCTGCGGAGTTCGACGATCTCGCGCAGCGAGCTGACGTCGGCGCCCTGGCCGTCGATCTGTGCGAGCCGGGCGTCGATGTCGGCGACCCGCTGGGCGACCGCGGACTGCTCCTGCAGCTGTCGGTCGAGCTCGGCGAGGCGCTCGGCGAGCGACGCCTGCGCCTGCAGCTGAGCGTCGATCTCGGCGAGGCGGGCGGCGAGCTGATCATCCGCAGGGGCGGCACCGGTGAGGGTGTTGATCCGCTCGTCGATCGCGTCGACCTTGCTGGCCTGCTGGCTGGTCTCGGCGATGCGGGCCTCGAGGGCGGCGAGCTGTTCGGCGATCTCGGCGCGGGTGGCGGCCTGCTCGGCGGCCGCGCGGCTGGCCTCTTCGGTGGCGGCGACGCGTTGGCCGAGCAGTGCGAGGCGCTCGCTGAGCTCGGTGGTGCTGCCGGCGGCGGTGAGCTCGTCGAGGCGCTGGTTGATGCGGTCGCTGTCGACGTTGCGCTGCTGGAGCAGACCGATGCGGTCGCTGAGCGCGGTGACCTGATCGGCGATGTCGGCCTGAGCGCTCATGCGGGCGTTGATCTGACCGATCTGGCGCTGCAGCATGTCGACGGTCTCGGCGCTGCGGCTGAGGTTGTCGAGGCGGCCCGCGAGCTCGTCGTCGGGGGCGACCGGTGCGGCGGCGAGTTCGGCCACCTGGTCGAGCCGCTGGGAGAGTTCGGCGAGGCGGGGCTCGAGGTCGCGGACGCCGCTGCCGGCGCCGCCCTGTTCGACGTCGATGACGCGCTGGTGAAGTTCGTCGACCTTGCTGCCGACCGCGAGGGTGGTCTCGAGGCGGTTCTCCAGCGACTCGATCTTCTCGACGATCTCGGCGGTGTCGCTCTTGGAGTTCGACGAGAGCACCATCGTGGTGGCGGCGAGCGAGCTGAGGCGGTCCTCGAGCGAGGCCTTGGCCTGTTCGCTCGCGTCGAGTCGTTCCTTCAGTTCCACGAGCTCGTTGCGGAGCACGAGGAACTCGACCGGGTCGATCGATTGCTTCTTGCTGAAGAGTCCCATGTGGTGGACAGCCCTCGTTGTTCGGCGCCTCGGAGTGGCGGGTGTTCGACGTGCGTGCAGGCACGCGCGCACGTCAGACGTGTGACCCAACCGTACTCTCTGGGTTTCCTCAATTCGGGGAGGCCCCCTGCCCGCAGAGTCCACCGAACGGGGGGTTTGCGGGCGATCGCGCCGTGGGAGGCGAGCGCCGTCAGCGGCCTTCGGGGGTGGTTCTCGACGGCGTCGCGCGTCGGCGCTGGTCAGCGCGCGCGAGGGCGCGTCAGTGCGTGTCGTCGAGCTTGCGCAGCGCGGCAGCGTTCATGCAGAAGCGCAGGCCGGTGGGCGGTGGGCCGTCGGGGAACACGTGGCCGAGGTGTGCGTCGCACACGTTGCACTCGGTCTCGACCCGCACCATGCCGTGCGAACGATCGACGTGGTAGGCGATCACACCGTCGGTGAGCGGCTCGGTGAACGACGGCCAGCCGGTGCCGGATTCGAACTTCACCGACCCGTCGAACAGGGGAGTGCCGCAGCACACGCAGCCGTAGACGCCGGGTTCGAAGCGGCTGCACATCTCGCTGCTGAAAGGTCGCTCGGTGCCGGCGTGGCGGGTGACCTGATAGGCGGTCGGCTCGAGGAGCGCTCGCCATTCGTCGTCGGACTTCTCCACGCGCTGCGGGGGCGCCACGTTGCCGGTGTCGGCCAGGCGGATCACGTCGTTCCAGGTGAGCATGACGTCGACGCTAGTCAGCCCGGTGCGGGGTGCGACGGGGAGCCGAGCGTGTTTCGCGACTCGTTCGCGGGTTGTTCGCGAGTCGTTCGAGTGAGGGGTCGTTCAGATGGCCTTGCCCGGGTTGAGCATGCCGGTGGGGTCGAAGGTGTCCTTCACCCGGTGCTGCCAGGCGTGGTGCACGGGATCGAGTTCGCGGGCGAGGAACCGGCGCTTCAGCGTGCCGACGCCGTGTTCGGCGGCGATGGTGCCGCCGAGCCCGAGAGCGAGTTCGACGATGTCGGTGAAGGCTGCCTCGGCACGTGCCACCTCGTCGGCGTCGCCGCCGTCGAACACGAGCAGCGGGTGCATGTTGCCGTCGCCGGCGTGGCCGATGGTGGGGAGGTGGATGCGGTGGCGTTCGCCGATCTCGACGATGCCCGCCAGCAGCTCGGCCAGGCGCTCACGAGGGACGGCCACGTCCTCGGGCAGCATCGCCTTGCCGAGGTGCTCGAACGCGGGCCACACGCGGCGGCGGACCTCGACGAACATGTCGCCCTCGGCCGGGTCGCTCACGTGGTGCACCTCGGTCGCGCCCTGAGCCATGCAGAGCTCGGCCATCTCCTCGATCGCGGCGATGGCGCGGTCTCCGCTCGACTGGACGAGGAGCAGACAGGCCGCAGAGGTGTCGAGATCCATGTGGTACACCGCGTTCACCTGGCGCAGCGACGCCTGGTCGACGATCTCCATCAGGCTCGGCTCGTGGCCGGCGCGAAAGATGTCGAGGATCGCCCGCCCCGCCGAGGGCAGGTCGGCGAAGTAGGCCACCGCGGTGCACGGCAACGGTGGCAACGGCACGAGCTTCACCGTGATCTCTGTGATCACGCCGAGCACGCCCTCGGAGCCGACGAACACGCCGGTGAGGTCGAGGCCGGCGGTGTTCTTCAGCGTGTGCCGGCCGGTGTGGATGACCTCGCCCGAGGCGAGGACGACCTCGAGCCCGATGACGTAGTCGCGGGTGACGCCGTAGCGGACGCAGCACAGGCCGCCGGCGTTGGTGGCGACGTTGCCGCCGATGCTGGAGATCTCGTACGACGCCGGGTCGGGTGGGTAGAAGAGGCCGTGTTCGGCCACGGCTCGCTTGAGTTCGCCGTTGAGCACACCCGGCTGCACGCGCGCCATTCGGTTGGAGGTGTCGATGGACAGCACCGCGTTCATGCGGTGCATCGAGAGGATGACGCAGCCGTCGACCGCGTTGGCGCCGCCGCACAGCCCGGTGCCCGCCCCGCGGGTGACCACCGGGACCCCGACTGAGCTGGCTGCGTGCATGGTGGCGACGACGTCGGCGGCGGTGCGGGGCATGACGACCACGGCCCCCGTGCCGGCCCGCTCGAAGATGGCACGGTCGTGCGCATAGGCCTCGACCACGTCGGGGTCGGCCTGGATGCAGTCGTCGTCGAGCCCGGCGCGCAGCGCCTCGAGCAGTGATGCGGTCACGAATCCATCATGCACGACCGATGACTCGACAGGCCGGTTGCGATCGAGGGATGGGGCCGCTACCTTGAAGGACAACACACCGCGGGGTGGAGCAGCTCGGTAGCTCGTCGGGCTCATAACCCGAAGGTCGTGGGTTCAAATCCCACCCCCGCCACTCAGGTAATGCCAGTTCAGGGGCCCTTTCCGTCTTCGGAAGGGGCCCCTCGGCGTTGGGCCGATCGGTCGGATGTCAGCAGCTTGTAAGCACGACGTATGTGCGGTTCCGGTTCATGGTGGACACCGTGGCTTCGGTAGGTGGGTGACAGTTTCGGGACGCGGTTCCGGTAGCTGGGCGACAGTGGCTTCGGTAGCTGGCTGACACTTGCTGATCGCGGTCAGCCTTCTCGTTGACGGACCTTTGGTCTGTCTCGATCGAGGGGGTCGTCGGGTGATCGTGGAGCTCAGCGTCGTGGAACAGCGCTATCAGGCCGTGCTCGAGGTGTTGAACGATGGGGCGACGGTGACCGATGTGGCTCGTCGGCATGGGGTGGCCCGTCAGACGGTGCATGAGTGGCTGCGCAGGTATGGCTCTGTGGGTCTGGCGGGGTTGGTGGATGGTTCGGCGCGGCCGTTGTCGTGTCCGCATCAGATGCCGGCGGAGGTCGAGGCGAAGGTGGTCGAGCTCCGCCGGGCGCATTCGGGTTGGGGGCCGCGGACGTTGTTGCACGAGCTCGAGCGGGCCGAGGTGGAGCCGTTGGTGTCGTTGTCGGCGATCTATCGGTGTCTGGTCCGTCACGGGTTGATCACGCCGCAGGCACGTAGGCGGAAGCGGTCGGATTACAAGCGTTGGGAGCGGTCGCGGGCGATGGAGTTGTGGCAGATGGACATCGTCGGCGGGGTGCAGATCGTCGATGGGTCCGAGGCCAAGATCGTGTCCGGGGTCGATGACCATTCGAGGTTCTGCATCTCGGCGAGCGTCGTTGCTCGGGCGACCGCTCGCCCGACCTGTGATGCGCTCGCGTTGGCGATGCGCCGCCATGGTGTCCCGGCGGAGATCTTGACCGACAACGGCAAGGTGTTCACGGGCCGGTTCGGTCCGGGGACGGGTGAGGTGTTGTTCGACCGGATCTGCAGAGAGAACGGCATCAAGCACCTGTTGACCAGGCCTCGTTCGCCGACGACGACGGGCAAGGTCGA
>CAUJET010000178.1 GCA_963169665.1 Actinomycetota bacterium | reverse complement strand
GCGGCCGACGTCGGCATCGACGGGCACCCCGGCGGCACGCAGCGACTCGAGATCGCGCTCGATCGTTCGTCGCGTCACGCCGAACTCCTCGGCGAGCCGGGTGGCGCTCACCGGCACCGGTGCGCGCCGCCGGAGCTCTTCGTTGATCGCGTAGAGACGTTCGAGACGGTTCACGGGAGATGTTCGATGGATGTCGTCGGGGCTGTTCGGCAGACGACGGAATTTCTCGGAAACTCCGACATTCCGTTGTCGCAGCATCACCGTACCGTGACCGCATGTTCCTCGGACTGCGCTCCCTCATCCATCCCGCCCCCGATCTCGTCGCATCGAAGGCGTTCTTCACCGAGATGCTCGGTCGGGCGCCGTACTTCGACGAGCCCTTCTACGTCGGATACGACGTCGGCGGGTTCGAGCTCGGCCTCTGGCCGGCGGGCGATCCTGCCATCGGCCCGGTCACCTACTGGGGCGTCGACGACATCGACGCCGAGCTCGCACGCCTCGAATCCATCGGCGCCACCCGTCGCGACGAGATCACCGACGTCGGCCAGCAGATCCGCATGGTCGACCTCACCGCGCCCACCGGCGAGATCTTCGGTCTGATCGAGAACCCGAACTACGTCCCGGCCGACCCGCCGTCGTCGTACGCAGGGCCGGGCCGCTGACATCGCGCCCGGTGCGCTCGCAGCGCCCAGCGCTCCAGCCGGTCAGTCGGCGAGCAGGCGCTTCACCTCACCGGCCATCTCGATCGCGGTGTCGGCGTCGGCTGCGCACAGGCTCATGTCGAACTCGCGCACGCCGGCAGCGACATAGGGGGCCAGGGCCTCGGCGACGTCGGCCGGCGTGCCGTACGGCGTGTACTTCTCGAACACCTCGAACGGCAGGCCGTAGAAGCGCCGCATCGCGGTGGCCACGTGTTCGCGGGCCTCTTCGCGCGTCGCCCCGAACCCCACCCACGGCTGGTACTTGTGACGCCACGCCACGCCCGTGCGACCCGCCGCGGTCGCGACCTCGTCGCAGGTGACCGAGACCTCGATGAACCGTCGCGCCGAGCACCACGCCCCCAACCAGCCGTCGCCGTAGCGGCCCGCCCGACGAACCGCGGCGTCGGACCGCCCGCCGACGAGGATCGGGATCGAGGGCGAGGGCGACGGCACGATGCGGCACCCGTCGATGTCGAAGAACTCGTCGTGGTGGCTGATCGACTCGCCGGCGAGCAGGGCGCGCAACACCTCGAGCGAGGCGTCGCAGCGACGCCCGCGAGTGCGCGGGTCGACGCCGCACACCTCCACCTCGTGCCGGTCCTCGCCGCCGATGCCCACGCCGAACACCACCCGACCGGGCGCGAGCTGGGCGAGCGTGGCCAGCGATCGTGCCACGGTGACCGGGTGCCGCAGCGGCAGCAGGTACACGCCGATGTGCAGGCCGAGCGTCGGGTGTGCCCCCGACAGGCCTGCCATCATCACGATCGCGTCGGTGCCCGAGCCGTTGCGGAACGACACGTGGTCGGCCTGCAGCACCCCGTCGAGGCCGGCGTCCGCGATCGCATGCATCACACGAGCGCGCTCGTGGACGTCGACGTCGCCCAACCCCGAAGCCGGCACCACCCCGATGCGCACCATGGCCGGAACCTATCCGGTGCCGGCGGCGGTCGCCGCCGCACCCCCTTGCGGGCGGGGGCGTTGCGCCGGCAGGCATGATGGGTCGATGCCCGAGGGCGACACCATCAGACGGCTCGCCGATCGCATCACCGAACGCTTCGCCGGGCAACGCTGTGCCCGCTCGGTCACGCGCGACCCGCGGCTCGTCGGCCTCGACCTCACGGGTGCGGTACTCGTGGAGGCCGACGCGTTCGGCAAGCACCTGTTCCTCCGGTTCCTGCGCGACGGCGGCGAGCGCCTCACCGTGCACGCGCACCTCCTCATGGACGGGCGGTTCGTCGTGGGGCCGGCGTCGAAGGAGCACGAGTGGCGGCGTCGGCTGGAGCTGTGGTTCGACGACGGCCGCCTCACCGGGCTCGACGTCCCGCTGCTGGGCGCGCTCCCCACCGCCCGCGAGCACGAACTGATCGACCACCTCGGGCCCGACCTGTGCGGCCCCGTACCACCCGACCCGGTGACGGTGGCGGCCCGGCTGCAACACGACCCCGACGCGCCGCTGGCGACGGCCCTGCTCGACCAGCGCAACGTGGCCGGCTTCGGCAACGTGTACGCGGTGGAACTCCCGTTCGTGGTGGGCGTCTCGCCCAACCAGCCGGTCGGCACGATCGACGGCCTCGAGGGTCTGCTCGCGATCGGCACCCCGATGATCCGCCAGCACGCCGCCAAGGGACCCCGCAACACCACCGGGCGCCGCCTCGGCACGGCCGACCACTTCGTGTACGGACGCCAGTCGTGCCCGGTGTGCGCTACCCCGCTGCAGCACTGGAACGACCGCGACAGCCCGTGGGGCCGCGTCGCCTCGTGGTGCCCGGACTGTCAACGGGTGACGCAGCGACGCACCGTCGATCTCGTGCGCGCCCGGCGGCTCCTCGCCCTGCACCCGGTGCGGCGCGATCCGCTGTTCCCGCGGGCCGATCCCGCGTCGCCGACGGCAGACACGGCGCACGAGCGCGAGGTCAGTGCGGACCCGTGAAGCCGAAGCTCGCGCGGAGGTTGTCGTCGGTGAGCACCTCCGCAGGCGTCCCGGCCGCCACGATGCGGCCGGCGAGCAGGATCACGACATCGGCGTCCTCGGCGTCGGCGAGGTCGTGGGTCGCCATCGCGACGGCACAGCCGCGGGCACGCTCGTCGCGGATCGCCTGGGCGAAGGTCTCCCGGCCGTTGGGGTCGAGGCCCGCCGTCGGCTCGTCGAGCAACAACACCTCGGCGCGACGGGCCAGCGCCTGGGCGAGATGCGTGCGCTGCTGCTGCCCGCCCGACAGCTCCATCAACGGCTGGTGGGCGAACGGCCCGACGCCCATGCGCTCGATCGACTCGGCGCAGAGCCGGCGATCGTCCTTGCCCGCACGGCGGACGAGACCGAGTGCGGCGAAGCGACCCATCGCCACGACATCGGCGGCGCAGATCGGGAGCGTGAACGACGACGCGGGTCGCTGCGCGAGGTACCCGACGCGTGCCGGCTGCGTGCCCGGCGCACCGCCGAGGACCGACACCGACCCGCCGACCGGGTCGATCAACCCGGCCAGGGTCTTGAGCAGCGTCGACTTGCCCGAACCGTTGGTGCCGATGAGGCACAGCAGCGCGCCCGACGGCAGGTCGAACGACACGCCTTGGGTGACGGCCCGGCCGTCGTAGCCGACGTCGAGGTCACGGGCGACGATGACGTGTTCGCTCACCGGATGTCCGCTCATCGAGACGGGCCGCCCGTCGGATCCGCATGGGCGTGCGAATGCGGGTGGTCGTGGGCATGTCCGTGACCGTGGACGGGGATCGGTGCCGGGGCGCCACGGCGCCGGGCGATGCCGGTGCGCACCTCGACGGCAGCGAACGTGACGAGGAAGATCCCCACCGCCACGGCCACCACGCTCGCACCCGCCGCGAGGTCGGCGTGGTAGCTGAGCAGCAGCCCGACGTAGGTGGACAGCGACCCGAGGAGTGCTGCCACCCCCACCATGGCCCCGAGTCGACGGGTGACCAGCGCCGCGGTGGACGCCGGCGCCAGGAGCATGCCGAACACGAGGAGCGTGCCGACGCTCTGGACCGAACTGATGATCGCGATCGCGACGATCATCAACATCAACGACTGGTACCGGCGCGGCTTGAAGCCCGAGGTCGCGGCGATCTCCGGCTCGATGCACAGCAGCAGGAACGGTCGACGGCACACCCAGGCGATCGCGGCCACGACGATCACGGCCGAGGCCTGCCACCACAGGGCCGTCATGTCGACCCCGAGCAGATCGCCGAACAGGATGTTGGTGAGGTCGCCCTTGAACTTGTCGGATCGCGACGTGATCATCACGCCGAGCGCCAGCATGCCGGCGAAGAACAGTCCGATGGCCGTGTCGCTGGAGAGCCGCGACCGCTTGGTGATGACCGACACGCCGCCCATCATCACCACGGTGCCGGCGACGGCACCGAGGATCACCGGGAACCCGAGGAGGATGGCCGTGGCGATGCCGGGGAGCACACCGTGGGCCAACGCGTCGGCGACGAACGCGAGGCCGCGCAGCACCACGAACGTCCCGACGACCGCACAGCTGACCGCGACCAGCACGCCGGCCACGAGGGCGCGCATGAGGAACTCGTTGTCGGTGAAGGGTCGGAAGAAGGTGTCGTTCATGCGTGGTGGCGGGCGTCGTCGATCGGGCTCGCCGTCGATGGACGACCGATCATGCACTGCCGGTGAGGCCGGCCGCCACCTTCGTCGCGAGCTCGACGACGAAGGCCTGGTAGCCACCCGTCTCCGGCAGGTTATGGGACGGGAGTTCGATCAGCGGCACGCCGACTTCGTCGGCCACCTGCACGGCCACCGCCTGTGGGGTACCGACCTCGGTGAAGATCGCCTTGACACCGGCCGCCTCGGTCACCTCGAGCAGCTCCGAGAGGTCCTTGGCCGAGGTCTCGGCGGTCGATGACAAGCTGGGGATCACCGCACCGATCAGTTCGCAGCCGTACCGATCGGCGAAGTAGCCGAGCGACTCGTGACCGGTGACGAGGCGGCACTCGCCGGCTGGGACGGCCGACATGATCTCGCGCACCTCCGCGTCGAGCTCGACCATCTCCGCTTCGACCGCGGCGAGCTGCTCGTCGAGCTGCGCGCCCAGCACGGTCTCGAGCTCGGCGGCGAGTGCGGCCGCCACGACCGCCATGACGTTCGGGTCGGTCCACACGTGCGGATCCTCGCTGCCGTGCGCGTGCTCCTCGTCGTGGGCAGCCTCCTCGTCGTGCGCTGTCTCCTCGTCGTGCGCAGTCTCCTCGTCGTGGGCTGCCTCTTCATCGTGGGAGGCCTCCTCGGTCGCACCTTCGTCGTGGGCCGCCGCTTCGATCGCCTGCTCCTCGGCGCCGAGCTCGCGGAGCTCGACGTGGTCGGTCGCGTAGAACACGGGCACACCGTCGTCGCCGAGGGTGTCGAGCACGTCCTCCATGCCCTCCTCGAGGGCGAGGCCGTTGGCGACGACGAGCGCCGCGCCGTTCATCTGCTCGACGTCCTGGGCGGAGGGCGCGTAGTCGTGGGGGTCCTGGCCGTTCGGGATGATCACCCGCACCGTGGCTGCGTCGCCGACGAGCTGGGACACGACGTCACCCAGGACGCTGTAGGTCACGACGACGAGCGGCTTGCCGTCGACCAGGACGGTGCTGCTCGACCGCTCACCCGACCCCTCGTCGTCGCCGCACGCGACGAGCGAGGCAGCAGCGACGGTGACCGTCGCAAACGCCATGGCGGTGCGGGTGGTCCGGCGGTGCCGTCGGATCGCCGGGACGGGTGTGGTGTCGTGGCTTCTCACAAGGATGATTCCCATCGTGTTCTCAGGTTTGAGAATGTGTCCTACTACTATGCCGGATCGCGGCGGACCACGACAACCCGCAGCGCTCCTTCGATCGAAACCACCGACGCCCACCTCGGTACAGTTCGCGACGTGACCGACACCGCCGCTGCCCCCACCCAGGTTCCGCTCGTCTCGTACCTCGTGCTGGGTGAGCGTCCGCATCTCGTGGCGCACCAGTGCACCTCGTGCGGCGCCCGCTTCTTCGATCGGCGCAACGCGTGCGCCGGATGTTTCGGCACCTCGTTCGAGCCCGCCGACATCGCGACCGAGGGCGAGGTGCGGGCGTTCACGATCGTGACGTTCGCCGCGCCGGGTGTGCCGGTGCCGTTCGCGTCGGCGATCGTCGACTGCGGCGGCACGAGCGTGCGGGGCAACATCATCAACACCGAGCCCGATCCCGAGCACATCACGCTCGGCATGAAGGTCCGCCTGGCGACGTTCTCGCTCGGCACCGACGACAACGGCACCGAGGCCATCGGCTTCGGCTTCGAACCGGCCTGATCGCCGTCCATCCACACTCGCTCCACAGCACGCCACGACCCAGCAAGGAGGCCCCAATGGCCGAGAACGTGTACATCCTCGGGATCAACATGACGAAGTTCGGCAAGCATGCCGACAAAGACGTCGTCGACCTCGGCGCCGAGGCTGCGATGGCCGCGCTCGCCGATGCCGGCGTCACGATGCGCGAGATGGGCATCCTCGCTGCCGGCAACCTGATGAACGCGAGCGCCGGATTCGGCCAGCGACTGCAGAAGCAGATCGGTCAGACGGGTATCCCTGTCTACAACGTCGCCAATGCCTGTGCGACCGGTGCAACGGCGTTGCGCACGGTGATCATGGCGGTGAAGTCCGGTGAGGTCGACTACGGCCTCGCGGTCGGCGTCGAGAAGCTCGCCGGTGCAGGCCTGCTCGGTGGCGGCGGCAGTGCGAAGAAGGACGGCAAGGTGTGGGAGCCGTCGGGTCGTTTCGGTGCGGTCGCCCCGACCGACGGCCGAATCGGCACCGACGCGATGCCCGGCACCTTCGCCCAGGTCGGCATGGAGTACGGCCACAAGTACGGCGGTGCCAGCTTCGAACTGTTCGCGAAGATCAGCGAGAAGAACCACGCCCACTCGGTGCTCAACCCGCTCGCCGCCTACTCGAAGCGGTTCACGCTCGAGGAGATCATGGGCGACATGATGATCGCCTACCCGAACACGCGGCCGATGTGCTCCGCGAACTGCGACGGCGGCGCCGCCGCGGTGGTCGTGTCCGAGTCGAAGCTGCGCACCCTGTCGCTCGAGCAGCAGCGCCGCGCCGTGAAGATCTCCGCGTCGGTGCTCACCACCGACCCGTACGAGGAGGCCTGCCAGGTGCTCCCGAACGTGAACACCCTCACCCGCAACGCCGCCAAGATCGCCTACGAGCAGGCCGGCGTGGGCCCCGAGGATTTGAACCTGGTGGAGTTGCACGACTGCTTCGCCACCGCCGAGCTGGTGCACTACGACAACCT
>CAUJET010000177.1 GCA_963169665.1 Actinomycetota bacterium | reverse complement strand
CGCCAACGAGGTCAAGGAACTCGCCAAGGAGACCGCCAAGGCCACCGAGGACATCAGCGCCAAGATCGAGGCGATCCAGAACGACACCAACTCCTCGGTCGAGTCGATCACGGGGATCCTGTCGATCATCGACCAGATCGCCGAGTTCCAGGACACGATCGCCGCAGCGGTCGAGGAGCAGGCCGCCACCACCAGCGAGATCGCTCGCAGCGTGGGCGAGGCGAGCCGAGGCAGCCAGGAGATCACGGCGAACATGTCGAGCGTGGCGCAGGCCGCCGACTCCACCGCCAACGGCGCGAACGACTCCAGCCGGGCCGCCAGCGAACTCGCCCGCATGGCCAGCGATCTCCAGTCGCTCGTCGGACAGTTCCGCTACTGAGCCGTCCCCGGACGCTCGACCCACCCCACACACACCTCCGACCGCCGAGCCCGGCACCGACTGGAGTTGGCCACGATGGCCTCCGAACCCACTGCCCCCACCACCTCCGGCGCCCCGATCCGCGTGCTCGTCGTCGACGATGCCGTCGCCGTACGGCGGCTGATGACCATGCTGTTCCAGAGCGAGCCCGAACTCGAACTCGCAGGGATCGCCCAGGACGGCCTCGTGGCGCTCGAGAAGATCGGGCTGCTGAAGCCCGACATCATCTCGCTCGACCTCGCGATGCCGAACATGGACGGGCTCACGATGCTGCGCGAGATGCGCCAGCGCGGCATCGACGTGCCCGTCATCATGTTCAGCACCCTCACCCACCACGGCGCGAAGGAGACGATCGAAGGCCTCGCGCTCGGCGCGGCCGACTACGTCACCAAGCCGACGCACTACGACAACCCGATGGATGCGCTCGAAGCGGTGCGCGCGGAACTGGTGCCACGAATCAAGGCGATCGTCCGCGCCGCCCAGCGCTCGCCGGAAGCGGTGCCCGCCACGCCGGCGACCACTGGCGCGGCCGCAGCGAAGGGTTCGGCTGCCGCCGGCGCAGCCGCCGCCGGCCAACGCAGCGGCAAGGTGGAAGCGATCGTGATCGGCTCGTCGACCGGCGGCCCGAACGCGCTGGCCGAGGTGATCAGCCGACTGCCGGGCAACCTCCGCGTCCCCGTGCTCGTCGCTCAGCACATGCCGCCCGTCTACACGACCTACCTCGCACAGCGCCTCGACAGCCTCAGTTCGCTGACCGTCCGCGAAGCGGTCGACGGCGAGCCGGCGCAGGCCGGCGTCGTCTACATCGCGCCGGGCGACCACCACCTCACCCTCCGGCCGAACGCCGCCGGCGCCACCATCGCGCTCACCCAGTCCGCGCCGGTGAACCACTGTCGACCGTCGGTCGACGTGTTGTTCTCGAGCGCCGCGGCCACCTGGGGCAAGCAGTGTCTCGCGATCGTGCTCACCGGCATGGGCCACGACGGCCGCGACGGCGCCGTGGAGCTGCACGGCCTCGGCGCCCAGGTCCTCGTCCAGGACGAGGCCACGAGCGTCGTGTGGGGCATGCCGGGCGCCGTCCACGAGGCGGGCGTCGCCGACGAGGTGCTGCCCGTCGACAAGATCGCCGCCGCCGCCGTTCGGCTCACCGCCGTCGGCTCCGGCTTCCGCCGCAGCGCCGCGCCGACGGCGCCCACGGCATCCCCCGCCGTGGGAGGCACCGATGGTGCCCGCATCCCCCGGGCCGTCCCCACGGGCGTCCCCAGTTCGGTCACCACTGGTGGCTGAAGATCATGGCGCGGGCGACCCGCTCTCGGACAGTCGGTGTCCGAACGTGGCTCGCTCGTCAGTTGCCACCCGAACCCAAGAGAACGTGACCGTCCGCCACGCCGGCGCTCACCCCGGGTCCGCCCGGATCACCCCTAGGAGCTGATGTGCGAATTCTCATCGTGGACGACTCTCGTTCGATGCGTCTCATCCTCAAGCGGATGCTGGCCGAGATGGGCCACGCCGATGTCGCCGAGGCAGAGGACGGCTCGGTCGCCCTCACGCAGATGGAGGCGTTCAAGCCGGAGCTCGCGCTCGTCGACTGGAACATGCCCGTGATGAACGGGCTCGAGTTCGTGTCCGCCATCCGCGAGTCACGCGAGTACGACAAGGTCAAGGTGATGATGGTGACGTCGGAGTCGAGCCCCCGGCTCGTGTACGAGGCCCTCAAAGCCGGCGCCGACGAGTACGCGATGAAGCCGATCACCCGGGATGTGATCGAAGAGAAGTTCATGCTCCTCGGGCTCTCATGAAGCCCATCAGAGTGCTCGTGGTCGACGACGCGGTCGTCGTTCGCAAGCTGCTCACCACGGTCATCGACGACGATCCCGATCTCGAGGTGGTGGGCATTGCTGCGAACGGCGTGATCGCCCTCGGGAAGATCGAACAACTCAAGCCGGACATCGTGACGCTCGACATCGAGATGCCCGAGATGGACGGCATCACCACCCTGCGCGAGATCCGCAAGCGCGACCGCTCGCTGCCGGTGATCATGTTCAGCACGCTCACGGAGCGAGGTGCCACGTCGACGCTCGAGGCGTTGGCGCTCGGCGCCTCCGACTATGTCACGAAGCCCGCCAATGTCGGCAGCGTCACGGCGGCCATGGATGCCGTCCGGCGCGAGCTGATCCCGAAGATCAAGGCGTTCTGCCGCAAGAACGTGCCGCCGCCCCCGCCGCCGCCGATGGCCGCCAAGTTCGTCCCCGTGCCGCTCACGGGTCGGTGCGACCTCGTCGCCATCGGCTCGTCGACCGGTGGACCGAACGCGCTCGCGACGGTGATCGGGCAGCTGCCGGCCGGCTTCGACAAGCCGATCGTGATCGCGCAGCACATGCCGGCCGTCTTCACCCGGTACCTCGCGCAGCGTCTCGACGGTGGCTCGAAGATCCGGGTCCGTGAGGCCGAGCACGGCGACATGCTCGAACCCGGCCTCGCACTGGTGGCGCCAGGTGATCACCACATGACGCTGCGGCGCACCGCCGGCGGCGTGACGGTGGTGCTCGACCAGAAGCCACCCGTCAACTTCTGTCGGCCTGCCGTGGACGTGCTGTTCCGCTCGGCGGCCGAGGTCTACGGCGGGGACGTCCTCGCCGTGGTGCTCACCGGCATGGGCCACGACGGCCGTGACGGGTGCGCCACGCTCAAGCAACGCGGTGCCACCGTGATCGTCCAGGACCAGGCGTCGAGCGTGGTCTGGGGCATGCCCGGCGCCGTCCACCAATCAGGTCTCGCTGACGCGACCCTGCCGCTCGACGACGTCGGGCACGCCATCACGCAGCGTGCATCCGGCGGTGCCCGTCTCAGGGAGAGGATCTAGATGTCCACCATCACCGCTCACCAGTTCGATCATCTCCGGGACATGGTGCTCAGAGAGTCGGCCATCGTCCTCGAACCCGGCAAGGAGTACCTCGTCGAGAGTCGGCTCGCGCCGATCGCCCGACGCGAGGGGCTCGGCTCGGTCTCCGAACTCGTCCAGCGACTGATCGCCGCGCCGTCGGTGAAGCTGAAGAGCGAGATCATCGACGCGATGACGACGAACGAGACGTCGTTCTTCCGCGACGTGCACCCGTGGCAGACGCTGAAGGAGGAGATCCTCCCCAAGCTCATCGAGGCACGCCGGATCGACCGTCGGCTCACCGTGTGGTGCGCCGCCTGCTCGAGCGGCCAGGAGCCCTACTCGCTCGCCATGATGCTGCGCGACTCCTTCCCCGACATCGTGAAGTCGTGGGACGTGAAGATCATCGCCACCGACCTCAGCGACTCGATGCTGTACCGCTGCCGTGAGGGCATCTACAGCCAGCTCGAGGTGAACCGCGGTCTGCCGGCCCCCTTGCTCATCCGCAACTTCCAACGCGAAGGTGCCGATTGGCGCATCGATTCGGAGCTGCGGCGGATGGTCGACGTGCGCACCTGCAACCTGGCCACGCCGAACACGTACCCGCGCGCCGCCAGCCGGTTCGACCTCGTGTTCATCCGCAACGTGCTCATCTACTTCGACGACGCGACGAAGACGAAGATCCTCAACGAGACCTCGTCGCGGATGCATGCCGACGGCTATCTGCTGCTCGGCTCGAGCGAGGTGTCGATCAGCTCGGCCACGAAGCTCGCCCGTCACCAGTTCGGCCGCACCATCTACTTCCAGCCCAGCTGACTCCAGCCCAGCTGCCCCCACCTGACGGCCCGCCGTCGGGCTCGCCCACCACGAACCTCCGTGAACTCCGTCCCCCCAGGAGCACCGTCATGCACCCCGTGACCTCGCCGGCCGCACCGGCATCCGCCCACACCCCTGCCCGCTCGGCCGACCAGCCGCTCACGCGCTCGCGGCTGCTGCGCTTCGGCGCTGTGATCGTCTCGCTGCTCGCGGTGGGCGGGGTCGTGTCCGCGACGACGATCCGCTCGGAGCAGACCTCGGTCGACTCGGTGAACTCGGCCGGCCTCGCCCTGCTGTCGCTCGAGCAGTCGATGGGCGACGGCACCGCCATCGCTCGCCACACGCTGGGCACGGTGCTCGCGTTGCAGAACGGCGTCACGACCCTCGCTGAGCGTCTCGGTGCGCTGAGCGAGGAGGCGACCGCCGACCTGGCCGGGCACCTCGACGAGGTGCGGGCCTACGTGGACGCGACCGGCAACGGGGCGGCGGAGATGGAGGCCGTCGACGCGGCGCACGAGGCGTGGGCCGCCTTCTCGGAGAGCTTCGACGTCGCGGCCGCCGCGGCCCTCACGCCCGAGCAGATCGAGCCCGCCTACGACGCAGCGGTCGCTCCGCTCGACGCCCTCCGCGAGGCCCAGGAGACGCTGAGCGACGTGCTCGAGGAGGCCAGCATCGCAGCGACGACCGAGGCGCACGACACCGGCGACCGAGGCATGCTGCTCAGCATCCTGGCGACCATCGTCGCACTCGGCGGGTTCGTCATGATCGGGCGCCGCGTCCTGCGCTCGGTCGTGCGGATGCACACCCTGCAGGGCGAGATGGCCCGCGTGAACGCGATGGTCGAGCAGTCGTCGCTCGCCACGCTCTTCGTCGACCCCGATCTCACCTGTCGCTACGTCAACGCCGCCGGTACCGCCATCTGGCGCAGGTACGAGGCGCAGATGCCGATGCCGGCGGATCGCGTCCTCGGCGCAGAACTCAAGTCCCTGCGCGGCTTCATCGACGGCACCCGCCAGCCGTTGACCCAGCTCGGTGAGGGCTGGGTCGAAGTGCACGTGTCCCCCGTGCTCGACGATCACGGCGTGACCCTCGGCTACATGTCGACGTGGAACGACGTCACCGAGAAGATCCGGGTGGAGCGCGAAGCGGCCGCCCTGCACGACCGGGAGCGCGCTGCCGCCGCCGATCTCGAGGCCAAGGTGGGCGAGCTGAGCAACACGCTCGCTGCCGCCGCTGCCGGCGACCTCACCGCCAAGGTGACGGTATCCGGCAACGATGCGATCGGTCAGATGGGCGACGCCGTCGGCAAACTCCTCACCGACCTCCGCGGTTCGATCCAGGCGATCGCCGCCAACAGCGAGGCGCTCGCAGCTGCCTCCGAGGAACTGCAGATGGTGGCCGCCGGCATGGGCAGCAACTCTGCGGAGACCTCGCGTCAGGTGAGCTTCGTGTCCGACGCCTCCGTCGAGGTCTCCCGCAACGTCGAGACCGTGTCGGCTGCGTCGTCGCAGATGTCGTCGTCGATCAAGGAGATCGCTCGCAACGCCAGCGAGGCAGCCAAGGTTGCGACCCAGGCGGTCGAGGCCGCTCGGGTCACGAACGCGACGGTGTCGTTGCTCGGTGACAGCTCGGCCGAGATCGGCCAGATCGTCAAGGTCATCACCGGCATCGCCCAGCAGACCAACCTGCTCGCCCTGAACGCGACCATCGAGGCAGCACGAGCCGGCGAGGCCGGCAAGGGCTTCGCCGTCGTCGCCAACGAGGTCAAGGAACTCGCCAAGGAGACCGCCAAGGCCACCGAGGACATCAGCGCCAAGATCGAGGCGATCCAGAACGACACCAACTCCTCGGTCGAGTCGATCACGGGGATCCTGTCGATCATCGACCAGATC
>CAUJET010000176.1 GCA_963169665.1 Actinomycetota bacterium | reverse complement strand
GACGATGTCGACCAGCATGCGGATCGGCAGCTCGCGGGCGAGCTCGGTCACCGCGTCGAGCGGCCCGACCCCGACCGTGCGGTCGAGCAGTTCGCCGACCAGGCGGTGCGCGCCGTCGGCGTACCGCTCCATCGTCGGCTTGGCGAAGGCCGGGTTCACGAGTTGGCGCAGGCGTGTGTGCCGCGGCGGGTCGGTCTCGAGCATCGTCCGCCTCGCGGCGATCGCGTCGGGCTCCATCTCCTCGATCTCGGTCCCGCCGAGCTCGCTGGAGAAGGTGCGCCAGTCCTTGTGCACGTCGACGACGTCCTGCCACCTCGTGAGCGACCAGAACCCCGTGCCGTGATGGCCGTTGTGCGGTCCCTCGGCGACCCAGGCGACCGGAGCCTCACGGCGGAACCGGTCGTACGCGTCGAAGGGCATGGCCTGCTCGTAGACGTCGTGCGAGACGATGTCGAGCCCGGGGATCGATTCCGCCCGCCCGTGGACCTCGGTCATGCGCACCTCACCGGGCCAACGTACCCGTGCTCATACGATGACCGCGTGCCGGATGTCGCCGGCGCGGAGGGAGCATCCGTGCGAGCCGTGATGGTGTTGAGTGAGAACTGGACGATCATCGATCCGGCCGACCTCGGTGCGGTCGTCGATCTCGCGGTCGCCGCCGAAGCGGCGGGTGTCGACACGGTCATGCTGAGCGAGCACATCGTGCTGGGCCCGTCCGCCGGGGCGAGCGGGCGGATGACCAACCCGCGCGACTACGCAGCGCCGGGCAATCAGGATCCGGCCACCCCGTGGCCCGATTCGGTCGTGCTCGCCGCGGCGATCGGGGCGCGCACCACCAGGCTCCGCGTCGCGCTCGCGGCCGTCATCACACCCCTGCGACATCCGCTGCAGCTGGCCAAGCAGCTCGGCACCCTCGACCTCCTGCTGCAGGGCCGCCTCGTGGTGCAGCCCACAGTGAGCTGGGCCGAGGAGGAGTACGTCGCGCTCGGCGTGCCGTTCCACGAACGGGGGGCGATCCTCGACGAGCAACTCGCCGCGATGCGCGCCGCCTGGACGCAAAGGCCGGCGCACCACGACGGGCCACGGTTCCCGTTCGGCCCCGTGTGGTGCGAGCCGCGCCCCGTGCGACCGCCGGCGATGTGGTTCGGGGGCGAGCACCTCACCGACGCCCATCTGCGCCGGCTCGTCGTCCACGGCCACGGGTTCCATCCCTTCGGACGTCCGACCGCCGAGGAGCGCGACCGGCTTCGTGGGGCCTGGCAGGAGGCCGGACGCACGGAGCCGCTCGAACTCGTCGGCGGCATCCGGGCCACGTTCCACGGCGCCGACGACGTGGCCGACCTCGGCGTCGCCCTCGCCGATGTGCCGCGGCTGCGCGCCGAGGGCTGGACGTCGGTGTGCTTCAAGCCGAATCACTTCACCGACGACCTCGACGAGGTGCCGGCCGTGTGCGAACGGGTGGTGACGGCGCTGGCCTGAACCGGCCGGCTGGCCGAGCGCCTCGACCATTGGTCTAGAGTCCAGACCAATGACGACCGTGCTCACGAGCAACCGCACGTCGGAGGAGGTGGCGGCCCACTTCCGCGACCTCATCCACAGCGGCGAGCTGGCGGTCGGCACACGCCTACCACCGCAGCGCGAGCTCGCGAAGTCGCTCGGCGTGAGTCGCCAGGCGGTCTTCGAAGGGCTCGCCGAGCTCGAGACCGAGGGCTACGTCGACACCCTGCGCGGGGCCACCGGCGGCACGTTCGTCCGCGAGCTCCACCTTCCCGCCGAGCGCTGGCTGGAGCGGCTGCGCGAGAGCATCGGCACCTTCGAGGACGTGCTCGACTTCCGCATCGGCGTCGAGCGCCAGATCGCATCGCTCGCGGCGCGGCGGCGCGACGACGCCGACCTCGAGGCGATGCGACAGGCCGTCGACGAGCTCGCCGCATCCTCGTCGCTCGCCACCTACCGCTCCGCGGACGCGGCATTCCACCGGGCCCTCGGTCGCGCCGCTCGCAACGAACTGCTCGAGCGCGCCGTCTTCGACGCCAGGGCGAAGCTCTTCTTCCCCGTCGACCAGCTCGACTACGAACCGACGACCGCCGCTACCGCCCGCGAGCACACCGCGATCCTGCGTGCCGTCGAGCGCGGCGATGCCGCCGTTGCTGCCCGAGCGGTCACCGTCCACCTCGAGCACACGCGGGCGAAGCTCCACTCGATGCTCGACACCCCCGATGCCGGGCGGTCCCGCCAGGCCGGGTCGCCGATCTCACCAGCCACCAGCACCGTCCGACGCGTCACCGCCGGGCGAACGAAGGGAACCTCATGATCATCAGCCACGAACACAAGGTCGCGCTGGTCACCGGCGCCGGGTCGGGTATCGGCCGCGGCATCGCGCTGCGGCTCGCCGCCGACGGCGCGGCGGTCGCGTGCACCGACGTGAACCTCGACGGCGCCGCCGAGACCGTCCGCCTCGTCACCGAGGCCGGCGGACGGGCCATCCCGCTCGTGGTCGACGTGCGCGACAGGAGCCAGGTCGAGGCCGCGGTTGCCGCGACCGTCGCAGAGTTCGGCGGGCTGCACCTCGTCGTCAACAACGCCGGCGTCGTCACGATGAGCGACCTCGACCACCTCACCGACGACGAGTGGGACTTCGTCGTCGACGTGAACCTGAAGGGCCAGTTCATCGTCGCCCAGGTCGCGTCGCGGGCGATGACCGAGGGCGGCGCGATCGTGAACCTGTCGACCGTCGAGGCCGCCGTCGTGGTCAGCTCGTCCGGCCACTGCCAGCCCCACTACAACGCCTCCAAGGGTGGCGTGCCGATGCTCACCAAGGCACTCGCCGTCGAGCTCGCCGCCAAGAACATCCGCGTCAACGCGGTGGCACCCGGGCCGATCAACACCCGCTTCAGCGGTGGCGACATCACCGGTCCCGAGGCGATGGCGTTCATGAGCCAGCGACTGCTCGTGCCGCGCGTCGGCGAGCCCGAGGACGTGGCGAACGCCGTGTCGTTCCTGCTCTCCGACCAGGCGTCGTTCATCTCCGGCGCCCATCTCCCGGTCGACGGTGGCTGGTTGACGCGATGAGCACGTTCGAACCGCTCACACTCGACGACCTCCGCGACGGCGGGTACGACACCGTCATCGTCTGTGCGCCCGACATGACCGGCCGCCTCGTGGGTAAGCGGCTCACGCCGAAGAAGTTCGACGAGTTCCGCGAGCGCGGCATCGCCCTCAGTTCGTGCACCTTCGGGTGGGACGTCGCCCAGGACATCGGCCTCGAGGTGCCCTACACCGGCTGGCACACGGGCTGGCGCGACTTCCTGCTGATCGCCGACATGGCCACCCTGCGCCCCGCGGCGTGGCTGCAGCGCACCGCGATCGTCCTCGCCGACATCGTCGAGGAACACGACCGCTCGCCGGTCGAGATCGCGCCCCGCCAGATCCTGCGCCGCCAGGTCGAGGCGCTCGCCGCCGACGGCCTGGCCGCCGACGTCGGCACCGAGCTCGAGTTCCACCTGTACCGCGACGGGCTCGACGATCTCCGCCGTCGGGGCTACCGCGATCGCACGCCGAGCACGATCTTCCACGCCGACTACACCGTGCAACAGGTGAACGCGTGGGAGCCCTTCTTCCAGCGTCTGCGCACCGCGCTCGACGACTCCGGCCTCGACGTGGAGATGAGCCAGGGCGAGTGGGGACTCGGCCAGTGGGAGATCAACCTCACCTACTCCGACGCGCTCGACATGTGCGACCGGCACACGATCTTCAAGCTCGCCGTGAAGGACGTCGCCGCACAGGCGGGCATGTCGGCGACGTTCATGCCGAAGCCGAACGCCGGCGAGGTCGGATCGTCGTGCCACGTGCACCTGTCGTTGCGCGACACCGCGGCCGGCGGCCATCCCTTCTTCGACCACGACGCGCCCGACCACATGTCGACGACCATGCGCCATGCCATCGGGGGTGTCCTCGAGCACGCCTCGCCGTTGATGGCCTGGTACGCGCCCACGATCAACTCGTACCGACGCACGAACTCGAGCGACTTCGCGGGCCACGGCGCCACATGGGCGTTCGACAACCGCACCGTGTCGTGCCGCGTGCTCGGCACGGGCGCGTCGTCGATGCGGCTCGAGTGGCGGGTGCCCGGCGCCGACGTGAACCCGTATCTCGCCGTCGCCGGTGTGATCGCGTCGATCCGCGACGGCATCGCCAACGGCGTCGACCCCGGGCCCGCCCGCACCGGCGACGCCTACCAGCAGGACGCGAAGCCGTTCCCGCAGCACCTCGGGCTGGCGGCCGAGGAGTTCCTCGCCAGCCCGTTCGTCACCGAGGCGTTCGGCGCCGCGGTGGCCGAGCAGTACGGGTTGACGGCCCGCTACGAGTGGACCCGCTTCCTCGACGCGGTGACCGACTGGGAACTCGACCGCTACTTCGAAGTGATCTGACCGATCACCACCCCCACGAGACGAACCGGACCCCAGGAGCACTCGACCATGACCGTGATCCCCCGCGGGCTGCTGCCCGAACAGATCGACCGCATCGACGGTGAGCTGCGCCAGCCCACCGACGTGCTCGACGGCGCGTCGCTGTGCGACCCGTCGACCGGCGAGGTGCTCCAACCCCGCCGTGCGACCTCGCCGGCCGAGGTCGAGCGCGCCATCGCCGCCTCGGCGCGGGTGCACCGCGACGGCGTCTGGGCCGACCTCGACGTCGAGGCCCGGAGCGGTTGGCTCGAGTGCATCGCCGCCGAGCTCGAGGCCACCGCTGAGCTCACGGGCGACGCCGTGGCCGTCGCCGAGTCGACCGGGTCGGGTGTCCCGATCGCGATCACGCGCATGTTCGCCGGCTCGTTGGCCGGCGCGTTCCGCGGCGCGATCGCCCAGCTGCAGACCGGGTGGACCCGCACGGAGCTCCCCGGACCGGTGCGGCCCGTCGAGCTGTTGCGACTGCCGTGGGGCCCCGCTGCGATCCTCGTGCCGTGGAACGCCCCGGCGGCCATGGCGGCCGGCAAGGTCGCGATGGCGCTCGCCGCCGGCTGCCCCGTGCTGCTGAAGCCACCGGAGTGGTCACCGCTCGGCTGCAACCTGCTCGCCGACGCTATCCATCGCGTCGGGCTGCCCGACGGTGTGTTCCAGATGGTGCACGGCGGACCGACGACGGGCGCTGCACTCACCGGCGACGCACGCGTGAAAGTCGTGTCGTACACCGGCAGCCTCGCGGCGGGCAGGGCGATCGCCCGCGCCGCGGCCGAGCACTTCACCGCGTTGCAGCTCGAGCTCGGCGGCAACAACCCGGCGATCGTGCGCGCGGACGCCGACATCGAGGCGACGGCCGCGGCGTTGGCGTCGGGCATCGTCAAGCTCAACGGACAGTGGTGCGAGGCGCCGGGCAAGGTGCTCGTGGCCCGCGATCGCCACGACGAGCTCGTCGACGCGCTCCGCCAGCAGCTCGGCACCTGGCGGATCGGCCACCACCTCGACGACGACACCCAGGTCGGCCCGCTCTCGCACGAGGCGCATCGGGCGCGTCTCGACGCACAGATGGCCGCGCTCGAGGCGATCGGCGGCGAGCAGCTGGTCGCCGGCGACCTGCCCGACCTGCCGGGATGGTTCTGGTCACCCCGGGTCGTGGTCGGCGCCGACCCGGCCGCATGCGTGGACGAGCTGTTCGGACCGGTCGTGACGGTGCACCCCGTGGACGACGACGAGGCGGCCGTCGCCGCCGCGAACGACACGCCGTTCGGCCTGGCCGGCTACGTGTTCTCCACCGACCTCGACGCGGCACAGGCGCTCGGCCGGCGCATCCGGTTCGGCGAGGTGAAGATCAACGGCACGAGCGTGATCGACCTCACGCCGACGAGCACCCAGAGTTTCTGGGGCCTGTCCGGCATCGGCGGCCACGGCAACGCCGAGGTCTTCCGCAGCTTCACCGGCAGCCAGATCGTCGGCGTCGACCACACCGACGTCCCCATCTGACATTCGTGAGCGAAACGCCGCGTCTGGCGGCCGTTCGCTCACGGAACCATCGGGTCAGCTCGGGGCGACCTCGTCGAGGAACCAGTCGAACAGTCGGCGGGCCCGCTGCTCGACCGCGTCGCCGTGCACGTCGAAGCCTGCCATCACCGCCTCGGCCGTCGTGCCGTGGGCCTCGAAATAGCCGGGCGGGCAATCGGCGACCCAGCCGCCGATCAGCGATGCGGTGGACTCCGGGTGGAACTGCACACCGACGCTGCGACCGAGGCGGAACGCCTGGGTGCACAGCTCGTTGCGCGCCAGCTCCGTGACGCCGGCCGGCACGAGGCAGCGGTCGCCGTGCCAGGTGAGCCACGGACCCGGGTCGATCGCGTCGGGGAGATCGCTGTCGTACTCGTACCAACCGACCTCGGACGCCGGGGCCTTCTCCACCGAGCCGCCGAGCGCCGTGGTGAGCGCCTGTGCACCGAAACAGATGCCGAGCACCGGGACGCCGCTGTCGTGCGCCTGTCGGAGCATGGCGACCTCCCGGTCGATCCACGTGCCGATCAGGTGGCGTTCGTACACGCCGTGCACGGATCCGAGCGGCACGATCACGTCGAAGTCGGCGGGATCCGGGAACGGGTGATGGCTCTCCGTCGAGCCCTCGGACTTCACCTGGTGCTGCACGAGTTCGAAACCGCGCTCGATCAGGCGGTCGCCGACGAGGCCGGGTCCGCCGCCGCCGTGCTCGTGCTGGACGATGAGGGCTCGCATCCGCTGCACCGTACCAACGTGCCATCGCTACGCTCCGGCCATGACGACCATCGGTGAGTCGATCACCCTCGCCCAGCTCGAGCTCGACCCCTACCCGGCGCTCGCCCGGCTGCGAGCGGACGAGCCCGTCAGCCACGTACCCGACATGGACATGTGGCTCGTCACGCGGTGGGACGACGTGCAGCTGGTGCACGATCGACCCGACCTGTTCACCTCCGCCACCGAGCCGAGCTGGCTCAACACGGTGCTCGGCAGGAACATGCTCGGCAGCGACGGCGCCGAACATCGCCGGCTGAAGGACGCCCTCCAGCCGAGCTTCACCCCCACCGCGACCGGCCCGTGGGTGAGCGAGCGGCTGCCCGAGATCTGCGACGAGTTGATCGACGCGTTCGACCCGACGGGCACCGATCTGATGACCGCCTACGCCGAGCCGATCGCGGTGCGGGCCCTGCAGGACTCGCTCCGATGGGACAACGCCACGTGGCAACAGATCGGCGAGTGGACGCGAGGCGTGTGCACCGGCCTCGCCAACTTCGCGAACGACCCGGAGCTCTCGGGCATCGCCGCGAGGGCCAATGCCGAGTCGGGCGAGTCGATCCGCGAACGGGTGGTGCCCCATCTCGCCCACACCGGCCTCACGCCCGACGAGATCGTGAACAACGTGCGGCTCTGCATGTCGGGCGGCATCAACGAACCACGCGACGGCATCGCGCTCGCCGTCTGGGCGCTGCTCACCCATCCGGAGGCGTTGGTCGACTGTCGCGGCGACGAGTCGCTGTGGCGCAACGCGTGCGAGGAACTGTTCCGCTGGATCTCCCCGGTCGCCACGTCGACGCGGCAGACGACGGCCGACGCCGAGGTGAGCGGGATCACCATCCCCGCCGGAGCGCTGGTCGCCGCGGTCATCAGCAGCGCGAACCGCGACGAGCGACGATGGTCCCACCCCGACCGATACGACCTCCACCGCAAGGAGGGCACCCACCTGGCGTTCTCCACCGGTCCGCACGTGTGCCTCGGCGCGTGGCTCGGCCGCAGCACGGTGCGTGTCGCCGTGCAGCACCTGTTCCATCGTCTGCCCGGGCTGCACCTCCGCGATGCCGCCGGCGTCGAGATCCGCGGGTTCGAGTTCCGGGGTCCGGTGCGGATGGACGTCGCCTGGTGACCTGACACGACAGGTCGTTCGGGCCCAAACGATCTCCCAGAGCTGTCTGCTACCTTTCGCAGCCATGGCGAATCGACGCATCCGAGTCATGTGGAGCGATCTCAACGGTCTGTCGCACGGGCGGTACGTGCCCGAACGGCGCATCCACGAACACGGCCACCACGCAGTGACCACGCTCACGATGGGCATCGACCGCGAGATCATGCCGGTCGAGGGGTACGCCGCCGACGTCGGGTTCCCCGACCTGTCGACGGTGCCACTGCCCGAGACTCGCCATCCGGGATGGGAGGTCGACACCGATGTGATGATCGCCGACCTCGAGTTCGACGGTGGTCCGCTCGCACTCGCACCCCGGAGCGCGCTCAAGCGCTCGGTCGAGGCGTGGCGCGCCCTCGGGTACGAGCCGATGATCGGCTACGAACTCGAGTTCTACGTGATGCGGCCCGACACGAGCGCGCCGGGCGGCTACGCCCCGCTCGATCTGCCGTCGCACCGCGTGTACGGCGTGGGGCTCGGCGGCATCGATCCGGAGCTCACGTTCGCCCTGTTCGACGCGGCCGAGAAGAGCGAGCTCGACGTCGAGGGCATCATGGCCGAGTTCTCGCCGGGGCAGATGGAGATGAACCTCAAGTACGGCCCGGCGCTCGATGCCGCCGACCGTGCGTTCATGGCCAAGGACATGGTGCGCGAGATCGCCCACCGCCATGGCCACTGGGCGACGTTCATGGGCCGCCCGATCGCCGAGGCGGTCGGCAGCGGGCTCCACATCAACTTCTCGCTGATTCCCACCGGCGGCGGCCGCAACGTGTTCGACGACCCGTCGGGCGAGCACGGCATGTCGAGCCTGATGCGCCAGTGCATCGGTGGCCTTCTCGCCCACTACGAGGGCATGGCCGCCCTGTCGGCCCCGACGGTCAACAGCTACAAGCGGCTCATGCCCGGCATCATCGCCGGCTACTGGGCCAACTGGGGCCTCGACAACCGCATCAGCACGATGCGCGTGCCGGGCGAACGAGGCGAGGCGACCCGCATCGAGAACCGCATGCCGTGCGGCTCGGCCAACGTGTACCTCGCCGCGGCGGCGATGCTGAATGCCGCGCTGCTCGGCGTCGTCGACGGTCTCGACTGCGGCGAGCCGCAGCAGGGCGACGGCGACACCGAGCCGAACACCGATCGGCACACGCCCCACACCCTGTCCGACGCCCTCGCGGCGTTCGAGGCCGACAGCGTGTTGTGCGAGGCGATGGGCCCCGACCTCGTCCGCGCCTATCTCGCGATCCGTCGCGACGAGGTGCGGCGCTGGGAGGAGTCCGGCAACGAGTGGTCGGTCGAGGCGATCACCGACTGGGAGCTCAGGGAGTACCTGCCCTTCTTCTGACGGGCGGGCTCGCCGGGATCGGGTCCCGCTCGATCTGATCCGTGCGGCGCGGCCCCGTCACGCCAGACTGCACCCGTGCATCAGACCGAGGCCGACGCGGGCCGCAACAGCGCCCGTGGGGCCGTGTGGGCCGTCGCCTCGGCGTTCGCCTTCTCGCTGTCGTCGGTGGTGGGCAAGGACCTGCTCGACGCGCTGGGCGTCGCTTCGTTGCTGTTCTGGCGCTTCTCGCTCGCTTCCGTCGTGCTGTGGAGCGTGCTGATCGTCTGGCGACGGCGCGGCGGCCCCGATCCGTTCGCCGTTCCTCGGGCACGCCTGTTCGGTCTCGGCGTGCTGATGGGCGTCGTGGTCGTCATCGGATTCCTCGCGCTCGAACGCCTCGACGCGTCCGTCTACATCGTGCTCGTGTACCTGTATCCCGCGTTCGTCGTCATCGGGTCGACGCTGCTCGGGCGCCCGCTCGACGGCATCACGATCGCGGCGCTCGCGATCATCACCGTCGGTGTCGTGCTCACCGTGCCCGAGCTGTTCACCGGCGTCGACTCGATCAGCGTCACCGGCGTCGCCTTCGCACTCGGCCAGGCGGTGCTCTTCGCCGCGTACATGATCCTCAACGACCGCGTGGTGCCACCGGGCGTCGACGGCGTGGTGAGCGCCGGATGGACGACCCTCGGCGCGGCGGCCTTCTTCACGCCGCTCGTCGTCGTCGATGGGCTCACGGCACCGCACGGTCCGCGCCTCGTGCTCGAGGTCGGGCTGTTCGCGCTCATCCCCACCGTGGCGGCGACCACGTGCTTCTTCCGTGCACTGCGCCATCTGGCGCCCGGCGTGATGGCGATGATCATGACGCTCGAGGTGGCCCTCGCGATCGTGTGGTCGGCGGTCTTCCTCGGCGAGGAGGTCAGCCCCCTCGAAGCTGTGGGGGCCACCGTCGTGATCCTCGGCGTGGTGCTCGCCCAGCGCACCGCCGCCGGGTCGGTGAACGGCGACGCCGCGGTGGCCGCCGGCATCTGACCGGCGCGACCGCTGTCAGCGCTGCTCGAGCCGCGCCGGGAGCGACGCGATCCCGTTCACGAAGTTCGACCGCACCCGCTGCACCGGGCCGGCCTGCTCGAGCGTGATGCCTCGAGCGACGAGCTGCTCGAGCAGGAGTCTGATCTCGAGCCGGGCGAGCGGCGCGCCGAGGCAGTGGTGCGGACCGAACGCGCCGAAGGCCACGTGCTCGGGTTTCACCGGGCGGCGCACGTCGAACGTGAGCGGCGCCTCGAATGCGGCCTCGTCGAAGTTCGCCGAGGCGTACCAGATGACGACCCAGTCGCCCGCCGCGATCGGCACGCCGTGGAGTTCGGTGTCGACCGTCGCGGTGCGGCGCATGTGGAGCACCGGTGTCGCCCAACGGATGACCTCCTCCACGGCGTTCGGGATCAGCGACGGATCCTCGCGCAGCACGTCGAGCTGCTCCGGGTGCTGCATGAACGCGAGCAGGCCGTTCGAGATGGCGGTGCGGGTGGTCTCGTTGCCGGCGAAGACGAGCAGTTGGAAGAAGTTGACGAACTCGGCGTCGGTGAGCTGATCTCCGTCCACCTCGGCGGTGATGAGCTTCGACACCAGATCGTCGCCGGGGTTCGCCCGCCGCTCGGCGCCGAGTCGCCGGCCGAACTCGAACAGGGCGTGCGCCGCGGGGCTGTTGAACGGCAGCAGTTCCAGCGGGGTGGTGTTGCCGTACGCCCCCGGATCGACCTCGCGGTCGCTCGTGCCCTCGACCAGTTGGTTCGACAGGTGGACGAGGAAGTCGCCGTCGGACCGTGGGATCCCGAGGATCGACACGATGACGCGAATGGGATACGGCTCCGAGAGCAGCCGGACGACGTCGACCTCGCCGGCACGGCCCATCTCGTCCAGCATCTCGTCGAGCAACTCGTCGAGGATCGCCCGGGTCGCGTCCTCGTACTCGGCCATCCTCCTGAGGGTGAACGGCTGGGTGACGAGGCGCCGCAGGCGCGTGTGCGGCATGCCGTCGGTCTCGATCAGCGATCGTCTCGCGTGCTGTGCCTCGGCGGTGAGCTCCCACAGGTTCACGTGCTGCTCGCTCGTGAAGGTGTTCCAGTCGCGCGTGACCGTGGTGAGGTCGTCCTTGGTGGTCACCGCCCAGAAGCCACCGCGACTGTTGTCCCACGGGTGCCAGTGCACCGGGTCGTGGTGACGGAGCCGGGCGAACGCCTCGTGCGGGATCCCCTGCTCGTAGACACCGGCGTCGGCGATGTCGATCGCGGGGTCGGCCTCGCGGTCGATCGCGGTGGCGGCCGTGGGGTCGTCGGGCTGCTCGCGTGTGGTCATGGTCCCTCCCGAACTCGTCGCGCCCCGACGTCTCGTATCATAGATCAAAGATTCACCGCCCGAGGCCGACGCCCCGGGCCGCCGGGAGGGCCGACATGACCGATCAGCGAATGCCGAAGGAGTGGACCGGACGGTTCTTCGAGGACCTCGACGTCGGCGACGTGTTCCGCAGCCGACTCGGTCGCACGATCACCGACACCGACAACATCTGGTTCACCACGGTCACGATGAACACCAACCAGGTGCACTTCAACGGCGAGTTCGCGGCCGGCACGAGGTTCGGGCGGATGCTCGTCAACAGTTGCTTCACCCTGTCGCTCGTGACCGGCCTGTCGGTGTGCGACACGAGCGAGAACGCCACGGCCAACCTGGCGTGGACCGACATCTCGCTCCCCAACCCGGTGTTCTGCGGCGACACGCTCTGGGCCGAGTCCGAGGTGCTCGGGTTGCGCGAGTCGAGCAGCAACCCGAACGTGGGCATCGTCGACATCCGCACGCGCGGCCTCAACCAGCGCGGTGAGACCGTGTGCGAGTACAAGCGCACGTTCATGATGTACAAGCGCTCGGCACCCGAGGCGTCGATCGGACGTTGCCCGGACGCCGTCGCCCCGTGGCGGGTCGGATGACCGAGCGAGACCGCTCGGCGACGGCGAGCGTCGGCGCTCAGTAACTCCGCTCAGTAGCTTCGAGGGAGCCCGAGCACGTTCTGGCCGACGTAGGCCAGGATCAGGTTGTTGTTCAACGGCGCCACTTGGTACAGCCGGGTCTCGCGGAACTTGCGCTCGATGTCGTATTCGGCTGCGAACCCGAACCCGCCGTGGGTGTCGAGGCAGGCGTTGGCCGCGGCCCAGGAGGCCTCGCTCGCGAGCAGCTTCGACATGTTCGCCTCGGTCCCGCACGGCTGCCCGGCGTCGAACAGGTCGGCTGCCTTCTTGCGCATGAGGTCGGCGGCGCTCAACGACGCGTACGCCTTCGCGAGCGGGAACTGGACCCCTTGGTTCGCGCCGATCGGGCGGCCGAACACCTCGCGGGTGTTGGCGTAGGCCACCGCTCGGTCGAGGAAGAACCGACCGTCGCCGATGCACTCCGACGCGATCAGGATCCGCTCGGCGTTCATCCCGTCGAGGATGTGACGGAACCCCATGCCCTCCTGCCCGACGAGCGCATCGGCCGGGACGACGACATCGTCGAAGAACACCTCCGTCGTGTTGTGGTTCATCATCGTCGGGATCGGTCGGATGGTGATCCCGGTCGCCTCGCGCAGATCGACGAGGAAGACCGACATTCCGTCGGTCTTCTTCGCCACGTCCTCGTACGCCGTGGTGCGGGCGAGCACGATCATCAGGTCGCTGTACAACGCACGGGAGGTCCAGATCTTCTGGCCGTTGATGCGCCACCCCTCGGGCACGCGCTCGGCCCGCGTGCGGATGCGAGAGGTCTCGGAGCCGGCGACCGGTTCGGTGACCCCGAACGCCTGCAGCCGCAGGTCGCCGGAGGCGATCGCGGGCAGGTACCGGCGCTTCTGCTCCTCGGTGCCGTGCCGCAGCAGCGTTCCCATGATGTACATCTGGGCATGGCACGCCGACGGGTTGCCGCCGGATGCAGCGATCTCCTCGAGCACGACGCAGGCGCCGCGCAGCGGGAGGCCACCGCCGCCGTACTCCTCGGGGATGAGGGCGCCGAGCCACCCCTGCCGCGTCAGCTCGTCGACGAACTCTGCCGGGTAACGATCGGGCTCGAGACCGCGCCAGTACTCGTTGCCGTACTTGTCGCAGAGCCGACGCACCTCGGTGCGGATGCTCTCGTACTCCTCGTCGATCCCGAAGTCGAACCCCTGCGGCATGCGTCCTCCCCGCGCGAGGGCAGCCCCTCATCTTTGATCAAAGATAAACTATCATCGACCGCGGGGAGGTCCGTCCGATGGAACAGCACCAGCACTGGATCGGCGGGGTCCGCCGTCCCGCCGCCGACGGCGCCACGATCGAATCGTTCGACCCGTCGACCGCCGAACCGTGGGTGTTGGTCGCCCGAGGGTCGGCCGGCGACGTCGACGACGCCGTTGCCGCAGCCAAGGACGCGTTCGCGAGGTGGCGCCGCGTCGGGCCGTCCACCCGCGCTTCGATCATCTGGAAGCTCGGCGACCTCATCGCGGAGCACGCACCCGAGCTCGCCGCCCTCGAGGCTCGCGACGCCGGCAAGGTCATCCGCGAGACCACCGGTCAGATCACCGGTCTGCGCAACTGGTACCACTACTACGCATCGCTCGCCTATCACCTCGAGGGCTCCACGATCCCGCACGACTCCGGCACGTTGCAGATCAGCACCGTACGCGAGCCCTACGGCGTGATCGCCGTCATCCCGGCGTTCAACTCACCGATGCTGCTCGGGTCGATGGGGCTCGTGCCTGCGCTGGCCGCCGGCAACACGGTCGTCGTCAAGCCGCCGGAGGTGAACGCAGGCGCGCTGTCACGCCTGGGCGAACTGGCGCAGCTCGCCGGGCTGCCCGACGGGTGCCTGAACATCGTGAACGGTCTCGGCTCCGAGGCGGGCGATCACCTCGTCGGTCATCCCGACGTCGCCAAGGTGGTCTTCACGGGCGGACCAGACTCCGGACGCCTCGTCGCCCAGCGAGCCGCCCAGGGCCTGAAGCCGCTCGTGCTCGAGCTCGGCGGCAAGTCGGCCAACATCGTGTTCGGCGACGCGGTCGTGCCGAACGTCGTGAACGGGATCATCGCCGGCATCTTCGCGGCGACCGGTCAGACCTGTGTCGCCGGCTCGCGACTGCTCGCCCACCGCAGCATCGCCGACGAGCTCGTCGCCGCCGTCGCTGCACGAGCCGCAACCATCCGGCTCGGCGACCCGCTGTCGCCCGACACCGAGATGGGTCCGCTCTCGCAGCCGAAGATCCTCGACGGCGTCACCGCGCGCGTCGAGCAGGCCGTGGCGCAGGGTGCCACGATCCGCAGCGGCGGCCCGACGGGTGATCGTCCCGACCGCGGCTGGTACTACCCGCCGACGGTGCTCGAAGGCGTGCACAACCAGATGGACGTGGCCCAGCACGAGCTGTTCGGTCCGGTGCTCGCCGTCATTCCCTTCGACGACGACGACGAAGCGGTCGCGATCGCCAACGACTCGCCGTTCGGACTCGCGGCGGGCGTGTGGACGAACGACGTCCGGCGGGCGCACCGCGTCGCACACCTCCTCGACGCCGGCACGGTGTGGGTCAACACCTACCGGGCGCTCAACTTCGCCGTGCCGTTCGGCGGCCGCAAGCTCAGCGGCTACGGGCGCGAGAACGGCATCGACGGTCTGCGCGAGTTCACCCAGGCGAAGGGCATCTGGTTCGAGACCGACAGCGCGCCCGTGGGCGACCCCTTCGTGCTTCGCTGACGATTCGCTGATCGACCGGGACGTCGCCCTCAGCGGGCGTCGCTGCCCGCCCAGAAGCCCTTGCTCTTCAGCGCGACGACGGCCTGATGGCCGCTGGCGACGAGGTGCTCGGTCATCGCGGCGCGAGCGCCCGCCGGATCTCGCCGCTCGATCGCGACCAGCACCTGCTCGTGGTGGTGCGCGGCGAGCGCGGCCCAGGCGCTGTCGAACATGTAGTGGTGCGACGGCAGGCTGCGGGCAAGCAGACCGAGCATGCTGCGCAGTCGACGGCTCGCTGTGTGGTTGATGATCCGGTGGAACTCCTCGTTCGACCGCTGCTGTGCCGCTCCGCCCTTGGCCTTCACGAACTGCTCGTGGGCCTTGCGCAGATCGGCGAGCTCCTCTGCGGTGAGCCGCTCTGCGGCCCGGGCGGCGGCGATGCCGGCAACGAGCCCGTACACCTCGTACTGGTCCTGTACGTCCTCGGGGCTCAGCTGGGCGACGTACGCGCCACGCCGAGGCGTGTTCACGACGAGGCCCTCCTGCTCGAGGGCGATCAACGCCTCACGCACCGGCAGTCGGCTCATGCCGTGCGACTCGGCGACCGCGTCCTGGTCGATGCGTTCACCCGACGCGAGGCGGCCGGCGAGGATCATCTCACGGAGCTCGGAGGCGACCTCCTCGGCGAAACGCTCCCGCTTCACCGGGCGGTTCGGGCTGCTTCGGTACGACGACTGATCAGGCATGGCCAGAGCCAAGATACGCCTCGATGACGCGCGGGTCGCGCTGGATCTCCTCGGCGGTGCCCTCGGCCAGGACGGCTCCCTGATCGAGCACGGTGATGTGCTCGCAGATGTTCGTGATGAAGCCGAGATCGTGGTCGATCACCAGCACGCCGGCCCCGATGGCCGTGGCGACACGGCGCACGTGGTCGACCATCTCGAGTGATTCGGACGAGCTCATCCCGGAGGTCGGTTCGTCGAGGAGCAGGAAGTCGGGTCGCAGCGCCGCGGCGCGGGCGATCTCCAGGCGACGCTGGTTGCCGTAGTCGAGCGTGGCGGCGGAACGGTCGGCCATGTGGGTGAGTCCCGAGAGTGCGAGCAACTCGTCCACGCTGACGCCCACCCGGTGCGAGCGGTGATCGTGGGCGACCAGGTCGGCCACGGCGACGTTCTCGCGCACCGACAACGAGGGGAACACGCGGAGGTTCTGGAACGTGCGGGCCACGCCGTCGCGAGCACGCGTGTAGGGCGCGCCGCTCAGCTCCTTGCCGCCGAGATGCACCGTTCCGGTGGTCGGGTCGACGAGGCCGGTCAGCAGGTTGACGAAGGTGGTCTTGCCGGCACCGTTCGGGCCGATGAGACCGTGGATGCGCCCGGGCGCCACGGTGATCGACACGTCGTCGACCGCGGTGAAGCCGCCGAACACCACGCCGAGCCCGGAGGTCACGAGCTCGCCGCCGGTGGCCTGTTGCGGCGCAACCGGTGCCGCCATCTCGTCGGGCACCGATGCCGGCGCGGCTGGAGCCGATCGACGGAAGCGACGCATCGCCCAGCCGCCGAGATCGAACTCGCCGAGCAGACCGTTGGGGCGGGTGAGGAGCACGGCGAGCAGCGAGCCGGCGAGGAACAGGTCGGGCAGCCCGTCGACCACGGGCCACGTGAACCCGAGGAAGTCGGGGCCGTCGCCGAGGAACCGGGTGACCTCCTTGCCGACGGTGATGAACACCGTGCCGGCGATCGCACCGGTGACGGTGCGCATGCCACCCACGACGAGCATGGCGAGGATCAGGATCGTGAACTCGAAGCTGAACTGCGACGGGCCGATCGACCCGAGCGATTGCACACGCAGGATGCCGCCGAACGCCACCAACCCGCCGCTCACGACGAACGCCACCAGCCGTGGGGTGAAGACCTCGATGCCCATCGCCCCGGCGGCGAGTTCGTCCTCACGGGTGGCGACGGCGAGGCGCCCGGTCTTCGACGACCGGAAGAACACGGCGACCAACACCGCCAGGAACGCACCGAACAGCGGCCACGACCACCCTTCCAGGCGGGGGACGCTGCTCAGGTTCTGGGCGCCACCGGTGAGGTCCTTGCGGTTCTCGGCCACCTGCCGCACGATCGACAAGAACGCGAGCGTGATCATGGTGGCGGCGAGTCCCGAGGTGCGGGCGGCGACCAGACCGAGGAGTGCGGCGACGACGATGCCGACACCGATCCCGATCAGCGAGGCGACGAGCGGGCTCAGCTCGATCTCGGGGATGCCCCACGGTGCGTTGGGGATGAGCACCGTCTTGCGGTCGGACGGCACGGCGAGCAGCGCCATCGTGTAGGCCGCGACGCTGGCGATGCCGAGGTGGCCGAACGACAGCACGCCGGTGTTGCCGATGAAGATGTGGAACCCGAGCACCAGTACGAGGTTGATGAGCAGGTCGGAGATGAGCAGGTCGCGGGCGGAGCTGCCGCCCGACGCGTAGAGCAGGCCGACCGCGAACAACAGGCCGAGCAGCACCCAGTTGGCGAGCAGCGACGGCAGCGCGATCGAGCGCAGCTGCGACCGCGACACCGAACGGGTCCGGGCGGCAGGAACGGCAGTGGCCGTCGTGGTGTTCGCCATCACACACGCTCCGCTGAGGCGACGTTGAACAGACCCTGCGGCCGCACGACGAACAGGATCGCGATCACGACGAACACGAAGCTGTCCGTGAGACCCTGGAGATCGCTCGGCAGCCACGATCGGAAGTACACCTCGGCGATGCCGAGCGACAGGCCGCCCACCACGGCGCCCGGCAGGCTGCCCAGCCCGCCGATGATCGCCGCGATCACCGCCTTCAACAACGGTTCGGCGCCCATGCGGGGGTCGGCCTGACCACGGCGCACGAGCCAGATGGCACCGGCGATGCCGGCGAGCAGACCGGCGAACGCGAACGCACCGGAGATCACGCGGTTGGCCTTCACGCCCATGAGCCGGGCGGCGTCGAAGTCCTCGCTCGCAGCGCGGATCGACAGGCCGAACATCGTCGTGCGCAACATGATCGCCGTGCCGACGAAGCAGGCGACCGCGACGGCGATGCTCACCACGTCCCACACCTCGATGTTGAACGGGCCGATCTCGACCACCTTGAACGCGATGTCGGGTGCTTCGTAGCGCCGCGGCGTCGACGACACGCCGATGCGCCACGCGGCGTGCGAGAGGATCTCGATCGCGAACGAGGTGAGCAGCAGGGTGAAGGCGCTCGCGGTGCGCACCCGTCGGAACGCCACGAACTCGATGAGCATCGACAGCATCACGGCGGACAGGATCGCGACGGGGATCGTCGCCCACCACGAGATGTCGTTGCTGCGCATCCCGTAGATGACGTAGGCACCGATCGTCAGCAGTTCGCCGTGGGCGAAGTTGACGAGGTGCATGACGCCGAAGAGCATCGACACGCCGACGGCGAGCAGCGCGTAGGTGCTGCCGTTGCCGAGGCCGTCGATGAGGTTCTGCACGAACTGGGTCATGTCGGTGCTCCCATACGGTCAGGAACCGCCGATGTAGGTGTCGAACAGATCGGACCGTCCGGCGAGCTCGGCACCCGAGCCCTCGGCCACGATCTCGCCGGTGCGCAGCACGTACCCGCGATCCGCGATCGACAGCACGCGCTGGGCCTGCTGCTCGACCACCAGGATCGTGCGACCCTGGGATCGGAGCTGCTCGAGCAGGTCGAAGATGACGTCCACCATCGTCGGTGCCAGGCCGAGACACGGCTCGTCCAGGAGCAGCACCTTCGGCGACGACATGAGCGCCCGGGCGACCGCGAGCTGCTGGGCCTGGCCCCCGGAGAGGAAGCCAGCCGACACGTCCCACTTCGTCCGCAGCGCGGGGAACAACTCGCCCATCTCGTCCATGCGCCCCTTGCGCAACGACTTGGCGACGGTGTTGCCCGCCAACCGGAGGTTCTCCGCGACCGTGAGGTCCTTGAAGATCCGCCGGCGTTCGGGCACCAGGGCCAACCCGGCGGCCACGTTGGCCGCCGGGTCGAACCCGGTGATGTCCTTGCCCTCGAAGCGCACGGCGCCCTCGGCAGGCTTCAACAGCCCGACCACCGACGACAGCAGCGTCGTCTTGCCGGCCCCGTTGGGGCCGACGAGCGCCACGAGCTCACCCGGTGCGACGTGCACCGAGACGGCATGGAGCGCCGTGAGCGCGCCGTACCGGGTGGTGAGCCGATCGACCTCGAGGATCATGCGTGTTCCCGACGGGAGCGTCGCAGCCGCCGGCTCAGCCGCCGGCGACGACCGACGGGTAGAAGGCGTCGGCCAGGGCCGGCGCGCCGTCGGTCACGGTGAGGATCGACACGTCACGCTTGGGCGTGCCGCCGACACCGACGTAGCTCGTCGTACCGGTGACCGTGTCGACCGAGACGTTCGCCATGGCGGCGATGAGGTCGGCACCATTCGTGGAGCACGCGGCGAGCGCCGCCGCGACCGCGATGTTCACGGCGTCGGCACCGAGCGCACCGAAGGCGACGGTGCCCACCGGCTCGCCCTTCGCGGCCTGGTAGTCGTCGAGGAACGCCTGCACGCCGTTGTCGGGGCCGGGGAAGGTGTGGCTCGTGAAGAACACGCCCTCGGCGTCGGCGCCGACGGTCCACACCTCGCTGGCATCGAAGCCGTCGGCGCTGATCACCGTCGACTCGACACCGGCCTCGCGGAGCTGCTTCAGGAAGATGCCGGCCTCGGGCAGGAAGAACGCCGAGTACACGGCGTCGGGCTGCGGGTCCATCCCGGCGATCTCGTTGACCTGGGCGGAGAAGTCGGTGTCGCCGAGGTTGAACGAGAGATCCTTGTCGACCGTGCCGCCGGCGCCGGTGAACACCTCGGTGAACGCCGCCGTGGTGATGTTGAGGTACGGGATGTCCGACGACGACAGCGTCACGGCGCTGGTGTAGCCCTGCTTCGTGGCGAACTCGGCGGCGGCCGAAGCCTGCACCCGGTCGTCGAAGGAGACGAGGAACGAGCCCTGCGACGGGTCGGACAGCGTGATCTCGGTGCTCGTCACGAACAGCACCGGCACGGAGCCCTTGGTCACCTCGAGCAGCGGCAGGCCGTAGTCGGAGAACGGGGGCCCGAGCAGGATGTCGGCGCCGCCGTCGAGCAGCTCCTGCACCGCACGCTGTGCGGCGGCCGGGTCGGGCGGGGTCTGGCTGATCTGCTTGATCTCCAGCTCGACCTGCTGGCCGCCCACACCGCCGGCGGCGTTGATCGAGTCGACCACGAACTGGGCGCCCTTGGTGCCCGGAACGTCGCCGATGCCGCCGAGATCGAAATCGGCTGCGTAGCCGATCTTCAGCGGTTCGTCGAGCGTGCAGTCACCCGGTGCCGTCGTGGCGCCGGGTGCCTCGGTGGCTCCCGGTGCCTCGGTGGCGGCCGGCGCTTCGGTGCTCGCCGTCTCTTCGTCGTCACCGCCGCATGCAGCCGCGACCAGTGCCAGTGCTGCGAACGCAGCGACAGCAGATGTTCTCCTCATGGTTCCTCCCCCGTGGATGATTGATCAAATATACATGATGGGTCGTCGACGCCAGGCCGACGACCCCGACGCGCACGTGAGCTTCACGCGAGCGACACACTCACCGGCACGCGCTTCATGCCGGCGATGAAGTTCGACCGCAGCCGGTCGACCGGCCCGGCGAGGCGGGCGTCGGAGAGCTTCGGCAGCAGTTCCTCGAACAAGACCTTCAGTTCCATGCGGGCGAGCTGCGCGCCGAGGCACAGGTGCGGGCTCATGCGCCCGAACGCGACGTGCTCGTTCGGCGTCCGATGGATGTCGAACCGGTACGGGTCGGGGAACTGGGCGTCGTCGTAGTCGGCCGACGTGAACCAGATGACGACCTTGTCGCCGGCCTTGATCTGCTTGCCGTGCATCTCGACGTCGCGCGTGGCGGTGCGCCGGAAGTGCATCGTGACCGTGGCCCAGCGGAGGATCTCCTCCACCGCCCGGTCCATCACGGTCGGGTCCTTGCCGATCGAGTCGCGCAGTTCGGCCATCTGGTCGGGATGTTCGATCAACGCCTTCATCCCGGCGGCCATCGTGTACCGGGTGGTGTCGTTGCCGGCGCTCACCAAGAGGACGAAGAAGTTCTTGAACTCCAGGTCGGTGATCTGTTCGCCGTCGATCGTCGGCGCGAGGAGGCGGGTGATCACGTCGTCGGTCGGCGCGGCGCGGCGCTGTGCCGCGGCATCCTCCGCGTAGCGGTACAGATCGAGCGCCGCCGGCGATCGGAACGGGATGTGCTTGAACTCGTCGGTGTCGGTGAGCCCGAGCGGCGTGTCGGTGAACTCCGGATCGAAGTTGCCGAGCAGGGCGTCACCGCGCTCGACCAGCCAGGGACCGTCGTCATCGGGCACGCCGAGCAGACGGCCGAGCATGCGCATCGGCAGCTGCTTGGCGACGTGTTCGACGAAGTCGAAGGTGCTCGGTCCGGCCAGCGCCTCGTCGACGACCGTGCGAGCGAGCAGTCGGATCGCGTTCTCGTACGCGTACACCTCGCGGCGGGCGAACGGCTTCGACACGAGACGGCGGTAGCGGGTGTGCTCGGGCGGGTCGAACTCGAGCATGTTGCGGCGGGCATGGAAGTCGTCGGAGTCCATCTCCTCGAGGGTGATCCCCTGCGCCGACGAGAAGATCTCGACCTGACGGCTCACCGCCAGCAGGTCGTCGTAGCGGGTGATGGCCCAGAAGCCCTTGCCACCGTCGTGTTCGTCCCACCAGCTGACCGGGTCGTCGCGCCGGAGACGTTCGAACGTCGCGTAGGGCACGCCGTTCACATAGGCGTCGGGGTCCGTGATGTCCGCGTCGGACGGGCCGTGGACGAACTCGAAACGATCGCTCATGATCCGCTCACTTCCGGGAGGTTCTGACGTTCGAGTGTGGTGCCCTGCTTCCACGATGTGCCCACCTCGCGCCAGTACCCGCCGATCATCTCCATCGGAGCGATGCGTTCGAGTTCCTCCACCGGCGATTCGTGGAACGCGAGCGTCGCGTCTCCCGACCAGCACGGGCCGACCTCGGCGTCGAAGCCGCTCATGGTGACGAGCTCGTGCAGGCTGTCGGTGCCGTTCCCCTCGATCGCCGGCATCACCCGGTGGTGGATCATCGGCAGCGCGTTCACGAACCCGGCCCCGTCGGAGGTGCCCGTGATGGTGAACGTGGCGTCGATCAGGCGCCGCCCGTACGCGGCGCACGTGGCACCGAAGCGGCCGCCCGGCTCGAGCCGAGGGCCGGCCTTGCCCACGCGGACGGCACGGGTGAGGTAGAGCTCGCCCATCTTCTTGGGGTACCCCTGGTGGTGGCCGCGCACCATGGCGAAATCCTTGTCGACCCAGATGTACACGCAGCGGCTGTAGTGCTTGCCCTGGTACTTGCAGCGCACCACCACGAACGTCTCCATGTACTGGCTGCGCACCGGGTCGAGGAGCTCCTGCATGTCGTCGCGGCAGCTCTGCCAGTCGGCCCAGATCACCGCGACGGCGCCCGGGTCGTCGTCGGCGAGTTCGAGCGGGGCCGGCAAGAGCTCGGCGACGGCCGCCGGATCGGTGCGGTACTCGATGGTGAGCATCTGCCCGCTGTAGTGCCACGGCGGCGAGGGCACCAACGACGACTTCCCCGTCGCGCTGCGGGGGAACATGAATCCGGCGGTCATGGCCGCCGATCATAATCATTAGGATCCAAACGAAAATCACGCGGCCTCGTCCGGCGACGCCGCGCCGACCGCAACGTCCCACCACGACGTCCCGCCGGACGTTCGACCGGGACATCGACGACATCGCACAGGAGTCACCGCCATGGCACGATTCAGCCGCATCCTGCTCGAGGGATCCGTCACCACCGTGACGCCCGACGGCGACGACCTCGTGGCGGCCGACGGCCGACGCATCGCCGAGGCCGACGCGATCTACCTCCCCCCGAGCGAGCCCTCGAAGATCCTGTGCGTCCACCTGAATCACGTCAGTCGGGTGCAGGAGTTCCAGATCCAGCTGACCAAGACGCCGACCTACTTCCAGAAGCCGACGTCCGCGCTGAACGGACACCGAGGTCACGTGGTGCGCCCCGACCGGTGCAAGTGGCTGAACTACGAAGGCGAGGTGGTGATCGTGATCGGCCGCCCGTGCCGCAACGTGAGCCAGGCAGAGGCAGGCGACTACATCGCCGGATACACGATCGGCAACGACTACGGGTTGCACGACTTCCGCGACACCGACGCAGGCTCGATGCTGCGGGTGAAGGGCAGCGACACGCTGTGTCCCGTCGGCCCGACACTCGTCACCGACTGGGACTTCCACCACAAGCGGATCCGCACGATCGTCAACGGCGAGGTGCGCCAGGACGGCAACACCGACGAGATGACGTGGGACATGCACTACCTCGTCGCCGACCTGGCCCGCACGATCACGCTGCTGCCCGGCGACATGATCTTCTCGGGCACCCCGGCGTACAGCCGGCCGGTGCAACCAGGCGACGTCGTCACCGTCGAGGTCGAGGGCCTCGGCGAGCTCACCAACACCATCGTCACCGGTCCCACGCCGATCCGCGACGACGTCGGCCACCAGCCGACCGAGAGCGAAGAGGTGCTCTCGACGGCCCTCGGCGGCGATTGGGAGTTCCGCGGCATCCGACCGCCGCGACGCTGAACCGAGGCGCTGGCCCTGACGCCGACCCGCGTGCGCATTGCGCACTCGCGCCACTACTCTCAGCGGGGTGCGGTTGTCGATGAGAACGATGTGTGGTCACGCGCCCCGGCGGCGCTCGACCGGAGTCCTGGCCCGAGCGTTCACCGCGGCGGTGCTGTCCGGCGCCGCGGCGACCGTCGTCGTCCTGCCCGTCGGTCTCGGCGGGGCGACCGCTCATGCCGCGCCCGGCGACACCACGCGCTTCGTCGCACTGCCGTCACCGACACGACTCCTCGACACCCGGGACGCGGGCACCCCGGTACCCGCCGGCGGCACGGTGTCCGTCCGCGTGGCCGGCGCGTCCCCGCTGCCGGCCATCGAGACCACGCGCGCCGCGGTGCTCAACATCACCGTGGTCGGCACCGCCGGCGTCGGATTCTGGACCGCCTTCCCGCACGGGTCGCCCATGCCCACGGCGTCGAACCTGAACGTCGACGAGCGCTGGTCGCTGCTGGGTGACGGTCTCGCGATCCCCAACCTCGTCACGGTGCCCGTGGGGACCGACGGCCTCGTCGACGTGTTCAGCCAGACGGGCGGCCACCTCGTCGTCGACATGCTGGGCACGTATGAGCTGAGCGGCGCCACCAGCGCAGGCCGCTTCCAGCCGCTCGCCCGCCCGCAGCGCGTGCTGGACACACGCGAGTTCCTCACGCTGTCGGCGCAGTCGGTCACCGAGGTCCGAGTGCCCGAGGCCGCTGGCGCGGCCGCCGTCGTGCTCAACGTCACCACCATCGGGTCGGCGCCCGGCTACTGGACCCTCTACCCGGTGGACACCGCACCGCCCACGGCCGCCAATCTCAACTCGCTGTTCGCCTTCCACGTCTCGGCCAACCAGGTCATCGTCCCGGTCGACGCCGAGGGCGACCTCGCCGTGTTCAGCCAGAGCGGCGGCCACCTGGTCATCGACCTCGTCGGCACGATCACCGGGCCGTCGGCACCGATCACGACCGAGGGCCTGTTCGTCCCGCTGAGCTCGCCCACTCGGTTCCTCGACACGCGCGATGCGGCACTCAACCCCCTCGGCGGTGCCCAGATGCCGCTGCCGGTCTGGAACGTCGAGGTGCCCGTGAGCACCAACCCGGCGATCGGTCGCACCGACGTCGCTGCGCTGTCGCTCAACATCACCGCCACCGACTCGCTGGCGGGCGGCTACGTGTCGGTCTCGCCTGCCGGGTCGAACGACCCGACGACCAAGAGCCGTGGTACGAGCACGCTCAACGTGGTGCGAGCCGCACAGACGCTGCCGAACCATGCAACGGTCGCGGTGTCCGCCCGCGGCTTCGATGTGTTCACCCAGTCGGGCGCCCACCTGGTGGCGGACGTCGCCGGCTACTACCTCGGCACCCCGGTGCCCGCCCCCTTCGGAGGGCCGAACAACATCCAGCCGACCGTGGCTGCAGGCTGTCTGGCTCCGGCCACCTCCCCGGTGGCCGCTGTGGTCAGCGGATCGAGCGCGTCCACCGTCGCCCGCGGCCAACAGCGCCTCCTCGAACTCGGCTATTGGCTCAGCGCGGCCGACGGTTCGTTCGGGCTGACCACGCGACAGGCGGTGATGGCGTACCAGAAATGGTCGGGCCTGTCGCCGTCGGGCAACCTCGACGAGGCGACCGCTGCCGCGCTCAACACCGTGCAGTGCCGTCCCACGACCGGTGTCTCGGGCGACATGATGCTCATCGACAAGGGCAAGCAGCTCGGCATGATCGTGCGGGGCGGGAGGGCCGAATGGGTGCTCAACGTCTCGACCGGCGGCGACTACGCCTACACCTGGCGTGACAAGAGCGGCAACCTGATCCCCGACCAGGCGATCACGCCCAGCGGGAGGCACAAGGTGTATCGGGTGAGCGACGACCCCCGCTACGAGGGATCGCTCGGCGTGCTCTACCGGCCCCGGTTCTTCATCCGCGGCGTGGCCGTCCACGGCTACAGCAGCGTCCCCAACTACCCCGCTTCGCACGGCTGCGTGCGCGTGACCAACCAGGCGATGGACATGTTGTGGGCCACGAACGCGATGCCGATGGGCTCGACGGTGGTCGTCCGCGACTGATCGGCTGCGACTGATCGTGTGCGGCCGATCGTTGCGAGCCACCCGGCGCGGGGCCACTAACCTCGGGGGCGTGTGAAACGGGTCCCGTGAGGCCCGTACACGGAGGAGTACGACGTGGCCGCTCAAGGGGCGCGACAGGTGATGTCGCCAGACGACGTCCGGCGGGCGATCACCCGCATCGGTCACGAGATCGTCGAACGCAACCACGGCACCGACGGCGTCGTGCTGGTGGGGCTGCAGCGGGGCGGCGTGTGGATCGCTCAGCAGCTGCAGGCGTCGCTCGCCCGCATCGACGGGGTCGGCGAGGTGCCGGTGGGCACCCTCGACGTGAGCTTCTACCGCGATGACGTCGGCATCCGGCCGATCGTCCCGGGCAGCGTCACCGATCTACCCGGCACGCTCGACGGGGCGAACGTCGTCCTCGTCGACGACGTGCTCTTCACCGGCCGCACCGTCCGGGCCGCGCTCGACGCACTCGGCGATCACGGTCGGCCCCGCACCGTGCAGCTCGCCGTCATCGTCGATCGAGGCCATCGGGAGCTGCCGATCCGGCCGGACTACGTGGGCAAGAACCTGCCCACGTCGCGACACGAAACCGTCGTCGTGACCGCCGAGGGGGTGGAGCTCGCATGAAGCACCTGCTCGACATCGGCCACCTCGACGCGAGCCGGATCCACCACCTGCTCGACCTCACCGATCACATGGTCGAGATCAACCAGCGTCCCATGCCGAAGGTGCCGGCCCTGCGCGGCAAGACCGTCGTGAACCTGTTCTTCGAGGACTCGACGCGCACCCGCACCAGCTTCGACACCGCGGCCCGACGGCTCAGTGCCGACGTGATGAACTTCGCCGTCTCGTCGAGCAGCGTGAACAAGGGCGAGAGTCTGCGCGACACGATCGAGACGATCACCGCGATGGGCGTCGACGCGTTCGTGGTGCGTCACGCGTCGAGCGGCGCACCGCACCAGATCACGCAGTGGACGACGGCCTCGATCATCAACGCCGGCGACGGCTGGCACCAGCACCCCACGCAGGCGCTGCTCGACTGCTACACGATCCGCACCCGACTCAACCGCACGACCGGCTTCGACGGCCTGCACATTGCGATCATCGGCGACATCAAACACAGCCGCGTGGCACGCAGCGACGTACAGGCGTTCACCGCGCTCGGCGCTCGGGTCACCCTCGTCGCTCCCCCGACGCTGCTGCCGCCCGACATCTCGACCTGGCCGGTCGAGGTGAGCCACGACCTCGACGACCTCATCGGTTCGCTCGACGTGGTGTACCTCCTGCGTATGCAGCGAGAGCGCATGCGCGACGCCCTCGTGCCATCGCTGCGCGAGTACACGACCCTCTACGGCCTCACGCCGGCGCGGGCGGCGCGGCTGCAGGAGCACGCCCTCGTGATGCACCCGGGCCCGATGAACCGGGGCGTGGAGATGGCCGTCGACCCGGCCGAACTCCCGGGTTCCACCGTGCTGCACCAGGTCACCAACGGCGTTGCGGTGCGCATGGCCGTACTGTTCGAACTGCTCGGCAGCGGCGGCGGGATGACCGCCGACGCCACCGGCGACGCCCCCGACCCCTCCCAGGCAGGACCTCGATCGTGAACCACCTCCTGATCACCAACGGCACCGTGCTCGACGAGCAGGGCGAGCGACGAGCGGATGTGGCCGTGGTCGACGGCGTGATCGTCGCCGTCGGCACCGCGTCCGAGGCCGCCGATGCGCTCGCTGCCCGGAGCGCCCTCGACGACGCCGTGGTGCTCGACGCCACCGGGTGCATCGTGTCGCCCGGGTTCGTCGACCTCCACGTCCACCTCCGCGAGCCCGGCCGGGAGGAAGCCGAGACCATCGAGACCGGCAGCCGCGCCGCCGCGCTGGGGGGGTTCACCGCCGTGGTCGCGATGCCGAACACCGATCCGGCCCACGACTCCCTGCCGACGATCGAGTTCGTCCGCACCCAGGCGGCACGCGCTGGACTGTGCGAGGTGGCACCGGCCGGCTGCATCACCCTGGGCCGCGCAGGCGAGCAGCTCGCTCCGCTCGGTGAGCTCGCCGCGGCCGGCGTGCACCTGTTCACCGATGACGGCAACGGCGTGCAGGATCCCGCGCTGATGCGGCGGGCCATGGAGTACGCCCGCCCGCTCGGCATCACCCTCGCCCAACACTGCGAGGTGGCCAGCCTCACCAAGGGTGCGGTCATGCACGAGGGCTCGTGCTGCAGCCACCTCGGTCTGCCCGGTTGGCCGGCGCTCGCCGAGGAGTTGATGGTCCACCGCGACATCGAGCTCGCTCGCCTCACCGGCGCCCCGGTGCATTTCCTGCATCTGTCGACGGCCCGCAGCGTCGAGCTCGTTCGTGCCGCGAAGGCCGACGGCCTCCCCGTGACGTCGGAGGCGGCGCCCCACCACTTCACGCTGACCGACGAGATGCTCGTCGGCTTCGACGCGGTGTACAAGGTGAACCCGCCGCTGCGCACCCCGGCCGACATCGCCGCGATCAAAGCCGGGCTCCGCGACGGCACGATCGACGCGATCGCCACCGACCATGCGCCCCATCCACCGGAGTCGAAGGAGGCCCCGCTCGACCAGGCCCCGCCCGGCATGCTCGGCCTCGAGACCGCGCTCGCGCTGTCGATCACCGAGCTCGACATGCCGCTCGCCGACATCGTCGCCGCGCTGAGCTGGAAGCCGGCACGGATCGCCCATCTCGATGCCCGTCACGGCCGCCCCGTCGCCGTCGGTGAGCCCGCCAACCTCGCCGTGTTCGACCCCACGGCCGAGTGGACGGTGGTGCCGGCGAAGCTCGCGAGCAAGAGCCGCAACACGCCGTACGCCGGGCGCACCGTGCGCGGCAAGGTGCGGCACACGATCTTCGGCGGCGTCCCCGTCGTGATCGACAGCGTCGCCCAGCGCTGACCGCGCCGGCGATCGACGTCGGGACCAGCGATCAGAGCTTGGTGAGGATCTCCGGCCCGCGAGTCGTCACGAGCACCGTGTGCTCGACGTGGGCGGCGCGTGAGCCATCGGCGGTGACAACCGTCCAACCGTCGTCGAGCTCGGTCACGTCGTCGTGCCCACCGGCGATCAGCATCGGCTCGAGCGCGAGCACGCCGCCGGCGACGAGCCTCGGACCCTTGCCCCGTCGACCCCGGTTGGGGACGTCGGGTTCCTCGTGCATCGCCCGCCCGATGCCGTGTCCGCAGTAGTCGCGCGGCGAGCCGTAGCCGGCAGCCGTGACGACGGCGGCGATCGCCGCGCCGATGTCGCCCACATGTGCACCCGGGTGCATCACCGACATGCCGGCCATCAGCGCCTGCTCGGCGACGTGCACGAGCCGTTTGTCCTCGTCGCTCGTCGCGCCGACGCCCATCGTGAACGCCGCGTCGCCGTGCCACCCGTCGACGATCGCGCCACAATCGATCGACACCAGGTCGCCGTCGAGCAGTTCGCGCTCACCCGGGATCCCGTGGATCACCTCGTCGTTGACCGACGCGCAGATGACCGCGGGGAACCCGTGGTAGCCGAGGAAATTGCTCGTCGCGCCACGGCGCCCGAGGACGTCGCGGGCCACACGATCGAGATCGGCGGTGGTGACCCCCGGACGCACCGCTTCACGGATCGCCTGGTGCATCTCGGCGACCACGCGACCGGCCTTGCGCATGGCCGCGAGGTCGTGATCGCGTCGGGTCGGCAGCTGCCGCACCCGGTCAGCCCTTCCGTGAGGCGTCGACGGCTGCGGTCAGCAGGGTGAAGACACCGTCGGGAGTGCCGACACCGTCGACCACCACCAGTCGGCCGAGCTTCTCGTAGTGCTCGATCAGCGGAGACGTCTGCTCCTCGTAGAGGTCGAGGCGGCGGTTGATGGCGTCGGGTGTGTCGTCGTCGCGTTGCATGACGTCGCCACCGCACACGTCGCAGATCCACGGCACGTGCTCGCGGCCGGTGGCGATGTAGTTGGTCCCGCAGTCGCGACACACCCGCCGCGAGGAGATCCGCTCGAGCACGAGCTCGCGCGGGACGTCGAGGTCGAGGACGACGTCGATCGGCCGTTCTGCGGTGATGCGATCGAGTTCGAGTGCCTGACCCACCGTGCGGGGGAACCCATCGAGGATGTAGCCACGCGTGCGAGCATCGTCACGGTTCAGGCGCTCGGCCACGATCCCGATCATGATCTCGTCGCCCACGAGCCCGCCGGCGTCCATGACCTGCTTGGCCATCACTCCGAGTTCGGTCCCCTCGCGAACGGCGGAGCGGAGCATGTCGCCGGTGGAGATGTGAGGCACCACGAAGTGCCGCGACAACCGCACGCATTGCGTGCCTTTGCCGGCGCCCTGCCGACCGAGGAGGATGAGTCGTGCGCCCGGGATCATGTGGTTCAGCAGCCCCCACCGTGGTGCAGGGCGGCCATCACTTCAGGAATCCCTCGTAGTTGCGCAGCATCAGCTGTGCGTCGATCTGTCGCATGAGTTCGAGCGCCACACCGACGGCGATGAGCACGGTCGTACCGGCGAACGGGAAGCTCTGGACGTCGCCGACCCACAGCAGCAGGTACGGCAGGATGGCGATGAGAGCGACGAAGACAGCCCCGGGGAGGGTGATCCGGTTGACGGCCTTCGCGAGGTAGCGCTCCGTCTGCGGTCCGGGCCGGATACCGGGGATGAAGCCACCCTGGCGACGCAGCTGATCGGCCTGACGAATGGGATCGAACGCGATCGAGTTGTAGAAGTACGCGAAGGCAACGATGAGCAGCGAGAAGATCGAGATGTACACGATGTTCTGGCTGTTGACGATGTAGGTGTCGACGAAGTCGACGATCGAGCCACGCCATCCCTCACCGCTGCCGAGCATGTTCGACAGCAACACGGGCAGCAGCAGGACCGAGCTCGCGAAGATGATCGGCACGATGCCGCTCTGGTTGACCTTGAGCGGGATGTAGGTGTTCTGGCCGCCGTACATGCGCCGGCCGACGACCCGCTTGGCGAACTGCACCGGGATACGCCGCTGGGCGAGCTCGACCCGGACCACCGCGATCACGATGCCCACGCTGAGCAGGACGAGCAGTGCGAACACGAACCACTTCTTGCTCTGCAGGATCGAGTAGTAGTTGTACGGCAGATCGCTCACGACCGACGCGAAGATGATCATGCTCATGCCGTTGCCGATGCCGCGCTGGCTGATGAGCTCACCGAGCCACATGATCATCGCGGTACCCGCGACCAGGGTGACGATCACCAGATATCCGCGGGGCCACATGCCGTCGGGCAGCAGGCGGACGTTGGGCACGGACTGGGCGGCACCGAAGAAGGCGCTGCCTCGTCCCTGACCGAAGATGAACGTGAGACCGGTCGCCTGCAGCGTCGCGATCGCGATCGCGAGGTACCGGGTGTACTGGGTGATCTTGCGCTGGCCGACCGCACCCTGCTGCTGCAATTGCTCGAGCTTCGGGATCACGACACCGAGCACCTGCATGATGATGCTGGCGGTGATGTACGGCATGATGCCGAGCGCGAAGATCGAGAAGCTGCCGAAGGCGCCGCCCGAGAAGAGGTTCAAGAAGCCGAGGGCGCCTTGCGAGCGGACGCCCTCCTCGAACTGCTTCACCGCATCGGCATCGATGCCGGGCACGCGGATGGCCACACCGAGTCGGTAGATCGCGACGATCCCGAAGGTGAACAGGATCTTGTTGCGCAGATCGGGGACCTTGAAGATGTTCTTGATGTTCGAGAACACAAGGCTCCTTGGGAGGCGGTCGAGGCGGCGGTGTTCGGACGGTTGCCGGAGGCGGAAACGACGGGGCGATGTTAGGACCTGGACGCTCCCTCGGAGCGCCAGGTCCGTCTCCATCGATCGGGACCGAGCGAGGCTCAGCCCGTTCGAGCGGTACGAGCGGTTAGCGGTTGGTGAACTGGTTGCCCTGCACCGGCGGGCGACCGGACTTGAAGGGCAGCGGGATGATGGTGACCGAACCGCCGGCCGCCTCGATGGCAGCCTGAGCGGCCTTCGACACCGCGTGAGCGGTGACGTCGACCTTGGCGGTGATCTCGCCGCGGGCGAGCACCTTCACGAAGGTGCCCTTGCGCACGAGACCGCTGGCGACGAGCACCTCGGGACCGACCGAGGACTCACCGAGTGCGGCCACCTGGTCGAGGTTCACCGGCGAGTACTCCACGCGGAAGGGGTTGTTGAAACCCTTCAGCTTGGGGACACGCTGCTTGAGCGGCATCTGGCCGCCTTCGAAACCACGGGCGACCTTGCCACGACCACGCGAGTGCTGACCCTTGGTACCGGCGCCGGCGGTCTTGCCGCCCTTGCCACCGATGCCGCGACCGACGCGCTTCTTGGCCTTGTTGGAACCCGGTGCGGGTGAGAGTTCGTCGACGCGCATCAGCTGTTCTCCTGAACTTCGATCAGGTGCGGCACACGAGCGAGCATGCCGCGGATCTCGGGGCGGTCGGGCAGGGTGTTGACGTTGCCGATCCTGCCGAGGCCGAGCGCGCGGAGCGTGCCGACGGCCTTGGGCTTGTTGGCGATCGCCGAACGGACCTGCTTGACCGTGAGGGTCTTCTCACCCTCGTAGGTGTTGGGCTTGCGACCGGGCATCAGTGGGTCTCCCCTGCGGCGCGCGCCTTCTGGCGCTCGTTGTACGAGTTGAGCACGCCCTTGGGCACGAAGTCCTCGGCGGCGAGGCCACGGCGGGCCGCGACGACGTCGGGGCGCTGCAGCGACTTGAGGCCGTTGATCGTGGCGCGGGCGACGTTGATGGCGTTGGACGAGCCGAGCGACTTGCACAGCACGTCGTGGACGCCGGCCTCTTCGAGGATGATGCGGGCGGCGCCACCGGCGATCACACCGGTACCGGCAGCTGCCGGCTTCATCAGCACGCGACCGGCGGAGTTGATGCCGATGATCGGGTGGGTGATGGTGCTGCCGGCGAGCGGCACGTCGAACAGGTTGCGCTTGGCCTCTTCGGTGCCCTTCTGGATCGCCAGGGGCACTTCCTTGGCCTTGCCGTAACCGAGGCCGACGCGACCGTTGCCGTCACCCACCACGACGAGCGCGGTGAAGCTGAAGCGACGGCCACCCTTGACGACCTTGGCGACGCGGTTGATCGTGATGACGCGCGATTCGCGGAGACCGTTCGGGTCCGGCGTGGGCTCGTTGCCACCGCGGTTGTCGCGGTTGCCGTAGTTGCTGGGACCGGCCATCAGAACTCCAAACCTGCTTCACGAGCTGCGGTCGCGACCGCAGCGATCCGACCGTGGTAGGCGAAGCCACCGCGGTCGAACACGACCTTGTCGACGCCGGCGGCCTTGGCCCGCTCGGCGACCAGCTGACCCAAGCGGGTGGCGGCCTCGACGTTCGAGCCACGACCGGCAGCGCGCTGCGTGGCTTCGTTGCTCGACGCCGATGCGATGGTCACGCCGAGATCGTCGTCGATGACCTGCAGCACCAGGTGCTTGTTGGAACGGTAGACCGCGAGGCGGGGACGCTGCGCGGTGCCGTGGATCTTCTTGCGCACGCGGCGGTGGCGGATGAGCCGGCCCTCGCGGCGCTTCTGAGCGACCTTCGTCATGGCGTCCTCACTTCTTTCCGGTCTTGCCGGCCTTGCGCAAGACCTTCTCGCCGAGGTAGCGAACGCCCTTGCCCTTGTAGGGCTCGGGCTTGCGGATGGAACGGATGTTGGCGGCCACCTGGCCGACGACTTCCTTGTCGATGCCCTTCACGATGATGCGGGTCTGCGACGGGGTCTCGAAGGTGATGCCCTCGGGGGCGTTCACGACGACCGGGTGGCTGAACCCGAGCGCGAGGCGCAACGTGGTGGGGCCCTGGGCCTCGGCGCGATAACCGACGCCGATGATCTCGAGCTCCTTGGTGAAGCCGTCGGTGACGCCGACGACCATGTTGCTCACCAGGGTGCGCGTGAGGCCGTGGAGCGAGCGGTTCTCGCGAGCGTCGTCGGGACGCTCCACGATCAGCTGGCCCTCGTCGTGGCGGACGGTGATCGCACCGGGGACGGTGCGGCTGAGGGTGCCCTTCGGGCCCTTCACGGTGACGTCGGGGCCAGCGATGCTGACGTCGACGCCGCCGGGAACGGCGATGGGGGCCTTACCGATGCGGGACATAGGAGGTCTCCTCGATCACCAGACGTAGCAGAGGACTTCGCCGCCCACGTTGCGCTTGCGCGCATCGCGGTCGGTCATCAGCCCGTTGCTGGTGGACAGGACGGCAACACCCAGACCGCCGAGCACGCGAGGGATCGCGTTGCCCTTGCGGTAGACCCGCAGGCCCGGGGTGGAGATGCGACGAAGGCCCGAGATCGTGCGGTGACGATCGGCGGAGTACTTCATCGTGATGGTCAACACGTCGCCGGGGCCCGAGGTGGACGGCGCCACGGCGAATCCGCCGATGTAGCCCTCCTTCTCGAGGATCTTCGCGAGTGCGACCTTCTGCTTGCTGCAGGGCATGCGAACCTCGTCGTGCATCGCCGTGTTGGCGTTGCGAATACGAGTGAGCATGTCAGCGATGGGATCAGTGAGCATGAGTCCTCCTCACCAGCTGGCCTTGGTCAGACCCGGGATCTCGCCTGCGTGAGCCATCTCACGGAGGCAGATCCGGCACAGGCCGAACTGGCGGTAGACGGAACGGGCGCGACCACAACGGCGGCAACGGGTGTAGCCGCGCACCTTGTACTTGGGCTTGGCGTTCGCCTTGTTGATCTGTGACTTCTTAGCCATCTCGATGCCCTTCCCTTACTTCTTCTTCTTCGCCGCGGGCTTGGAGGCACCCTTGCCACCACGCACCGGGCCACGACGCTTGATCTTCTTCGGAGCGGCATCCGCATCGGCGCCGCGCTTGAACGGGAAGCCGAACGCATCGAGGAGGGCCTTGCCCTGCTCGTTGGTGGCCGCCGTCGTCACGATGGTGATGTCCATGCCGCGAGGACTGTCGATCTTGTCGTAGTCGATCTCGGGGAACACCGTCTGCTCGTTCAGGCCGAAGGTGTAGTTGCCACGGCCGTCCCAGCTGTGCGCCGGCAGGCCGCGGAAGTCACGGATGCGGGGGATGGCGACGGCGATCAGGCGGTCGAGGAACTCCCACATGCGGTCGCCGCGGAGCGTGACCTTGCAGCCGATGGACTGACCCTCGCGCAGCTTGAAGCTGGCGACGGAGGTCCGGGCCTTGGTCACGATCGGCTTCTGACCCGAGATCTGGGTGAGATCGCGCACGGCGCCTTCGAGCAGCGAGGGCTGCTGGGTCGCCTTGCCGACGCCCATGTTGATCACGATCTTCTCGAGCTTCGGCACCTGCATCACGTTGGCCAGACCGAGCTGCGTGAGCAGCGCACCCTTGACCTCGTCGTTGTACTTCTGCTTCAACCGCGGAGCGGTCTTCGTTGCTGCTTCAGTGCTCACCCGATCACCTCTCCGGTGCGCTTGGCGACTCGAACCTTCTTGCCGTCCGCGCCGGTCTGGTAGCCGACACGGGTCGGCTTGCCCTTGTGGACGAGCATCACGTTGCTCGCATCGACCGGCATGTCGCGGTCGATGATGCCGCCCTGCTGGGTGGCGCTGCGAGCCTTCTGGTGCTTCTTGGCGGTGTTGACGCCGGTGACGATCACCTTGTTGTCGGTGGGGAAGACCTGGGCGACTTCGCCCTCCTTGCCCTTGTCCTTGCCGGCGATGACCACCACGGTGTCACCCTTACGAAGCTTCATCTTCTTCTCAGACATCTCAGAGCACCTCCGGAGCCAGGGAGACGATGCGCATGAACTTCTTGTCACGCAGCTCACGACCGACGGGGCCGAAGATGCGCGTGCCACGCGGGGTGAGGTCGTCCTTGATGATGACGGCCGCGTTCTCGTCGAAACGGATGTAGCTGCCGTCGGGACGGCGCTTCTCCTTCTTCACACGGACGACGACGCACTTGACGACGTCGCCCTTCTTCACCGCGGCGCCGGGGATCGCGTCCTTCACGGCGGCGACGAAGATGTCACCGATCGACGCATAGCGACGACGGGTGCCGCCCAGCACCTTGATGCAGAGCACTTCCTTGGCGCCGCTGTTGTCGGCGACGCGGAGACGGGATTCCTGCTGGATCACTTGGCACGCTCCAGGACTTCGATGACGCGCCAGCGCTTGGACTTGCTGAGCGGACGGGTCTCCATCACGCGGACCTTGTCGCCGATGTTGACGTCGTTGGTCTCGTCGTGGGCGTACAGCTTCTTCGTGCGGAGCATGAACTTGCCGTACTTCGGGTGGCGGACGCGCTCGACGACGGCGACGACGGCGGTCTTCTCCATCTTGTTGGAGACGACCACGCCCTCACGGGTCTTGCGAGCGTTGCGGGACTCGCCCTGCTCAACGGCGGTGCCTGGGGTAATGGTTTCTTCGGCCATGGGTCACTTCCCGCTCTCGGCGGCAGCGATCTCGCGCTGACGGATGTAGGTGTTGATGCGGGCGATCTGGCGCCGCACCGTGCGGATCTCGGCGTTGTTGTCGAGCTGACCGGTCGCGTTGCGGAAGCGCAGGTTCAGCGCCTCCTGCTTCGTCGCGCGCAGCTCGTCGACCAGTGCCGACAGGGAGAGCTCCTTGAGCTCTGCGTTCGAGCGGGCCATCAGTAGATCTCCTCGCGGGTGATGATGCGAGCCTTGATCGGCAGCTTCTGGATCGCCTTGTTCATGGCGGCCTTGGCCGTCTCCTCGTTCGGGAACGAGAGCTCGAACAGGACGCGGCCCGGCTTCACGACGGCCACCCAGAACTCCGGGTTGCCCTTGCCGGAACCCATGCGGGTCTCGGCCGGCTTCTTCGTGACGGGCTTGTCCGGGAAGACGTTGATCCACACCTTGCCACCACGCTTGATGGCGCGGGTCATGGCGATACGTGCTGCCTCGATCTGGCGGGCGGTCAGCCAGCCCGGCTCGAGTGCCTGGATCCCGTACTCACCGAAGGCGAGGTTGGCTCCGCCCTTGGTGAGACCGGCGGTGCGGCCCCGGTGGTGCTTGCGGTGTGCGACTTTGCGCGGCATCAACATGGTCAGTCCTCCCCACGGAAGTGAGGTGCTTCGTGCCCTTCGTGGGTACGACGAGCGATGTCTTCTTCTTCGTCCAGCAGCTTCTCGAGCTCGGGATCGGCTTCCTTGATGAGCGGCGTGGCCTCGGGCTCGATCTCGTCGAGCTTGCGGGGGCCGGCCGAGCTGACCACGCGGCGCGGGGCCGCGGTGCCGGAGGTCTCGCCGACGGCCATGGCGGCCTCGCGAGCGATCTTGTCGTCGGTCTGGGCCTTGTAGGGGACGATGTCACCCTTGTAGATCCACACCTTGACGCCGACGCGGCCGCTCGAGGTACGGGCCTCGCGCATGCCGTAGTCGATGTCGGCGCGCAGCGTGTGCAGCGGCACCCGGCCTTCGCGGTACCACTCGGTGCGGCTCATCTCGGCGCCGCCGAGACGACCCGAGCACTGCACGCGGATCCCGAGGGCACCGGCGCGCTGTGCGTTCTGCACGGCACGCTTCATCGCCCGACGGAAGGCGATGCGGTTGACCAGCTGGTCGGCCACGCCCTGGGCGATCAGCGCCGCGTCGAGCTCGGGGCTCTTGATCTCGACGATGTTCAGCTGCACCTTGGGGTTGCCGGTGATCTGGGTGAGCAGGGCGCGGAGCTCGTCGGCCTGGGCGCCACGACGGCCGATCACGATGCCCGGACGGGCCGTGTGGATGTCGATGCGGACCTTGTCGCGAGTGCGCTCGATCTCGATGCGGCTGACCGCGGCGGACTCGAGCTTGCTCATGAGCGCCCGGCGGATCTTCCAATCCTCGGTCAGGTACTCCTTGTAGTCACGCTCGGAGAACCAACGGCTCTTCCATTCCGTGGTCACGCCCAGGCGGAAGCCGTAGGGGTTGATCTTCTGTCCCATGTGTCAGCTCTCCTCGCCGTCGGCGCGTGCTTCGGCGGTGTCGTCAGCGGTGGTGTCGTCAGCGGTGGTGTCGTCGTCAGTGCTGTCGGACTTCTGGCTGCCCGGGGCGCTGAAGCCGGCGGCCTCGGCGCTCTCGACGCTGTCGAAGTACACCTCGGCGACGGTCTGGTTGTAGTAGCGGCCGCCGGGCACGTGGTACAGCATCGAGTCGGCGTTGCCCTTGATGTCGAAACCCTCGGGGGCGGCGCCGTCGGCGAGCGGGGCGGCGGAGCCGGCCCACTGCGGTGCGGCTGCCTCGTCGGCGGCGTCGGACACATCGCTGGTGTCGGAGGCGTCGTCCGCAGGAGCGGCGTCGCCCGACTTGAGGCCGGCGGCGCGCTGACGGCTGCGCTCGACGCGGTCGCGGCGGCTGGCCACCGAACCACCGGCGGCGGCACGACGGCGACCGGCGGCGGTGCGACGGGCGTCGCGAGCCTGGACGACCTCGAGGCGGTCGTCGTCGAGACGGGCCACCACGACGGTGATGTGTGCGGTGCGCTTCTTGATGCGACCGGCGCGGCCACGGGCACGCGGGGTGAACCGCTTGAGCGTCGGGCCCTCGTCGGCGTAGCAGGCGAGGACGAACAGTTCGTCGGCGTCCTGCTCGTCGTTGTGCACGGCGTTGGCGACGGCCGAGGCCAGCACCTTGCGCACCACGACGGCGGCCTCACGGTCGGTGAACTGCAGCACCTCGTCGGCCTGCTTCACGGGCAGACCGCGAACCAGGTCGAGCACGACCCGCACCTTCGACGCCGACATGCGGACGTACTTGGCGCTGGCCTTCGTGCCCGCACGCTCGCCGGCGACGAAGGACTTCTCGTTGAGCTTGGGACCAGTCATCAGCGGCGACCCTTCGCGTTCTTCTCCTGGCCGGCGTGGTACTTGAAGGTACGAGTGGGGCTGAACTCACCCAGCTTGTGACCGACCATGCTCTCGGTGACGTACACCGGCACGTGCTTGCGACCGTCGTGGACGGCGATGGTGTGCCCGACCATGTCGGGGATGATGGTGCTGCGACGGCTCCAGGTCTTGATGACCTTGCGCTCGCCGGCCGCGTTCTGCGCGTCCACCTTCTTCAACAGGTGGTCGTCGACGAAGGGGCCCTTCTTCAGACTGCGTGACATGGGTGATTACCTCCGACCCTTGCTCGTACGACGGCGGCGGACGATGAGCTGCTGCGACGCCTTCTTCTTGTTGCGGGTACGACCCTCGGGCTTGCCCCAGGGCGACACCGGCGGACGACCACCGGACGTACGGCCCTCGCCACCACCCAGCGGGTGGTCGACGGGGTTCATGGCCACACCACGGGTCTGCGGGCGACGGCCCTTCCAGCGGTTGCGGCCGGCCTTGCCGATCGTGATGAGCTCGTGCTCGCTGTTGCCGACCTCGCCGACGGTGGCGCGGCAGTCGATCATGACGCGACGCATCTCGGTGCTGGGCATGCGCAGGGTGGCGAATTCGCCTTCCTTCGCGACCAGCTGGACGGCCATGCCGGCGGACCGAGCGATCTTGCCGCCCTGACCGGGACGCAGCTCGACGTTGTGCACCGTGGTACCGACCGGGATGAACCGGAGCGGCATCGCGTTACCGGGCTTGATGTCCGAGCCCTGGCCGCTGCGCACGTGGGCGCCGACCTCGAGGCCCTTGGGGGCCAGGATGTAGGCCTTCTCGCCGTCCGCGTAGTGCAGGAGGGCGATGCGGCAGGTGCGGTTCGGGTCGTACTCGATGGCGGCGACCTTGGCGGTCACGCCGTCCTTCACCCGCTTGAAGTCGATGATGCGGTACTGGCGCTTGTGGCCGCCACCGCGGTGACGGGCGGTCTTGCGACCGTAGACGTTGCGCCCACCGGACTTCTTGGTGGGGGCGAGGAGGGACTTCTCCGGGGTCGTCTTCGTGATCTCCGAGAAGTCGGAGGTCGTCTGGAAGCGACGGCCGGGAGACGTGGGCTTGCGGGTGCGAATGGCCATGGCTCGTTGCTCAGTTCTCGAACAGCGGGATCTCGTTGCCCGCTGCCAGGGTGACGATGGCGCGCTTGGTGTCGGGCTTGGAGCCCTGCTTGTTCGCGCGGCGTGCTCGGGTCTTCTTGCCCTTGCGGTTCAGGGTGTTCACCTTGACGACCTTGACGCCCCAGATCGCCTCGACGGCGTCGTGGATCTCGGGCTTGCTGGCGTCGGTGTGGACCTTGAAGGTGTAGACACCCTGCTCGATGAGGCCGTAGCTCTTCTCCGAGACGATGGGGGCGATGATGATGTCGCGAGGGTCTTTCATGACACAGCGCTTTCGGTCTTCGAAACGGGGAGGGTGGCCTTGCTGAAGACGACGTACTCGTTGCAGAGGATGTCGTAGGCGTTCAGCTCGGCACGCTCGATCAGCTGCACCTCACGCAGGTTGAGGAAGCTCTTGATCGTGTTGATGTCGTCGCGGTCGACGACCACCAGCGCCTTGCCCTCGATGCCGAGCGAGGCCAGGGCAGCCTTGGCGGCCTTGGTCTTCGGGGCGTCGAAGCCCCACTCGTCGACGACGACGACCTTGCCCTCGGCGGCGCGGTCGCTGAGGGCCGAGCGCAGGGCGAGGTTGATCATCTTCTTGGGGGTGCGCTGGTCGTACTTGCGCGGCTTGGGGCCGAGGGCGACGCCACCACCGCTGAAATGCGGTGCACGGGTCGAGCCCTGACGGGCGTTGCCCGTGCCCTTCTGCTTGAACGGCTTCTTGCCGCCACCCGACACCTCGGCGCGGGTCTTGGTGCTCTGCGTGCCCGCACGGCGGGCGGCGAGCTGGGCGGTGACCACCTGGTGCAGGACCGGCACGTTCGGCTGGATGCCGAACACGTCGTCGGCGACCTGCACGTCACCGGCGCTCTTGCCCGAGACGGTCTTCACGGCGATGGAGGCCATCACTGCGCTCCCTTCTGCCCACCGGAGGCTTTGGCGCCCTTGACGGCGTTGCGGACGATGACGACACCACCGTTGGGGCCCGGCACGGAGCCCTTCACCAGCAGCAGGTTGCGCTCGGTGTCGGCCTGGACCACCTCGAGGTTCAGCGTGGTGACCTGCTCGTGGCCCATGTGGCCGGCCATGCGCAGGCCCTTGAACACGCGACCCGGGAAGCTGCACGAGCCGATCGAGCCCGGTGCACGGTGGTGCTTGTGGTTACCGTGGCTGGCGCCCTGGCCGGCGAAGTTGTGACGCTTCATGCCGCCGGCGAAGCCCTTGCCACGGCTGACCGCGGTGACGTCGACCTTGGTGCCCTCGGCGAGCATGTCGACCGAGATCTCCTGGCCGACCTCGAAGCCGTCCACGGAGTCGAGACGCAGCTCCACCAGACGACGACCAGGCTGCACGCCAGCCTTCGCGAAGTGCCCGGCCTCGGGCTTGGTGAGCTTCTTCGCGTCCTTCTGGCCGTAGGTGACCTGGAGGGCGGTGTACCCGTCGCGCTCGGTGGTCTTCACCTGCACGATGCGTGCAGGCTCGACGCGGAGCACGGTGACGGGCACGACTTTGTCGTTCACCCACACCTGGCTCATGGCGACTTTCTCGCCAACGATCGCTTTCAGTGCCATGTCGGCAGCCTTTTCCTTCGGACCCGGCGGGTGCCGGGCAGTGTCTTCAATCCGTCTGAGCTGGTACTTCGCGAGCTGGGCAGCTGCGGTTCACAGCCGATTGCCTCGCACGAGTGGCACGGCGCCTGATGAAACGGGCGCCGTTCACGCAAATGCTCCGCAGGTCGGACTGACCGGCGGAGCACCGAGTTGAGTTGTTGCCGTGTGGTCCCCCTCGGGCTGCACGAGAGCAGATCGAGGGGCGCACCCGGACGTAAATTGACTTCGCAACGCTACCGGCCGCACGGCCGCGACGGCAACCTGCGCTGTCAGCGAACTCTGTCCGACAGCCGGCGCCCGAATCGGATCCACCAGGCTTCGAAGTGCCGGGTGGAGAGGTGGGCGGTTCCGAACGTCGCAGCGGCCACCGGCACCCGCTTGGCGTACTTGATCACCTTCGATCCACTCCCCATCCAGCCCATCGTCATCGGGCCGTGGAAGATGTAGACGGCGAACGAGATCTCGGCGACGTACGAGAGCCACTTCCAGCGCAGCAGATCGAAGACCGGGCCCGAGACGGCGACCAAGCTGGTGGCGACCAGCCACGCAGCGAAGTACGGGCGGAGGTAGTCGAGTGCAACGGGCTCGGGAAGACAGGACAGCGCGAGCAGCGCGGCCGGTGCGACCGCCGTGCCGACCATCGGCACACGCGTCGTGAGGTCGAACCTGGTGCGCTGACCCCACACGTCGGCGAGTCGATCACGGTGGACGCATGTGGCGATCCATGCCCCGACGAGGATCTCGTCGACTCTGAACGGGGTGAAGATCGAGACAGGGCGCCCAGCGAGCACCCGCAGCAAGGTGATCCCGATGCACAGGTACGGCAGGAGGCCGAACATCCGGCGACGGAGCACGGCGTACAGCGCAGCCATCGCGAAGTAGAAGTGGATCTCGACACACAGGCTCCACAGGTGTGCCGTATGGTCGACCAGGAAGTACGGGGGGACGTTCTCGAAGAAGAAGAGGTGGGCGAACATCCCGACGACCCCGAGGCCCCCAGCCAGCATGGCGATGGCCACGCAGACCCACGTCAAGGGAACGATGCGACACAACCGGCGGATCATGAAGCTCTTCACCGAGTCGTCGTAGATCAGCGTCGAGGCGATCAGGAAGCCCGACAGACAGAAGAAGAGGGCCATGCCGAAGAGGCCGGCCGCTTCATTGAATCCGAAGCGCTTCGGGCCGAGCGGCAACCAGTGCGAGGCGAGCACCACGAGGATGCTGATGCCACGCCATCCCGTGAGGGCCGGATACCTGGGCATCCGTTCGCGACGGACCGTCTCATCCGGCATGGCTTCCATTGCTGCTCCTCCGCCGCCACGTCAGCGGACGAGGCAATCACCGAGTCGATCGTACACCGCGTGGTCACGATGGTGTCCGGCCGATGCGGGCGTCCCATCGGCGCGGTATAGGGTCCACCTCGCCCCGTCGCCAGTGTCAACGAACGCTCAAGATCTTCGGGACCGATGCCGACACACTCCAGGTGAAGACCATGACGCTGCGTACCGAACGAGTTTTCGGACTCGACTTCGTCGCCGACTCGACAATCGATGAGGTCGCTCGCCACATCGCCGATGAGGGACGTGACGCTCGACCCGAGTTCCGCTGCGTCGTCACACCGAACACCGATCACATCGTGCGGTACGACCGGTTCCCTGCCGAACGCCGCGTCGCGGAGCGATCATGGATGCTGCTGCCCGATGGCGCACCGATCATCTGGACCAGCCGTCTCGTCGGGCGACCGCTCGCCCGCCGACTGCCAGGGAGCGACCTGTTCAATCTCCTCTGGCCCGAGCTCGTCGCTCGTGGAACGCCGACGGTGGTCGTCGCGCCGAGCGATGCCGTCGCAGCAGGACTGTCTGCCGAGCACCGACACAGCGAGATCGTCGTCCCGCCGATGGTCGACGTCCATGACCCGGTGGCAGTTCGGACGCTGATCGACGAGATCGTCGCAGCGGTCGACCGCATCGACGCACGGTTCGTCTTCGTGGCGATCTCGATGCAGAAGCATCACCTCGTGGCGGATCATCTGGAGCAACGGTGGTCGAACGCGCCGGCTCCGCCGGTGGTGCTGCTCGTCGGCACCTCCCCCGAGTTCTATCTCGGCCTCGTGAAGCGGGCCCCGCACTGGATGCAGCGGGCCGGACTGGAGTGGCTGCATCGACTGCTCTCCGATCCTCGGCGGCTCGCGAAGCGATATCTCGTCGATGATCTCCTCATCTTCAAACTCATGTGGCGGGAATGGCGTCGACGACGGGGAGCCCAACCCGCAGCGGGTGTCGAGTGAATCAGGCGGACCGACCTGACGTCAGCACCGCGGCCCAGCCATGGGCGGCGCCGGTGCTGATCGGCATCTGCACCTATCGGCGAAACGCGGAACTGGATCGTTTGTTGGCGGACCTCGCTTCGACGGTCGAAGGTCGCTACGACGGTTTCGCCGTCGGGATCGCCGTGGCCGACGACAACCCGGACCTCTCAGCGCGGGAGGTCACCGAACGATGGAGCGAGGCATTCCCGCTCGGCACGAGATGGCTCGGCGTGGCGAGCGGCAACATTTCAGCGGCGCGCAACGCACTCCTCGACGCAGCGGTCGAGGCGGAGGCCGACCTCTGCTTCCTCGACGACGACGAGATGCCCGATCCGGCGTGGCTGCACGAGTTGCAGCGCGTACGCCGCTCGTCCGACGCGGACGTCGTGATCGGGAGCGTGCATCGACGTTTCCCGGCCGATGCACCGAACTGGCTCCATGAGCTGCCATCGGCACTCGGTGTCACCTACCCGGACGGAAGTGTTCCTGAGGTCGGCATCACCGGCAATGCCCTCATCTCCGTTTCCTGGCTTCGACAGAGCGGACTGCGGTTCGAGGCCGAGCTGGGCACCACGGGGGGCGAAGACGTCACCTTCTTCAACACGGCCAAGGGTCGCGGTGCGAACGTCCGATACGCAGCGAACTCATTGGTGTGGGAGATCGTGCCTCCCGCTCGGAGCACGTTCTCGTTCCAGGTCGGCTTCGAGTTCCGCACCGGCGTCCACATCGCCCGATTCTCCCCGGACGTGCCCGTTCCGAGGCTTCTGGCCCGAGCTGCCCGCGACATGAGCGTCGGCGTCGTTCGTGCCGCTGCCGCGCTGCCGCGCAGCCGGGGCGTCGCGTTCACCCACCTCGGCCGGGCCGTTCGCGGTGGCGGCATCGCACTCGGGCTCCTCGGCCTTCGTCTCGATCACAAGTAGGGGATCATGACTCAGCAACGTCGACGAGTCGTCTTCGTCTCCACGCGTCCCGTCTGGCCGCCGTTTCCCGGCGCGAACCTGCGGGCTCATCTCCAGCTGCGCGCGCTCGTCGAGGATTTCGACGTCGACGCCATCTTCCTCCTGCCCGCAGATGAGCCTGCCGCTGTCGTGCCGTCCGACGTGGGCGTCCGTTCCTGCGCCACGATCGCGGTGCCCCGACGCGCTGCCCCCCAGGCCCTTGCTCGTTGGGCACGGTCCCGGTGGCCCTGGGACGCCACGAAGCTCGCCTACGAACTCGTACGTGGAGACCTGGTCGCGGCACTCGCCCAGCGGGAGCACGAGCTCGTCTGGCTGATCGACTCCTCAGGCTGGCCGGCGATGCCCGGGGGCCGGTCGGACGGCGCCCTGCTGGTGGACTTCGACGACCTCGAGGACTACAAGATCGAGCACCGTCGGGCCAGCGAACCGCGTTGGCCGAGCGGGGCGAAAGACCTGTTGTTCCGCATGATCGATCGGATCGACATGCAGCGGTGGCGCCGGCTCCAGAACGTCGTCCGGGAGGCGGCCGACGGCGTGCTGGTGTGCAGCGACCTCGATTGCTCTCGGCTCGGATTCACGGACGTGCACCGAGTGCCGAACGGATACCTGCTCCCACAGGCGATCGATGGTCCAGCACCGCAGATCGACCACCGCCTCCTCTTCGCCGGCAATCTGACCTACCGCCCGAACCTCGAAGCACTGCAGATCCTGATCGATCGAGTGATGCCGGTGCTCCGACAGGAGGTTCCGGATGCTCAGCTTCGCGTCGTCGGGGCGGTGACGCCCGACGTCGAGCGATGGCTCCGCGATCCGGCGGTCGCCTTTCTCGGCAGGGTCGAATCCATCGAAACCGAGCTGCGCGGCGCGATCTGCACGGCCCCGCTGATGTCCGGAGGCGGCACTCGGATCAAGATCGTCGAGGCCTTCGCACATCGGGCCCCCGTCGTGGCCACGACCGTCGGCGCGGAGGGACTCGACGTCGTCGATGGCGAGCACCTCATCATTCGTGACGATCCGGTGCAGTTCGCGCACGCCTGTGTCGAGCTGATGCGATCACCCGACATCGTGGAACGTCTCACCCACGCGGCAGCAGCCCTGTACGACGCCGAGTACACGCCTGCGGTGGTTCGAACGTTCGTGCAGGCTGCCACGAGGGCCGCACTCGCCGACGGTTGACGGCATCCCACGGCATCCACGGCACACGGACCGCACGTCGAAGGCCATGGAGGCATCAGCGGCCCGCCGGATCGGCGAGCCGCTGATGCCTGACGCTCAGGACTGGAGGTGGACGGTCAGCGTGCCGCCCCACCAGTTGGCTGCGAGGATGTCCCGCTTGCCGTCGGCATTGAGGTCGGCCGTCGTCACTGCGAACGGGGTCCCTGCGCTGAACAACGTCACCGGCGCTTGCAGCGTGCCGTCGCCGTTGCCGTAGAAGATGGAGATGTCGGCACCGTCGGGGTTGATCCGGTCCGGGTAGTTGCCGTTGATGTTCGCCGTCACGACATCGAGATCGCCATCGCTGTTGACGTCCGCCAGGGCGACCGACTTCGCCGTGTTGACCGTGGTGTACGCAACCTCGGGTTCGAAGGTGCCGTCGCCGTTGGAGATCAACACCGTCACGTCGTTCGTGGTGTCGTTGGCCGTCACCAGGTCGTCGTCGCCGTCACCGTTGAGGTCACCTGCCCGAACCGAGTGCGGGTAGACACCGACCGGATAGGTCACCGGTGCATCGAAGGTGCCGTTGCCATTGCCCATCAAGATGCCGACTCGCGCATCGAGATAGTCGGCGACCGCAAGGTCGAGGAAGGCGTCGCCGTCGGCGAACAGTGCGACGATCGAGTGCGGTCCACCCAGCGGAAGCGGCGTGCTCCCCGAGGCGAAATCTGTCTTCGCTCCGAAGCTGCCGCCGGCGCCACCGAGCAGCACGCTGATGACCGTTCCATCCCAGCAGGCCACCGCGACATCGAGATCGCTGTCACCGTTGAGCAGTGCCAGGGTCGACTCGTGAGCGCCGCCGCAGGCTGCATAGTCGGTCTTGGCTCCGAACACGCCCGCACCGTTGTTCAACAACACCGAGATGTTGTCCGAACCCTGGTTCGAGGTCACGAGGTCGAGATCGCCGTCACCATCGAGGTCGCCCGCCGTCACTGCCTTCGGTTCGAGACCCGTGGCGTACGAAGCGGGTGCTCCGAACGTGCCGCTGCCCGTGCCGAGCATCACGGTGACCGTGTTCGACACGGTGTTGACGACCGCCACGTCGACGACCCCGCCGGCGTTCAGGTTCGCTGCGACGAGTCCGTGGGACTTCTCGCCCGTCGGGTAGCTGGTCGGGTTGGCGAACGCAGGCGACATGGACCCGGTGGTCGAGAACGTCGCGTCGGCCGAGACCGACACGTTGCCGCCGGCATCACGGCTGCGGACCCGGTAGTGGTAGGTCTTGTTTGGCGTCAGCCCGGTGATCACACGGGAGTGGGACGACACCGCCGTGGCGTTCAGCGCCGAGACGCTGCCGTACTCCGTCGTGAACCCGTACTCGACCTGAGACGTCGCCGCCTCATTCGTCGTCCACGTGATCGTGGCGCCGCTCGAGGTCACCGAACCGGACGCGACGGCGCTGATGCCCGGCGCCGTGATGTCGGCGGTCCCGGTGCTGCAGACGAGCCGGGCGTCGGCCCAGTTCGCGTGGTCGAACGACTCGTCGTCGCCACCATTGGTGACGACGAGGCGGAGCGTCGTGACACCGGCGAGCGGCACGCTCACCTGGCGAGCGGCCGACGATCCGGTCAGCGCACCCGAGGTGTACAGCTGGGTCGACGTGGCATTCCACACCTGGAACACGACCGTGCCGAGGCCGCCGACCTCATCGTCCACGCCGACTTCTGCGAGGAACGTGGTACATCCACCCGGAACCGTGTAGCGGACATCCGACACCGCGTTGACGCCCACGCCCTTGGCGAACTCGACGCCGTTGATCGACTGCGTCACGCCGTCGGCCGCGAGGTCTCCGCCGTTCGACGAATCATTCTCGATCGGTCCCCAGCCGTTCACCGGCGCCACCGAGGGAGTGAGGCTCGAGAGGTACACCAGCGATCCGCCGACCGCTGCGGTCGTGAAGGTCGCATCTGCGGTCACGGTCTCGTTCCCCGCGGCGTCCGTGGTGCGGATCCGGTAGTGGTAGAGCGTCGACGCCGAGAGACCGGTCAGGCCGACCGTGTGCGACGTGACGAGCGACGGGTTCAACGTCGACGTCGAACCGTACGACGTGGTCGTGCCCCATTCGACCTGCGACGTGGCTGCCTCGTCCGTCGTCCAGTTCACGTTGGCCGTCGTGGCCGTGAGCGCGGAGACCGTGCGGGCGCTGACCACCGGTCCGGTGGTGTCGGGCACCGCAGGTGCGGCATCGAACCAGCCGGTGACGTCGACCACCAGATGCGACGAACCCGACGAGTTGAACAACGTGATCTTGCCGTCAGCACTCACACCGACGATCACCGCGTTCGGCACCGTCTGACCCGCCACGAAGTTCAAGTTCGACGCCAACGG
>CAUJET010000175.1 GCA_963169665.1 Actinomycetota bacterium | reverse complement strand
GATCGGCGAGGTCCGCCACACCGGTCGCGTCGAGGGCGGCCTGCACCGCTGCCTCGTCGGCGACCGACCACTGCTGCAGCAGCGACTGGTGCGGGGTGCGACCGCGTGCCACGAGGTCGCCGACGAGGATCCCCTCCGGGGGGATCGGGTGCTGCGGCAGCAGGCCGAGGCGTCGGGCCACCTGCTTGGTGGGCAGCCGGTGGATCGATTCGCCGTCGAGCACGACCGAGCCGTGCCGCGGACGGAGCAGACGAGCGAGGGCGCGCAACAGCGTCGACTTGCCGCATGCGTTCGGCCCGATGATCGCGGTCACCCGGCCGTCGGGGACGGCGAGCGTGAGATCCTCGACCACCACCCGTCCGTCGTAGGCGAGCGTGACGTCGTCGGCGACGAGCCTCACGACGCCCCCGTCCGGGCTCGGCGGGCGAGGAGCCACAGCAGATACGGCGCGCCGAGGACGGCGGTGGCGATGCCCACCGGGAACTCGGTCGGGGCGAACGCCCGTCGAGCGGCCAGGTCGGCAGCGACGGTCACCGTCGCGCCCACGAGCGCGGCCGGCACCACCGCCGCGCCGGGCGTGGCGGTGAGCCGGCGGGCGATCGGGGCCGAGACGAAGGCGACGAACACGATCGGGCCCGCCGCGGCGACCGCCAGCGATGCCAGCACGACGGCGAAGAGCACGAGCGACAACTTGACTCTGCCCACCCTGACGCCGAGCGCGGTCGCGGTGTCGTCACCGAGGGCGAGTCGGTCGAGCGAGCGTTGTGCGACCACGACGGCGGGTGCGAGCACGAGGAGCGCGACGCCGATCGTGCGGACGTGGTCCCAGGTACGGCCGTTGAGCGACCCCGTGAGCCAGACTGCCGCCCGCTGGACGTCGTGAATCTGCGCCCGGGTGATCATGAAATCGACTGCGGCCGACGCGGCGAACCCGACCCCGATCCCCACCAGCACCAACCGCGACACGGAGAGCCCGCCCTGGCACGACAGGGCGTAGACGGCGATCGCGGTGGCCACCCCACCGGCGACCGCACCGCCGGCGACGGCCGCCTCGGACGCACCGAACACGGTGATCATCAGCACCGCGCCGGCGGCAGCGCCCGACTCGAAGCCGATGATGTCCGGCGAGCCGAGGGGGTTGCGGGCGATCGACTGGCACACCGCGCCCGACATGCCGAGTGCGGCGCCGACCAGTACGGCCGTGAGCGCTCGAGGGAGACGAAGGGTCTGCACGACGAACTCGGCGTCCGGTCCGCCGTCGCCGGTCACCGAACGGAGGACCTGGCCGACCGACAGCGGGAAGTCCCCCACCATCAGCGACCACACGACGACGACGACGCCGACCGCCAGCACCGCCGCGCACACCACGATCGAGCGGACGCGCAGTCGCAGGGACCAGGTGCGGCGCCGGAGCACGACCACGCTTGTGGAGATCGCACGGTTGCGTGGCACGGCCTCGACCGACGACACCCGCAGGTCGACGACACGGCCGACGTCGGCACGGACGGCGCTCATCGGAGCACCATCCGCCGACGGCGCACGAGCACCACGAACGCGGGGCCGCCGAGCGCGGCGGTCATGATCCCGACCTGCACCTCACCAGGTCGGGCCACCACCCGTCCGACGGTGTCGCAGACGAGCAGCACCAGCGGGCCGGCGAGTGCACAGCCGACGGTCATCCACCGCTGGTCGTTCCCGAGGAACGAGCGCACCGCGTGCGGCACCACCAGCCCCACGAACGCGATCGGGCCGCAGGCGGCGACTGCGGCGCCGCACAGCAACACGATCGCCACGCCGGCGAGCAGGCGCGTGCGTCCGAGGCGCACGCCGAGTCCGGCTGCGACATCGTCGCCCAGACCCATCGCGTTCAGCGGCCGGGCGAGTCCGGCGGCGAGCGCGACCCCGGCGACCACGAACCAGACGATGCTGCGGATGACGTCGTCGTCACGGCCCGACAGCGACCCCACCGCCCAGAACCGGAACTGGTCGAGCGTCGACTCGTCGAGCAGGGTGACCGCTCGTGTGGCCGCGAACAGCAGCGAGCTCAGTGCTGCTCCGGCCAACGCGAGTCGCACCGGTGTGCCGGCGCCGCCCCCGAGCGCGCCGAGGAGGTGGACGAGCACGGAGGCGATCGCGGCACCGGCGAACGCGAACCACACGAGCCCGAGGGTCGACCCCACGCCGACGGCGGAGATGCCGAGGACCACGGCGAACGACGCGCCGGCGTTCACGCCGAGGATCCCTGGGTCCGCGAGCGGGTTGCGCGTCACGGCCTGCATCACGGCGCCGCTCACCCCGAGCGCGACGCCCACGACCAGGCCGATGATCGTGCGCGGCAGCCGCAGCTCGCGCACGACGAGGTGGTCGCTGATCGTCCGGTCGTACGACGTGAGCGCCCGGACGACGACGTCGAGCGGGATCGACTTCGCCCCGATCGCGAGCGAGCCGAGAGCGGCGATGACGACCAGGGCGGCGAGCGCTGCGACCACCCGCGCGCGGTGCCGGTTGCGGAGCGCTCGGCCGAGCGCGACCTCGGCGGGAGCCGGCTCCGGCAGCACGGGATCGCGATCGACCGGCAGGTGGGACGACGCGAGCATCAGCCGACCTCCCGACGCCAGTAGCCGGTGAGCATCGATCGATCCGCACCGAGTCCGAGCGGCCGCAGGAACCGCCGGATCTCTGTCACGTGCCGGGACTCGGCCGCGCCGAACACAGCATCGAACCCGGCATCGGGCGACGAGGCCACGAGCGATCCGACGACGGGGAGCAGCCGGTTCACCGTTCCTGGCGCGTCGTCACCGCGATCGACCCAGATCAGGTCGAGGCCGGGGTGTGGCGGCACGGAGGGTCGGTGCGCGTCGCCCCGGCACTCGATGACGGCCGTTGCGCGGGCATCGGCCGGCAGCTGGTCGATCAGCGCCGCGACGGCGGCGAACCCGGTCTCGTCGGCGACGAACAAGGCGCGACGGGTGTCGTCGGGGATGCGGAACCCGCAGCGAGGCCCCCACAGCGCAACCGGTTCGCCGCTCGCGGCGGTCCGCATCCACTCGCCGACGGAACCCGGCGCGCCGTGGTCGACGACCCACAGGTCGAGCTCGTCCACCTCCGGCCGTGCGCGACGAACCGTGTAGTACGCGCCACGCACCGGGTCACCGGGTCGTCGCTCGAGCAGATCAGCCAGGCGGTAGCCGGGTCGGATGCCACCAGGCTCGGGCGACACCAGCGCGAAGACGAACTGGTCGCCGCCCGTCAGCCGATCCATCCACGGCCGGCCGTCGACGGCACCGAAGCCGGCGAGCGTGACCTCGAGCAGGTCCTCGGTGAACCGTCGTCGTGCCACGACCCGACCGTGGACCGTGGGCAACGCCGACAGCAGCGGCGAGACCGGGGCATCGTCGGTCGTGGTCTCCTGGCAAGCGGTCACGGGTGGATGTTAGGCATACCTAACTAACTTTGTACAGCCCTCTCTCCGACGAACCGTCACCGTCGCCGTCGCTCAGCCGGGCGGCCGGGTGTGGAGGTTCGTGCGCACGATGCAGGACTGGCTACCGATCCCGAGGAGGACACCGTCGGGTCGCCACATGCGCACCTGTCCGTGCCCGATCGACCGCCGGTATCCCTGCGCCTCGACGTCGAGGAGCACCCAACCGTCGTAGGGCTCGCCGTGCACCACGCGCAGGGTGTTGTCGAGGCTCGTCGCTCCACTCATCCGACCGAGCCCGCTCATCACCGCGACGGGGACGATGTCGGCGATGAACGCCTGCGACGCGGGCGTGCCGATCCCCCACCCCGGCACGCGCGCCCAGATCGCCAGCCGGCCGTTGGGTGCCTCGCTCCAGTCGGTCGGCGCCCGACGCTCGAGCGACCGGAAGAAGGACTGGTCGTTCGGGTCGTCGAAACTGAGCGCGAACGGCGGGCAGTCCTCGGGTGCCGGCACGTCCGGCATCGCGTCCCACCACGCCTCGTCCCCCACCGGACGGTCGGTGTGTGCCGTCGTGGCGTGCAGCACCAGGCGATCGCCGACGTGCGCGCGAACGATGGTCTGCGAGGTCGAGCGTGCCGCCACCAGGATCTCGACGTCGAGGTCGAGACGCTCCCCCGAGGTTGCCTGGCCCACGTACTGGGTCGTGATCCACACCAGCGGCCGGCCCGTCACCGCCTCGGCAGCGGTCGCGCATGCGGCGACGCCGGAGCCGCCGTAGAGGAAGTCGAACGGCGTGCAGTGCCGCTTCTCGATCGGCAGCGAGTGCCTGCCGTCGATCTCGTCGAGTCCGAGGAATGCTGCATCCGTTGCGGTCATTCCCCGATGCTCGGCGAACGTCGCCGCCACGAGCAAATGGGAGCCGGTACGAGCAGGCGGGGTCGTCGGCGCGAGGGCGTCCCCCCTCGGCGTGTCAGCGGCGCGTCACGCGGGTGGCTCGACCATCACCAGCGGTCGAGGTCGACCTCGAGCGACCCGTGGCTCGACATGTCGAACCCGCGCTCGTCGGACTCGAGTTCGATGAACACCGGACGCAGGATCGTGAAGCCGTCCCCGTCGCGGCGCTGCACCGTCGCGCGGAAGGATGCACCGTCGACGTCGAAGTCGACGATGGTGTCGACATCGGGCACGGCGGCCGCCTCGACGCGGTCGAACTCGAGCCAGGGTGGCGTGGTGTCGACGACGTCGAACGAACCCTCGACATCGCGGCCTGCCTGCCGGAATCGCACGCGCACCCGTTGGAGCCGACGAACCTGCGGCGTCACGACGCATCTCCTCTCCCACCCCGGCCCGACCCCAAATCGGACGCTGTACGAGAGGTTAGTCGATCCGGGTTCGCGAATCGGGCACGGCGAGCCGTGCTGCGAATGCCCGCCAGACCGCGGCCTGCTCCCGGAGCTCGGTGCCGAGCAATTGCTCGGCTGCCTCACGGTCGGGCTCGAACAACGCGTACTCGATGACGGTCTGGAGGCGGCGAGCGACATATCCGAGGAACGGACGATGCCGATCGAGCACGTCGGGGTCGGTCGGGATGTTCGGGATCCGGGACAGCAGATCCATCCGCAACGTTCGGTCGGGGTTCGGTGTGTGCGTCGCGTAGAACAATGCCTGCCGACGGTGCCGGTCGGTCCAGGCGAGCATCTGCGCAGCCGCCATCGCCACACTCGATGCCCCGAGGGTGCTCGCTGCGAGCCGAACCTCCACCTCCTGCCACAGATGGTCGCGCAGGTCGCCGAAGGGCCGGAGGTGGTAGCTCAGCGTCCCGAGTGAGATGCCTGCCCTGTGGGCGATCGCTCGGTATGTCAAGGCATCGGCGCCACCCTCGTCGATGAGTGCGAACGAGGCGTCGAGCACGTCCTGCAACGTGCCGCGGGCGGCGTCGCCCCCGCCCACGGTCGACGTCGACCCGCTGGTCGACGTCGGCGCGTCGGCGGGCGCAGCGCGGCCCGCGGATGCCGTCGCCGGGCGGCCACTCGGGCGCGACTGCGGCGGAGGCCCGGAGCTCTCGCGCACCACCATCGTCGGGGCGAGCAGGCGGTGATCGACCGTGCCGGTCCCGACCAGCCGCCGGAGCAGGTCGATCGCCTCCACACCGAGGCGCACTGCGTCCTGACGGACGGTCGTCAGCGCCGGCACCACCACGCCGGCGAGGATCGAGTCGTCGTAGCCGACCACCGACACGTCGTCGGGCACACGCATGCCCGAACGCCGCAGCTCACGCACCACGTCGACGGCGATGACGTCGTTCGCACACACGATCGCCGTCGGTGCCAGCCGCAGCTCGGCCACCTGCTCGAGCAGCGATGCACCCGCACCGGACATCACCTCTCGCACCGTGATCTCGGCACACCCAGCTGCGCCGTCGAGTCCGTGCCGACGCATGGCCCGACGCCAGCCCGCGCGGCGCTCGATGCACCACGACATGGTGGTGGGGCCGTTGGCGAACACGATGCGCCGGTGGCCGAGGCCCACGACATGGTCGACCGCCTGCGCCATCCCGGCGGTCTCGTCGATGCTGACCGACGAGATGCCGAGCTGCTCGCCCTGTCGGCCGACGAGGACGATCGGGACGCCCAGGTCGAGGTACGGCAGCACCACGGAACGGGGCTGGAACGACGCGACGAGCATCCCGTCGACGCCGAGTTCTGCGTGGTGCTCGATGGCCTGCCGCTCCCGCTCACCGTCGACGCCTCTGGTGGTGGAGATGACGAGGCGGATGCCCTGCTCGTCCGCCGCGTCCTCCGCCCCACCGGCAACATCGGCCCAGAACGCGTTCGACAGGTTCGGTACGACGACACCGACGGTGTCGCTGCGACCGGTGCGCAGCTGCCTCGCGGCCGGCGCCGGTGCATAGCCCAACCGGTCGATCGCCTCCTGCACCGCGACGCGGGTCGCATCGGAGACGAGCGCCGGGTGGTTCATCGCGTTCGACACCGTCGCCGCCGACACACCGGCGGCCCGGGCGACATCGATGATCCGCACACGCCGCGCCACGTCCGCACATTAGAGCCATGGGCCGACACACCCGAGCGGTCCGGCGTCGTCGACGCACCGCGCCTGAATCGATTCAGGCGTCCGGCACTCCGGACGCTCGACGACGCCTCTCGAGGTACCGACCCCGTGCCTGCTCGCCGTTCGACCGGACGATCACTCCGTGAACGACCCGATCCGGAGGGCTCACGTGGATTTCGACCAGGCGATCAAGGCGCACAGCGCGTGGAAACAGAAGCTCGCCGACTACCTGGAGCGGCCGGATGGCACGCTCGACGCGAACGTCGTGAGTCGCGATGACCGATGCCCGTTGGGCCAGTGGCTGCACGGCGATGCCCACGCCCAGCGCTCGCAGACGGTCGCCGAGCTCCTGGCCGCGCATGCCGCGTTCCACGAGTGTGCTGGCGAGATCGTCCGGCGGATCGACGCCGGAGAGACGATCCAACCCGACCGCCTGCTCGGGGACGGCAGCGAGTTCGCGTCGAGGTCGCTCACCTGCATCACCCTGATCGTGAAGATGAAGCGCGTGGCGAACGGGATTCGCTCGGATGGCCTCAGCAGATCCATGCTCGGCCGCTACATGATCGCGCTGCTCTCGCTCGTCGCCGCGCTGGGTGTCGCATCGGTGGTCGGACTCGTTGCCGGCGGCCAGAGTACCACCGGAACGTTGTTCTTCGCCATCGGTCTGTTCTGCGCGGCGGGCGGCGGAGTCGGTCTCGGGCTCGGATGGAGGCTCCTGGCCAGCGACATCGATCGGCGCGAAGCGCTCGAGTTCCAGAACGAGGCAGCGATGGTCCGAGACAGCGCCAATGCAGCCGAGATCGGAGCCAGGGTGGACTCACTGCTCGGGACGATCAGCCGAGCGGCGGACGGTGACCTCAGCGTGGACGTCGACGTACGCGGCACCGATTCGCTCGGCAGGCTCGGCGGTGGTGTGGCCAAACTCCTGGGCGACCTCCGCTCCAGCATTCGCCAGATCGCGGGCAACAGCCAGACCCTGGCGGCCGCTGCCGAGGAGCTCCAGGCCGTTGCGTCACAGATGGGGACCGCAGCCGAGCAGAGCTCCGGGCAGGCCCAGGTGGTCTCCGGTGCGGCCGAGAACGTCGCGAGCGATGTTCAGAGCGCGACGCATGCCGCAGACCAGATGTCGGCATCCATCTCGGAAATCGCACGCAGCGCGGCCTCGGCGACCGAGGTCGCCCAAGAGGCGGTCGCTGCAGCGAACGATGCGAGCGTGGGCGTCGAACGGCTCCGGACGAGTTCGAAGGAGATCGGCGACATCGTCCAGGTGATCACGTCGATCGCCGAGCAGACAAACCTGCTGGCGCTCAATGCGACCATCGAGGCGGCACGCGCAGGCGAGGCCGGCATGGGCTTCGCCGTCGTCGCAAACGAGGTGAAGGAGTTGGCGAATGCCACGGCGCTCGCCACGGAGGACATCGCACGCAAGGTCGAGATGATCCGGAGCGCGACCGAGGACTCGACCATCTCGATCGGCCGCATCGTCACCACCATCGATCGGATCGCGGAGCTGCAGGCCACCATCGCGACGGCCGTCGAGGAACAGGCAGCCGTGACGAGCGAGATCGCACGCTCGATGAGCAACGCCGAGGGTGGAATGGGAGCCATCTCGCAAGGGATCGGCGAGGTCGCCTCCGCCACGGGCGCGGCTGCATCTGGTGCTCACGACACCGCACAAGCGTCGGAGGACCTCAGTCGGATGGCGGGCGATCTCCGCGTGCTGGTCGACGCATTTTCGTACTGACGTTCGCCCGTCCCACCGCCGGTCACACTGCCGGCCACGACACCGAGCTCGCGGCGGTCAGCTCCCCAGTGCGGTCGCCACCACGTCGCGCGCCGCGGACTGCACCTCGGCGAGATGATCGGCGCCGCGGAAGCTCTCGGCGTAGATCTTGTAGACGTCCTCGGTGCCCGAGGGGCGGGCGGCGAACCAGGACGACTCGGTCGTGACCTTCAGGCCACCGATCGAGGCACCGTTGCCGGGCGCCGCGGTGAGCTTGGCGGTGATCGGCTCGCCCGCGAGTTCGGTCGCGGTCACCTGGTCGGGCGAGAGGTTCTTCAGCAAGGCCTTCTCCGCTCGGGTGGCGGGCGCATCGACCCTCGCGTACGCGGGCGCGCCGTGACGCTCGGTGAGCGCCGCGTACCGCTGCGACGGGCTCTGGCCCGTGACGGCGATCATCTCGGCGGCGAGCAGACAGAGGATGAGGCCGTCCTTGTCGGTCGTCCACACGCCACCGTCACGGCGGAGGAACGAGGCACCGGCCGATTCCTCACCGCCGAAGCCGATCGAGCCCGAGACGAGCCCCGGCACGAACCACTTGAAGCCGACCGGCACCTCGTCGAGTCGGCGCCCGAGGTCTGCGGCGACGCGGTCGATCATCGAGGACGAGACGAGGGTCTTGCCGATGCCGCAGTCGGGCGCCCACCCCGGACGGTGCGCGTAGAGGTACTCGATCGCGACGGCGAGGAAGTGGTTCGGGTTCAGCAGGCCGCCGTCGGGGGTGACGATGCCGTGGCGGTCGGCGTCGGCGTCGTTGCCGGTCGACACGTCGAAGCGGTCGCGAGCTGCGATGAGCGATGCCATCGCGTGTGGCGACGAGCAGTCCATACGGATCTTCCCGTCCCAGTCGAGCGTCATGAACCGCCACGTGGCGTCGACGAGCGGGTTGACGACGGTGAGATCGAGCCGGTGACGGTCGGCGATCATCGCCCAGTAGTCGACGCTCGCGCCGCCGAGCGGGTCGGCGCCGATGCGCACGCCAGCGGTGCGGATCGTGTCGAGGTCGACCACGGCGGGGAGATCGTCGACGTAGATGCCCCGGAAGTCGTAGCGGTGCGTCGTCGCGGCCGAGCGCGCCTGCACGAGCGAGACCCGCCGGACGCCTCGGTTGCCGTCTGCCAGGTACTGGTTCGCCCGGTCGGCGATCCATCCGGTCGCGTCGGTGTCGGCCGGCCCGCCGTCGGGCGGGTTGTACTTGAAGCCGCCGTCGGTGGGCGGGTTGTGCGACGGCGTGACCACGATCCCGTCGGCGCGACCGGTGTCGATCGCGCTGCGCCCTGCGTTGTGCCGCAGGATCGCGTGGCTCACCGCGGGCGTCGGGGTGAAGCGGTCGTCGACATCGATCATCGTCGTCACGTCGTTGGCCGCCAACACCTCGAGCGCCGTGATCCACGACGGCTCCGACAACCCGTGGGTGTCGCGGCCGAGGAACAGCGGACCGGCGACGCCCTGGGCGGCGCGGAACTCGCAGATCGCCTGGGTCGTGGCTGCGATGTGGGCTTCGTTGAACGACCCGTTCGTGCTCGTGCCACGGTGGCCCGAGGTGCCGAAGCTCACCTGCTGCACCGGGTCGGCCGGATCGGGGACGACGGTGTAGTACGAGGCGACCAGGTGCGGGAGATCGACCAGATCGGCGGGGGTAGCGACGGTGCCGGCGCGCTCGTGTGCCATGGACGGACACGATGCCAGACCGGCGGCCTGCGAGCGGGCACCTCGCCCGCCCACTCGTCAGCGGGAGGCGCCGACGGCGCGCTTGGCCAGCGCGACGGCGTCGTCGCGTGGCACGCCGAGCGACTGCAGCAGTCGGGCGATGACGCTGCGGCGGTATGCAGGTGCGACCTCGCCGTCGATCACCCGCCGCGCCGCGAGGAGCAGGGCGCCGAGCACCACGTCGAGCGTGCCGTCGTCGGCCGGACCGACGAACCGTCCACTGGCACGACCATCGAGGAGGTCGCGCCGGAGGTACGACAGCGGGCCGTCGATCACGAGCGCCCGCTGCACGGCGTCGATGCGCAGCGCCACCCGCACCGTCTCGGGTTGGTGCACGGCGGCAGCGAGGGCCTGGGCCGTGATCGTGGCGAACCTCACCGCCGGATCGGGGTCGTCGAACTCGACCGCCGCACGCGCGGCGAACGATTCGACGACGTGCGGCACGAGCGCGTCGATCAGCTGCTCGCGGTCGGTGAAGTAGTTGTAGAAGGTGCCGTGCGAGACGCCGGCGCGACCGGCGAGGTCGGCGATGTTGAAGCCCTCACCCTGTTCGGCCAGCACCTCGAGCGCCGAGTCGAGCAACACCTGTCGGGTGCGCGCCTTCTTCTTGTGACCGCGGGTGAGCGGGAACTCGGTCGAGCCGTTCGTCGAGGCGTCCGTGGCCGTGGGCACGGACGGCATCGTAACTCAAGATTGACAATTCATTCAATATTGGACACTGTGTCAGCCATGACGGACATCGCTCCCCGCCTCACCCTCGGCCACGCCACACTGGCCGTGCGCGACCTCGACCGCATGGTCGCCTTCTACACCGACGTGCTCGGCTTCCACGTCACCAACCGCGGCGAACCGGCGCCGGGCATGGGCGAGATGGTGTTCCTCACCCAGGACCCGACGGCGCACCATCAGATCGTGCTCGTG
>CAUJET010000174.1 GCA_963169665.1 Actinomycetota bacterium | reverse complement strand
TCCAGCAGCGGATCGCTGATGAGCTCGAGCCGTTCGCCGTCGGGACCGCGGAAGTACAGCGACGAGCCGTCGACGTGGGCGTACTCGATGCCCTGAGCGTCGAAGCGGCCCTTGATCGCCTCCCAGGCATCGCGTTCGATCGAGATGGCCAGGTGGTGGTGGCCGCCGAGCACCTCGGCGTACTCGCCGAGGGGGAGGCCCGGGAGGTCGAAGTAGGCGAGCGTGTTGCCGTGGCCGAGATCGAAGAAGAAGTGCGTCGACCCCGCGTAGTCGCGGTTCTCGAACATCTCGATGAGCGGGAAGCCGAGGACACCGTCGTAGAACCGGACGGTCCGCTCGACGTCGCTGCAGATGAGGGCGACGTGGTGCACCCCGCGAGCGGTGCTCGCGGGGCGCGTCGCCCGGGGCTGCAGGTACTGCCGGGACAGCTCGGCGCGTCGGGCGTCGAGCGCGGCCCGGGTCGTTGCGTCGACGCCGTGTGGCTCGCTCATGCCGTCGCCCAGATGAGGAGCTCGGTGCCGTCGGCGGTGGCGGTGAACGTGATCGGGTCGGTGGCGTCGGTGAGTCGCACGGCGTCACCTTGCCCCAGTTCTCCGGCCGCGTCCAGCGTCCCGGCGCCGAGGGCGACGAACAGGTGCACGTGGCCGTCGGCGGGTACCTCGACCGACTGGCCCGCCGACAGGCGGGCACCCCAGAGCACGGCCTCGCGCTGGTGGATGCGGATCGCGCCGGGATGTCCCTTGCCCGAGGCGATCGCCACGAGCCCGCCCGCGTCGAGCGCGGCATTGAGGTCGCGCTGTTCGTAGCCGGGCTGGACGCCGGGCGTGTCGGGCAGCACCCACATCTGCACGAAGTGCACGGGCTCGTCGGGGCTCGCGTTCATCTCGCTGTGGCGGATGCCGCTGCCGGCCGACATGCGCTGGGCGAGGCCGGGGTAGATGACGTCGTCGGTTCCGGTGGAGTCGCGGTGAGCGAGCCGACCCGACAGCACCCAGGTGACGATCTCCATGTCGCGGTGGCCGTGGGTGCCGAATCCCTGGCCGGGGGCGACGACGTCGTCGTTGTTGACGAGGAGGAGGCCGTGTCCCTGGTGCTCGGGCGACCAGTGGGGGCCGAAGTTGAACGAGTGCTTGGAGTCGAGCCAGCCGATGTCGGTGACGAAACGCTGGTCGGCTCGCTGGACGGTGATCGTGCTCATGGTCTCCTCAACATCGTTGCGCCCGCAACAATTCCACACCGGGCGTGCCGACGTCGGGTCGGTCGACGAATCGGCTCCGGATCAGCTGTCGACGATCGACGAAAAATGGGGAGATCCCGGGGCAGAGCCCGGGATCTCGCACCCGTTGGGTCAGCGCCAGAGGCCTGCCCGGTCCCACACGAGTGGGATCTCTGTGATCATCATGCGCCCGGGGGCGTCCTCGTGCAAGCGGTCAGAAGTCCCGCCAGCTGAGCGGCGGTGACCCCGGTGAGCGAGTCGAGCCGGTGGTGACCGTGACCGTCGGGCACCGTCACCACGTGGGGGACGGCGATCGTGCAGCAGCCGGCGGCGTCGGCGGAACGGACGCCCGTGAACGAGTCCTCCAGCGCAATGCAGTCGTGCGGATCCACGCCGAGTCGGGCCGCTGCCGTGAGGTACGGCTCCGGGTGCGGCTTGCCGTTCACCACGTCGTCACCGGCCACGACCGTCGCGAACGAGCCGGAGGGCAGCAGCGGGACGATCGCATCGGTGAAGCGGGTCCAGCTCATCGTGACGAGCGCGCACGGGATGCCGGCGTCGAGCAGGTCGGCGAGGAGCTCGCGAGCCCCGGGTCGCCACGGCACGGCACGGTGCACCCGCTCGATCACCCCGTCGAGGAGGAGGTTCACGATCGCGTCGATCTCGAGCGGCAACTCGCCGTGTTCGCGCATGTAGGCGGCCGAGTCGCGCAGGTCCTTGCCGACGATCGCATGGCCGTGTGCCTCGCTCCACGAGCCGTTGCCGTACTCGGCGACGATCTCGTGCTCGCGCTCGATCCAGTACGGCTCGGTGTCGACGAGGGTGCCGTCCATGTCCCACAGCACGGCGCGGAGAGCCCGGCCGTCCCGCGCATCGGGTGACACTGCCGGGTCCGTCGCGGGAGTCAACGCGGACCGCCGTCGACGTTGAGGGTGGTACCGGTGGTGTAGCTGCCGGCGGCGGTCGCGAAGTACAGGGCCGCGCCGACGATCTCGTGCGGCTCGCCGCCGCGCTCGAGCGCGAAGCCCGCTCGCGCCGACTTCTGGAACGACTCCATGTCCCACGCCTTGGAGATGTCGGTGAGGAACGGACCGGGCACGATGCAGTTGACGCGCACCTTCGGGCCGAGGGTGCGGGCGAGGCCGTAGGTGAGCGCGTTCACGCCGGCCTTGGCCGCCCCGTACACGAGCTCGCTCGGGCTGGTGCGCTGCGAGGCGATCGACGACACGAAGATGATCGAGCCACCGTCGCCGGCAGCCATGCGGGTGCCGACGATGGCCGACAGGCGGAACGGACCCTTCAGGTTGACGCCCATCACCTTGTCGTACAGGTCCTCGGTGATCGCGTCGACCGACGGGTACAGCGGTGACATACCGGCGTTGTTCACGAGGACGTCGACGCGGCCGAACGTGCGGTACGCCGCCTCGGCGAGCTCCTCGGCACCCTCCCACGACGCGGCGTGATAGGCGATGGCCAAGGCGTTGCGGCCCTTCTGGCGCACCTCCTCGGCGACGGCCTCGCAGTTGTCGAGCTTGCGGCTGGCGATCACCACGTCGGCGCCGCGGTCGGCGAACGCGAGCACCATCTCGCGTCCGAGGCCACGGCTGCCGCCGGTGACCACGGCCACCTTGCCGGTCATGTCGAAAAGGTCGGTCATGCCGGAGTTCTTACCAGCCGACGTTCGGCCCGACGCTCATCCGAGCGGCCACGGACGACCGCACCCGCTCGGCCGACTGCCCGGCCCTCACGCGACGAATCGCATCGCGAACGAGCCGCCGATCGCGAGGATCAGCACGTAACACGCCGCGACGGGTCCGAGTTCGGACTCGAGCCCGGCCGCGGTGCCGATCCCTGCGATGACGATCGAGAACTCCCCGCGAGGGATCATCGCGGCCGCAGCCCGTCGGCGGCCGCGAGGTCCGATGCCCGCGTGGCGAGCGGCCCACCAGCCCGTCGAGACCTTCGACACGGCGGAGACCGCCGCCAGCACCAGACCAGGCACCACGACGGGGGGCAGATCGCCGGGGTCGATCTGCAGGCCGAAGAAGATGAAGAACAGGCCACCGAAGACGTCCCGGATCGGCGACAGGAGTTCACGACCGCGCTCCGCGATCTGCCCCGACAGCATCACGCCGATCAGGAAGGCGCCGACCGCCGCCGAGACCTTCGCTTTGTCGGCGAGGCCGGCGGCGAGGAACGTGGTGCCGAGGACCGTGAGCAACAGCAGCTCCGGGGAGGTCGAATCGAGCAGTCTGCTCACGCGCACACCGTGACGCAGCGAGACGAACAGTGCGACGGCGACGACCGTGAGGGCGAGCAGGACGGAGAGCCCGGCCTCCACCACGGACGCGCCCACGATCAACACGGCGGCGACCGGGAGGAACACCGCCATCACGATGTCCTCCATCACCAACAACGACAGCACCGTCGACGTCTCCCGGTTGCCCAGTCGTTCGAGATCGGCGAGGAGCTTGGCCACGATGCCCGAAGACGTGATGTAGGTGATGCCGCCCAGCAGGATCGAAGCGACCGTGCCCCAACCGAGGAGCAGGCCGCCGAGGAACCCCGGTGTGAAGCTCGCCCCGAAGTCGATGAGGCCGGCGAGCCAGTTGGTGCGAATGCCGTGCGACAGCTCCTCCGGCGTGTACTCGAGCCCGAGGAGGAGCAGCAACAGCACGACCCCGAGATCAGCGCCGATGCGGATGAACTCGCTGCTCGCCTCGAGCGCCACCGGGCTGCCTTCGCCCAGCATCAGCCCGGCGACGAGGTAGAGCGGGATCGACGGCAGCCCGACGCGCGCCGCGAGCCGTCCGCACACGCCCAGCAGGAGCAGCACCGCGCCGAGCTCGATGAGGATGTTGCTGACTGACGAGACGGCGACCATCGCCGTCACCTCGACGAGGCCTGCGCCGATGCCGGAGCGGCACGGCTGCGACTCGCGGGCCTCGAGACCCCGGAGGTCGAGATCACAGGTGCCCTCCGGCGGTGTTCACCGGCGTCACGAGGTGAGGAGCCGATGTGCCCGCTGCACCCCGTCGATCGATCCGACCACGAGCGCGACGTCGCCTGCGGCCAGTTCGAACTCGGGGCCGGGTCCGGGGATGGACCGCTCGCCGCGGATGATCGCCACCACCGACGAGCCGGTCTCGGTGCGGATCCTCCCGTCGCCGATCGTGCGACCGGTGAGCCCTCGCCCTGGCTCGAGCGTGACCCACTCGATCGCGAGCCCCTCCACCTCGTGGCGGAGGTCGCTCACCCGTTCGGTCACCTTGGTGCCGCCGAGCAGTTCGACGAGGGTGGCCGCCTCCTCGCCGTTCAGCGGGATCGTGGCGCGGCAGGCGTCGGGGTCGCGGTCGTCGTACACCAGCACCTCGCGACGAGCGTCGCGGCGGACGATCACGCCGAGACGGTCGCCGGCCGCGCTGGTGAACTCGTAGCGCACGCCGACGCCGGGAAGGGGTGTCTCGAACAGCTCCACGATTCGACGCTAGTGGAGCCGTCGCGCGCCGTGCCGACGACGTCGCCCGACGTCGCCCGACGTCGCCAAACGTCGCCAAACGTCGCCCGTGCCCGGCAGGTGCCGCCGGACGGCGGTCGCCCGGGCTCAGTCGCGGAGCTTCGACAGCTCGGCGAGGGTGTCGTCGAGCGCGTCGAGACCTGCGGCCAGCTGGTCGTCGGTGTGGGCGAGCCCCACGTTCACCATGCCGCGGAAGGCGATGTACACCCCGCGCTCGAGCAGGCCGAGGAACACCAACTCCTGCAGCACGTGGTCGCGGGCGAACGCCTCGCGCACGTTGGTGGGAACGGTGGCCGTGGCGTGTAGCGACATCATCGAGCCGAAGCCGCTGACGCTCATCGGCACCGGGTGCTTGGCGCACACGGCGGCGACCTGCTGGCGGAACTCGTCGCCGCGAGCGGTGTGTGCCTCGGCCACGTCGGCGGTGAACACCTCCCCGAGCACCGCGCCGCCGGCGGTCATCGTCGCGATGTTGTTGTTGAACGTGCCGGCGTGGCTGATGACGTTGGTGCGTGCGCCCGGCGTCGTGTCGTACTGGTCGAGCAGGTCGGCCCGCCCGCCGAAGGCACCGAAGGAGAAGCCGCCGCCGATGTACTTGCCGTAGGTGGTGATGTCGGCCTCGGCGCCCAGCAGGCGCAGCATGCCCTGGCGTCCGTGCCGTGACGTCATCACCTCGTCGGCGATGCAGACGGCGCCGGCGGCGCGCGCCGCGGCGAACACGCCCTGGGCGAACTCGGCGGTGGCGGGTACACAGCCGCCCGACCCGAGCATCGGCTCCATGATCACGGCGGCGAGCTCGTTGCCGTGCTGCTCGATCAGCGCCGTGGTGCCGGCGAGGTCGTTGTACGGGGCGATCACGAAGTCGTACGGCGCGTTCCACGGTGCCGGTCCGCTCGCGAAGTAGAGGACACCGCCGTGGTAGCCGCCGAGGAACACGAGCAACTTCGAGCGGCCGGTGAACTGCGTGGCGGTGGTGATCGCCATCAGGTTGGCCTCGGTGCCGGAGTTCGTGAACCGCACCCGGTCGATGCCGAAGCGCTCGCACATCAGACGTCCGAGGACGGCCTCGGCGGGGTGGACGCCGCCGACGCTCACGTTGGTCTGCAGCGCGCTGGTGACGACGTCGAGCACGCGGCGCTCGCTGTGGCCGAGGAGCCCGGCGGTGTAGTCGCCGAGCAGGTCGATGTAGCGGTGGCCGTCGGTGTCGGTGAGGGTGGCACCTTCGCCCGCGACGAACGCGAGTGGGAAGGGCGGATGGTTGAGCACGGTGCGGGTGTGTCCGCCCGGGAGCACCTGCGAGGCTTCCTCGAAGTAGCGGCGGCTCCCCGGATTGCGGTCGGCGAACTGCTGGCGGGCTCGGTCGAGATGGGCGGCGTCCATACCGCGAACTGTACGCCGTACAAGAGACCGGCAGAGACCCGTCGGCTCAGAGGGTGCGTGCGGCGCGCCGAGCCTCCAGCACGGCTTCGAGCACCGTGCGCGGCGCGACGCAGTCGCCCACCTGCACCGAGGCGTCGGGGAGGCGGTCGGTCGGCAGACGGAATCCGCAGTCGACGACGGCCACGGCCTCGACGGTGCGCCGCTCGCCGCTGAAGCGGTCCTCGAGCTCCACCGAACCGGGCCGAACAGCGCGCAGCAGGGAGCGCTTCTCCACGTGTGCGCCGCGCTGTGCGAGGCGCACGTTCGCCGGGGCGAGGTCGCCGCTGCGGCTGAGTTCGTTGCCGGCGATCTGGTCCTGGGTGATGAGGACCGCCCGATCGCCGAGTTCCTCGGCGAGGGCGACGGCGATGGGACCGCCGATGGGATCGAAGAGCGCGACGGGCCCGATGGCGGGTAGCACGGCGGTACCGCGCCGGACGTCGACCACGTCGACGATCTCGGCGCCGTCGGCGATCTCGTACTCGCGGCGCCCGGGTCGACCGCCGGTGGCCTGCACGACGTGCGGCCCTGTCGCGGTCGCGCCGTCGGTGCCGAGGCGGACCTGCACGCCCGCCCGTTCGCACTCGGCCACGAGCCACGCCACGAACGGCTGCGCCGGCCCGGCGATCGCGGCGACACCGCCGAGGCGGTCGTCGCGTTCGACGACGGTGACGCGATGCCCGCGCCGGGCGGCGACCCGGGCGGTCTCCAAGCCGGCGACGCCGCCGCCGACCACGGTGACGTCGATCGCCGACCGCGTGGGTACGTACCAGTCGGGATCGTGGGTCTCGTGGCCCGCGCTCGGTTCCACGACGCACGTGATGATCGGGTTGCGGGCGTCGCGCACCTGACAGGTCTGGTTGCAGCGGATGCACGGGCGGATCTGTTCGGCCCGACCGTCGCGCAGCAGCTGCACGAGGTCGGGGTCGGCCAGCTGCGCACGGGTCATCTCCACGCCGTCAGCGACACCGTCGCCGAGCGCCCACTCGGCCTGGCCCGGATCGACCACGGATCCCTGCAGGAACACCGGGGTGCCCGCGACGGCGTCGCGCACGCGACGGCACAGGTCGATGTTGAAGCCGGTGGGTTCGTGGAAGTCGGGTCGGGTCTTCTCGGCGGAGAAGATCGCGCCGCGCACCACGACGAGGTAGTCGAGTCCGGCCGCGACGAGCAGCGGCGCGAGCTCGACGGCCATGTCGGGCGTGATGCCGGCCCAGGGTGCGAGCTCGTCGCACGACAGGCGCATGCCGACGACGGCGTCGCCCACCGCACCGCGGGCACCCTCGACGATGCGCTGCGCGAACAGGTGCTTGGTCTGGCCCCACTCGTCGCCACGGTGGTTCGTGAGACCGGAGAGGAACTGGCGCACGAGGCTGTGCTGGCCGGCGTTGATCTCCACGCCGTCGCATCCCGACCGCACGGCCGCCGCTGCGGCGGACACGAACCCGGCGACGACCGCCTCGATGTCGCCCGGCTCCATCCACTTCGGCACCTCGCGGGAGTTGACCTCGGGCACCCGCGAGGGTGCCCACAGCGGTGCCTGGTTGAACGCGCTCGAGCCCTGTCCGCCTGCGTGATCGAGCGAGGCGAACACGAGTGACCCCTCGGCGTGGCATGCCGTCGCGATCGCCGCCCAGCCGTCGGCGCAGCGCTCGGCCAGCGGCGCCCGCTCGTAGGGCCAGTCGCTCGCGTGGACGCTGGCGCCCTCGGTGACGATGACCCCGGCACCGCCGCGTGCGCGGCGCGCGTAGAACGCGGTGTGTCGTGCGGTGAACCGCCGCTCGTCGTCGCCGAGGTTGGTGACGATCGGTCCGAACATCACCCGGTTCGGGGCCGTCGCCCCGCGCAGCTGCAGCGGCTCGAGGAGGCGCACGTCAGGCGTCGGCGCGCTCGAGCACCAGGACGGGGATGGTGCGGGTGGTCTTCGCCGCGTAGTCGGCGAACTGCGGCATGATCGCCGTCTGCTGGTCGTAGAGGCGCTGACGCTCGTCGCCGGTGACCTCGGCCGCAGTGGCCGTGTAGGTCTCGGTGCCGAGCTCGACGGTGACCGTCGGGTTGGCGACCATGTTGTGGTACCAGGCCGGGTTGGTCGGCGCGCCGCCCATCGAGGCGATGATCACGACGCGGTCGCCGTCGGTGCTGCACACCAGCGGGGTGGTGCGCTCGACACCGCTCTTCGCTCCGGTGTGGGTGACGAGCACCATCGGCTTGCCCTCGAAGTAGCCGCCGACGACACCGGCGTTGGCCCGGAACTCATTGATGACCTGGGTGTTGAAGTCGTCGTGCTCGCTCATGGCGGCGACGTTATCCGCCGAGGTGGGTCAGTGCGGCTTCGATGCCTGGTCGCGGGCGGTTCCTCCCGCCGGGCCATGGGTCGTCGCGGCCGACGGGTGCGAGCCCTGGCGCGACGCGGAGAGCTCGCTACCGCGGACCAGCCGCTTGATGTTGTCCATGTGGCGGAGGAGCACGAGTGCGGCGAGCCCGACCGTGGCCGCGACCTCCCACGCAGGGCTGCCGTCGAGCGCGACGCCGACCGGGAGGCCGACGGCGATCACGAGCGACCCGAGCGACGCCTTGCCGGAGAACTTGCGGATGGCGACCCAGACGGCCGTCAGCACGGCGAACACGAGCGGGTGCAGCACGACGAGCGCCCCGCCCACGGTCGCGACGCCCTTGCCGCCGACGAAGCGGCGCGTGACCGGGTACATGTGGCCGACCACCGCGGCGGCGACGAGCGCGTAGGTGGCCTTCGGCTCGTCGAGCGCCAGGCCGACCACCGCCGGGATGGCGCCCTTCAGGCCGTCGAGGACGAACACCAGGATGCCCCACGCGGTGCCCATCGTTCGGGCGACGTTCGATGCGCCGGGGTTGCGGGAGCCGACCGCGGTGATGTCGATGCCCTTGCTGCGCGCCACCATCACCGCGCTCGGGAACGTGCCGAGCAGATAGGCGACGGGCACCAACCCCCAGATCATGCAGGTACTGTACGCAGCGTGCCCGGCTCGTTCGCAGCCCTGTTCGTCCTGTTCGTGGTGTTCGCCGTGGGGATGACCGCGTATCGGGTGAGTTCGGCCCGCAGCCGGGCTCGCGACATCGGGATGGATCCCGACGCTGCCACCCGTGCGGTGCTGTTCAACAAGCAACCCGACCTCGCGCTGAAGGCGCTCGAGCTCGAGCATCGCCTCGCCCGACAAGAGGCGGAGGAGCGGGCGACCGTGCTGCCGTCGGTCGAGGTCAGGCTCGAGGAACTGCAGCGGCTGTACCAACGCGGCCTGATCAACGAGGACGAGTTCGCCGAGAAGCGGGCCGCGATCCTGAAGTCGCTCTGACGCCACCGACCCACCGGGGCGGCGGGCTCAGCCGGCGGAGACGGGAATGAGCTTGCGGGTGAGCGCGACCGGCTTGCTGTGGTCCATCGCCGGCTTGGGCGTGAGCGCGGCGTTCACCGCGGCCAGCGCCTCGTCGGCGTCGCCGCCGACACATTCCGGGTCGGGGCCGTCGAGCGGCAGACCGGTGAAGAACTTCGCCGCCATGCACCCGCCCTGGCAGGCGTTCCAGCTGCCGCAGCTGGCGCACGCGCCCGCGGACTGCGGCTCGCGCAGCTCGAGGAACAGATCGCTCTGCTTCCAGACCTTGGAGAAGCCGCCCTCGTCGCGGACCGAGCCGGCCTTGAACTCGTCGTGGATGACGAACGGGCAGGCGTACACGTCGCCGATGGGATCGATGAGGCACACGACGCGGCCGGCGCCGCACATGTTGAGACCGGGCAGCGAGTCGCCGAGTGCGTTGAGGTGGAAGAACGAGTCGCCGGTGAGGACGTTCTCGCCGTTGGCCATCAGCCAGTCGTAGATCTGGCGCTGCTGGGCGTTGGTGGGGTGCAGCTCGTGCCAGGTGTCGGCGCCGCGGCCGCTGGGGCGCAGGCGGGTGACGCGGAGCTGGGCGCCGTAGGAGTCGGCGAGCGCCTTGAACTCGTCGAGTTGGTCGACGTTGTGGCGGGTGATGACGACGCTGATCTTGAACGGGCCGTTGCGCTCGACGAAGCCGGCGTCGCGCAGGTGGTCCATGGCGCGGATGGCGAGGTCGTAGCTGCCGGTGCCGCGGACGGCGTCGTTCGTGGCGGCGTCGGTGCCGTCGAGGCTGATCTGGATGTCGAGGTAGTCCATCGCCGTGAGGCGACGGGCCTTTTCGGCGTCGATGTAGGCGCCGTTGGTGGAGAACTTCACGCCGATGCCTCGGCCGATGGCGTACTCGACGAGTTCGAAGAAGTCGCGGCGCACCATCGGCTCGCCGCCGCCGATGTTGATGTAGAAGACCTGCAGGTCGTGCAGTTCGTCGAGCACGGCCTTGGCCTCGTCGGTGCTGAGTTCGCGCGGGTCGCGCTGGCCGCTCGACGACAGGCAGTGCACGCACGCGAGGTTGCACGCGTAGGTGAGCTCCCAGGTGAGGCAGATGGGGGCGTCGAGGCCGTGCTTCAGCTGGCCGACGAGGGAATCAACGCTCACGGACGATCTCCGAGGACTTGAGGGATGCGAACGCCGTCGCGAAGCTCGGCCAACGCGAGGGTGCGATGTCGCACGCCTCGAGCGTCGCTGCGAGCGACGGGTGATCGGCCAGCTGCTTGGCGACGGCGACGACGTCGCCGTGTTTCATGAACACGAGGCGGCGGTTGCCGTAGTGGTAGGCGAGCGCGCCGAAGGGCTCGGGTCGCAGTGCGACCTGCGGGTGCAGCTCGAGCGCCTGCTCGAGCAGCGCCGTGGCGCCGGCCTGCGTCATGGGGTCAGTAGACGCCGCACATGCCGTCGATCGAGATCTCCTCGACCAACAGTTCCTCTTCGATGGCCGGGGCCTGCTCGTCGAGGGCGGCGACGCCGGTGCTGGGGGTGATGGTGTCCTGCTCCATGTGCGCGAGCGTAGCGGCCGGGAGCGTCGGAGGCCCTCCCGGCCGCTGGTCGTCACCACGGTTCGGCTCGAACGACGTCAGCCCGTCACGGTGATCTCGGCGAACATCCCGTGGGCGACGTGGGGCGGCCCGCCCTCGACCTGCGGTGGCCCGCCGTTCGACGCTGCCGCGGCGTCCAGGTAGACGCCGGGGTCGACGCCGGTCGGGATCATGCACACCAGCGCGTACCGCCCCGGTGAGGTCAGCACCCCGTCGCCGACGGCCGTGATCGGGTCGGCCTCGCCCGGCGGGGCGAGCACCACGAATGCCGGCGGGGCAGAGGTGAGGAGTGCCTCGAGGTCGTCCCGGACGAGTTCGCCGATGGGACGGGTCTCGTCGGCAGCGATCGGGATGGCGACCATCTCGTGCATCTCGGTCGCTGCGGTGTTGTCGAGCGTGAAGCGCGTCCCGGCGGTCACTGCGGTGGGCAGGTCCTGAAAGGCGAAGTCGACGGCACGGACGGTGACGGTCGGGCCGGTGGCGGCCGACGTCGCAGGGGTCTCGGCCACCGTGGTGACGGTGGCCGAATCGTCGTCGCCGCAGGCGGTTGCGATCAGCGCGAGGCCGACGAGGCCGGTGCCCAGCAGACGGCCGGCGGCGCGCCGAGGGCCGGGTGTGTGTCGACCGGCGGCCGCCGGTGCGGTGCAGCCAGACGCGATGATCGCCGGCGCGGGTCGGTGTTGGGCACGCGGGCTCACGACGTCACCGCCGCAGCGGTCCGGCCGAGGCGGGCCGTGGTGGCGACGAAGTCGGCCGGCTCGAGCACCGAGCGGGCGAGATCGAGCACGCCGGCGAAGGCTTCTGCCGGAGCGCCGGCGCGGATCCCGCCGAGCAGTTCGGCTCGGTCGTCGGCGTTCATCGCCGGCAGCATGAACGACAGGCTCCGGGCCATCTCGACCGGCGGGATCGAGCTGACGATGCCGACGTGGATCGCGAGGGTGGCCTCGATGCCGATCGCGGCCTCGAGGGCGGGCATCACGACCCGCTCCTCGACCAGTTGGTGGGCGAGGTAGGCGCTCGTGAAGCCGCTGAGCTCGTGGTGGAGGTGGAGCATCAGTCGACGGACGTCGGTGGCCGCGTCGGGGGCGTCGGTCAGCTGGGTCGCCAGTTCGTCGATCGCGGCGAAGCGGGGCTCGAGCGTGCCGTGGTCGGCGGCGATCTTCTCCGCCAACTCGGGCAGGTGCGACCAGAGCTGCGGCTCGATGAAGGCGTCCTCGTGGTGGGCGTGCGACTCGAGCACCTGGCGCATGCTCGACACGTGGTCGGCGAGCGCGAGACGGTCGTCGCGTTGCTCCGGGTCGATGCTGCCGGCCTCGAGGGTGACGGCGAACAACTCGGCACGGATGCCCTTGTGGATGTCGCGGTAGAGATCGACTGCGATCGTCGGGAGGTGGGTCCCACGGTCGACGAGCGGGTCGAGGAGCGGGTCGGGAGCGGTGATGAAGGTGCGTGATGTGGTGTGGTTCGTCATGTGTTCGATGGTGGACGAACGGCCGGATCGGCGTTCCTGAAAGGCCCCTGACGGCCTCGTGAGAAAACCCTCAAGGAACCCTCACCGCCGTGGATGGGCCCCTCTGGGCGCCGGTCGGGCGGTTCGCAGTGGTGTCCGGTCGGTCTTCTACGATCGATCGCCGTGGACCGATCCGACTCCACCTCCACCGTTCAGGGGCGGCCCGGCGGGCTCGCGACCCCGTCGTCGTTCGCCGTCAGGTTGCTGACCATGCTCGATCGCGGGTGTGGACTGATCGTGGGCGTGACGACGCCCGAGGGCGAGCCGCAGGCCGAGCGGGCGTGGGCGATCCGAGTGGTCGACGAAGCGAGCAAGCGCATCCGCTGCACGATGAGCGCTGACGACGAGCGAGTCGTGGCGGGCCTCCGTCCGGGCCGGACGATCGCGGTGACCGGCGCCGACGTGCGCACGCTGGCGGCCGTGCAGGTGAAGGGCCCGATCACCTGGAGCGGGCCTGCGGACGAGACCGACCTGGCGCTGATGGCCCACCAGAGCGACCTGTTCCTGGAGGCCATCCATGAGGTCGATCGCAACCCGGTGGAACAGCTGCGACGGATGCTGCCGATCGAGGTGATCTCGGTCGAGTTCGATGTCGTGGAGGCCTTCGACCAGTCGGCCGGGCCGGAGGCGGGCGCACGGGTGACGTCGGCATGAGCGACGCTCGACCGACCCTGCGCGATCTCGACCGTTGCTTCGGTGGCGCGATCCCGATGGTGATGGCCACCACCTCGGCCGACGGCACGCCCAACGTGACGTACCTGTCCCGGGCGCACAAGGTGGACGACGAGCGGATCGCGATCTCCAACCAGTTCATGTCGAAGACCTCGCGGAACCTCGCGGCCAACCCGCGGGCGAGCGTGCTGCTGATGGACCCGATCACCCACGACGAGTACCGCATCTCCCTCGTGTACGAACGCACCGAACGTCGAGGGCACGTGTTCGAGCGGCTGCGCACGGACATCGACGTGCTCGCGTCGCTCACGGGGATGCAGGACGTGTTCCGGCTGCGCGCCGCCGACATCTTCCGCGTGGTCGACATCCGTGTGCTGCCACCGAACCCGGCGGGGACGTACCTGCCGCCGCCCCCGCCGCGAGATCCGGTCGGTGATCTCGCGGCGATGGCGGAGATCTCCGCGCGCATCGCCCGCGCCGGCGATGTCGACGTGATCGTCGACGTGGCGCTCGATGCGCTCGACCAGCTGCTCGGGTATTCGCACTCGATCCTGCTGCTGGTCGACGAGGAGGGGCGGACGCTGTACTCGATCGGCGCTCGCGGGTTCGCGAGCGACAGTGTCGGTGCCGAGGTCGCCCTGGGGGAGGGGCTCGTCGGCATGGCTGCCGCTCGGTGCTCGCCGATGCGCGCCGGCCACCTCGGCCAGATGACGAAGTACTCGAACTCGATGCGTTCCGGCTACGAGGGTTCGGTGCACGCGGTACGCGAGGTGTCGTTGCCGGTGCTGAACGGTGCGCAGAGCCGACTGGCGGTGCCGGCCGTGACCGCCGGCGAGCTGGTGGGGGTCCTGGTGGTCGACAGCGTCGACCCGGTCGCGTTCGGACCGTCGGACGAGCACCTGTTGTCGATCGTGGCGTCGCAGCTCGCCGCGGCGATCGAGCACGAACGGGCCCTCGAGCGCGACGACGGTCCGACCCGCCCGAGCTCGCCGGCGCCCCCGAGATCGCAGGGATCGCCCCTGTCGGGTCCGGTCGGGCCGGAGCTCGTGTTCCGCTTCTTCCCCGTCGACGGCAGTGTGTTCCTCGGGCACGACTACGTGATCAAGGGCGTGGCCGGCCGGATCCTGTGGTCGCTGTTGCGCCATCACGCGAGCGACGGTCGCGTCGACTTCACGAACAAGGAGCTGCGGCTGGATCCGACGCTGGAGATGCCGGGCTTCAAGGACAACCTCGAGAGCCGACTGATCCTGTTGAAGCGGCGACTCGACGAACACGGGGCACCGGTCCGGATCGAGAAGACCGGCCGCGGCCGCTTCCGACTGCATGTCGCCGGCGCCCTGCGGCTCGAGACCAACGACGTCTGAACTGCCGACACGGCGCAGGCCACGCGTGGCCCCGCCGTGCACTTCGGAAATCGCCGACGGTGCGCGGCCCGACGCAGTTAGGGTCGACAGCCCTGTGACCGCCGACCTGACCGCCGATCCGTTCCCCGAGCTCGAACTCGAGCAAGACCGCCTGCGGTTCTCGCGCGCCTGCCGCGACGCGATGATCGAGCGGTTCTCGAGCGTCGATCCCGACGCATCGGCCGACGCGATCACCAAGGAGTACGTCGAGGTCACGGTGGCCGAGGCGTTGGAGGATCTCCAGACCCCGGGTGCGGGCGACTTCTTCGGCCGCATCACCGAGGAGCTGCGCACCGACGCGCCGGTCGGGGCCACCCGCGACACGTACTACATCGGGCGACGGCACATCGAGGACGACCAGCACGAGCCGGTGGTGGTCGACTGGCGTGCTCCGATCGCTGCGCCGTTCTACCGGGCCACCGGCGTCGACCCGCTGGGCCTGGCACACCGCCGGCGGTTCACGCTGGTGGAGGGCGAGCTCGCCGCCTACCTCGACGAGCACCTCGACGACCCCGACGCGGCGGAGGCCGCCAGCGGCGTGCCCGACCCGGTGCTCGCAGAGATCGGGGCGGCCCGCACCGGTGCGATGCGCGAGATCGTCGCCACGATCCAGGCCGAGCAGGACGTGGTGATCCGCGCCCCGATCGACCAGTGCCTCGTGGTGCAGGGCGGCCCCGGCACCGGCAAGACCGCGGTCGGCCTGCACCGTGCCGCGTACCTGCTGTTCGAGCACCGCCGCCGGCTCGTGCGCGACGGCGTGCTGGTGGTGGGGCCGAACGCGGTGTTCCTCGACTACATCGGCAACGTGCTGCCGTCGCTCGGCGAGCGCAGCGTGCAACAGCGCACGGTGCTCGACCTGTGCATCCCACGGCTCGAGACGATGGACGGCACCGACCCCGACGACGCCCGTCGGGCCAAGGGCTCGCCCGAGATGCTCGCCGCACTCGAGGCAGCGGTCACCCGCCACGTGCAGCTGCCGACCGAACCGGTGCGCCAGCCGTTCGGCGCACGCACGCTCGTGTTCGAGGCCGACGAGATCGGCGAGTGGATCACGCTGGCGTTGAACGGCAACCTGCCCGTCAACCGGCGTCGCGAGTCGCTCAAGCCGATCATCGACCGGGTGCTGCTGCAGCGCACGGGCAAGGACGGCGCGTACTCGAAGATGGACGTGTTGCGCCCGTTGCTCACGAAGTGCTGGCCGGCGGTGCAGCCGGCGAAGCTCGTCGACCAACTGCTCGCCGAGCACGGCTTCGGCCCTTCGGGCAAGAAGCGTCGGTGGACCGCCGCCGATCAGTTGCTGGTCGACGAGGCCAACACCTTGTTGAACGGCACCCCGTTCACGTTCGGTCACGTGGTGGTCGACGAGGCCCAGGACCACTCGGCGGTCGCGCTGCGCGTGATCGGTCGGCGGAGCCCGACGGGCTCGATGACGGTGCTCGGCGATTTGGCGCAGTCGACCACGCCCGCCGGTCAGGACGACTGGGACGTCGCACTCGGCCACCTCACCCGGGCAGCGGGATCGGTCGCGCACCTGACGATCGGCTACCGCGTGCCGGGCCCCATCCTCGACGTGGCCAACCGGCTGCTGCCGCACACCGGCGTGTCGACCATGGCCAGCACGAGCGTGCGCGTCGACGGTGGTGAGCCGGTGGTGGTGCGGGTCGACGCCGAACAGCTGGCGGCAGCGGTCGCGACCGAGGTGGTGTCGGTGCGTCATCGGCACCACAACACCGGGATCGTGGCGCCCGACCGTCTCTACGACGCGATCGACGAGGCGCTGAGCACCCACGGGCTGCGGGCGTGCCGGCGGGTGCAGCACCTCGAGCGCGACGAGGTGCCGATCTTCGGCGCCGAGGCCGTGAAGGGTCTGGAGTTCGACGGCGTGGTGGTGGTGAACCCGGCCGAGATCGTCGCCGACGGCGGCGAGCACCGTGGTGCCCGCCTGCTCTACGTGGCGATGACCCGGGCGGTGCAGGTGCTGCACCTGGTGAGCGACTGCGACCTGCCCGCCGAACTCGGCGGCTGGCGGCCGTCGCCTGCTGCCTGACCGCGTTCCGACGTCGATCGTCTGAGTCGAACCCGTCGCCGACTGTGACAGTCGTGCAGTCGACTGGCTAACGTCCCGATCACTGTCGACTACGACCTCTGGGGGGTCCACGTGAAGACCAAGGCTGCCATTCTCTGGGAAGTCAACACGCCGTGGAGCGTGGAGGAGATCGAGCTCGATCCGCCCAAGCCGGGTGAGGTGCTGGTGAAGATCGCCGCGAGCGGCATGTGCCACTCCGACGAGCACCTGATGACCGGCGACCTGCCGTTCGCACTGCCGATCATCGGTGGCCACGAGGGCGCCGGCGTGGTGCAGGAAGTGGGCGAGGGCGTCAGCTGGCTCGCCCCCGGCGACCATGTCGTGTTCGGGTTCATCCCCAGCTGCGGCCGTTGCCCCAGCTGCTCCACCGGCCACTCCAACCTGTGCGACCTCGGCGCGCTCATGGGCCTCGGCCGCCAGATCGACGGCACCGCCCGCCACCACGCCAAGGGCACCGACCTCGGCCTCATGTGCATGCTCGGCACCTTCGCCCATCACACCGTGGTGAACGAGGCCAGCTGCATCAAGATCGACAAGGACGTCCCGCTCGACCGCGCCTGCCTCCTCGGCTGCGGCGTGGTCACCGGTTGGGGCTCGGCGGTGTACGCCGCCGAGGTGAAGCCCGGCGACACCGTGGCCGTCGTCGGCGTCGGTGGCATCGGTGCCAACGCCATCCAGGGCGCCAAGCTCGCCGGTGCGAAGCGCGTGATCGCGATCGACCCGGTCGAGTTCAAGCGTGAGAAGGCGATGGAGTTCGGCGCCACCCACACGTTCTCGTCGATGGAGGAGGCCCTCCCCGGTATCCAGGAGCTCACCTGGGGCACGATGGCCAACAAGGTCATCATGACCATGGGCGTCGGTTCCGGCGAGGTGATCGGTTCGGCGATGGCGTTGGCCGCCAAGCGCGGTCGTGTGGTCGTCACCAACATCCACCCGGCGCTCGAGTACTCGGCGTCGATGAGCCTGCTCGACCTCACCCTGATGGAGAAGCAGCTCGTCGGGTCGCTGTTCGGGTCGGGCAACCCCCGCGCCGACATCCCGAAGCTCATCGGTCTCTACCGTGAAGGTCAGCTCGACCTCGACGGTCTGGTCACCACCGAGTACACGCTCGACGGCGTGAACGACGGCTACGACGCCATGCGGGCAGGCACCAACCTCCGCGGCGTCATGAAGTACGACTGAGCCGTCGCCTCATGACATCCACGTCGGCGGGGCTCGTCGACCGGCTGCTCGGGCAGGTCGTCGGGCGTCGTCGCGAGCTGGAACTGGTGGTGGCGGCGCTGGCCGCCGACCGCCACATCGTGTTGGAAGGGCCTCCGGGCACGGGCAAGAGCACGTTGTTGCGTGCCGTCGCGCACGAGCTCGGCATCGGGTTCGAGTTCGTCGAGGGCAATGCCGAGCTCACGCCCGCCCGCCTGGTGGGCCACTTCGATCCGGCCCGGGTGCTCACCGACGGCTACACGCCCGACGTGTTCGTCGACGGCCCGCTGGTGACGGCGATGACCGACGGCTCGCTGCTGTACGTCGAGGAGATCAACCGGATCCCGGAGGAGACCCTCAACGTCCTGATCACGGTGATGTCCGAGCAGGAACTCCATGTGCCTCGCCTCGGCAAGGTGGCGTGCGCCCCCGGGTTCCGGCTCGTCGCGGCGATGAACCCGTTCGACGCCGTCGGCACGGCCCGCATCTCGAGCGCGGTGTACGACCGCATGTGCCGGCTGTCGATGTCGTACCAGAGTGCGCCCGACGAGGTCGCGATCGTGCAGCAGGCCGTCGCCGCACTCGGTGTGGCGGCCGCCGATCCCGAGTGGCTCGGCAAGGTGGTCGAGCTGGTGCGGCGCACCCGCGACCATGCCGATCTGCGCGTGGGGTCGTCGGTGCGTGGTGCGATCGACATCGCACTCGTGGCCAAGTCGCTCTCGGAGCTGCGTGGCCAGCTGCCGCAGCAGCCGAGCGTGGGGCTCGACGCGGCGATCGTGTCGCTGTCGGGCCGGGTGCGGTTGCGCGAGGGATCGCAGCGCACCAGCGAGGGCATCATCACCGAGCTGTGGGAAGAGATCTTCGGCCGGGTCGCAGGCGACGGCGACGGTGTGGGTGATGAGGGAAAAGATGGAGCCCCGACCGGGGCCACCAACTCCCGCTGAAGCAACCGCCGCGGGCGAAGGAGGGCACCGAGGCCGAAGAGGCCGTGTCCCAGGCGCAGAAGAAGACCACGTCACGGCGTGAGCTGGCGCGCAACCCGCGGTTCGAGCAGGTGTCGCCCGAGGTGGGCGAGCTCGACGAGGCGGCGCTCGACGACTCGATGCGCGACGACCCGGACGAGACGATGGCGATGCTCGCCGACCTCACCGCGGCCACCGACCCCAAGCTGCGCGAGTTGGCCAGGCGGTTGGCGGGTCGGTTGTTCCTCGAGATCAGCCGGCGAGGACCAACTCGGCCGAAGGGCGTCGGCAAGTTGGTCGAGCAGCGGTACCGACCCGATGCGGGCGACCTCGACATCGACGCCAGCATGGAGGCGATCGTCGACGCCGGCGGCGATCCCCGCCGTGTCGACGCCGAGCGCCTGCGCATCCGGGGTTGGGTGCAGCCGGGGACCGCGCTGTGTCTGATGGTCGACCGCAGTGGGTCGATGGGCGGCAAGCCGCTCGCCACGTCGGCCGTCGCCGCGGCCGCCGTGGCCTGGCGTTCGCCGGTCGACTACAGCGTGCTCGCGTTCGGCAAGGACGTCGTGGTGGCCAAGAGCCAGGACGTGCAGAAGTCGGGCGAGCAGGTGGTGAACGACGTGCTGTCGCTGCGCGGGTTCGGTACGACCGACCTCGCCGGTGCACTGATGGTGGCGGGCGAGCAGCTCGGTCGCAGTCGCGCCGGCCGGAAGGTGGCGATCCTGCTGAGCGACTGTCGCTCCACGGTCGAGGGCGATCCCCTGGTGGCCGCCCGCGGACTCGACGAGCTCGTGATCGTGGCGCCCGAGGGCGACAGCGACGAGGCCGAGGCGTTCGCCCGACGGGTGGGTGCCCGGCTCACGACCGCATCGGGTCCGAGCAGCGTGGTGCAGGCGTTGGCCGACGTGCTCTCCTGAACACGCCCGACCGTTGCTGCGGCTGATCAGGCGATCAGCACCCGCGAGGTCAGCACTCCACGCCCTTGGGCGGGACGATGCCCTTCACGTTCTCCTCGGGACCCACCACGGTCGAGACCGGCACCTCGTCGACGATGGTGGTCGTCGTGGCGGAGGCCGTCCCGCGGGTGGTGGTGGTCGGGCCGGACGCAACGGTGGTGGTGGTGGCCGCCGTCGTGGTGGTGTCGAACACCTGCACCGGCGCTCCGGCGAGCGGGGCCTCGCCCTTGAAGATCGCGAGGATCGCCTGCATGTTGTCGCCGTTGATCTGCGGGAGCAGCACCGAGTTGCCGCCGACGTTCGCGCCCTTCGCCTCGATCTGGTACGTGGCGATGCCACCCGGCTCGAAGTTGCGCAACACGCCGACGAACTCGAGCATCTTGCTGAGTGTGAGCCCCTGGTCGACGACGACGTTCTCCTGCGCCGCCTTGATCAGGCTGCGGGCGACGTCGGGATCGGTGACGCCCCGGTCGAGTGCGGCCGACAGCACGCGGCGGAGGAAGTCCTGCTGGCGTGACACCCGCCCGAGGTCGGACAGGCCGTCGTTCTTCCACTTGCCGTTCTCGTCCATGTACTGGTACTTGCGGGAGCGGACGTAGGCGAGGGCGTGGTCGCCGTCGAAGGTGAAGCAGCCGGTCGTCGGGACGTCGAGGCCGGTGTTGACGTCGCGTGCGGGGTACTCGAAGGGGACGGCGACGCCGCCGAGGCCGTCGACGATGGTCTTGAAGGCGCAGAAGTCGATCTGGATGAAGTGGTCGACCTCGATGCCGAAGTTGTTGTAGATGGTGCCGAGGAGGCGGGTGGGGTCGTCGCGGACGTAGGCGGAGTTGATCCGGTTGTTGCTGCCTCGGCCCGCGATCTTCACCCACAGGTCGCGGGGGAACGACAGCACCGCTGCCCGCTTGGTGGACGGGTCGACCCGCATGATCATGATCGTGTCGCTGCGCTCGCCCATGCTCTCGCGGTTGCCGAACGCTGCGGCGTAGGGCGAGTCGGGGTCGATGCAGGCGTTGTTGTCGGCGCCCGTGATGAGGAAGTTCTTCGCCTCGGGGTCGGCCTCGGGGAAGGTCTCCGGCGGCGCGCCTTCGTCGGTGGTGGCGGTCTCGTCGATCACGATGGTGCCGACCGGGAACGTGGTGCCGGTGCCACTCGACGGTGCGGTGGTGCCCGTGAGTGTGGATGCGGTGGGATCGGCGAGTTCGACACGGTTGAGCGTGTTGCCGTAGTAGCGGCTCACCACGAGGCCGCCGGCCGCTCCGAAGCACCCGAGGATCACCACGATGTTGAGCGCGAGGAGCAGGCGTTGCGGCCAGGTGCGGTGGCGCTGGCGATGCCGTCCGGCCGTGGCGAGCACGGGCACCTCGGCGGGCACCGTTGCGTCGGCGGGGCCCACCGGGGGCAGCGGATCAGGGGGAGGGACCGGCAACGACATGGCGCGTCCAGGGTACAACCGCTGGACGCGCCAGGACCGTCAGGCCGTCGTCAGCCAGGTGACCCGGTGCGTCAGTAGACGATGACGCCGCGGAGGTTCTCGCCGTCGCGCATCGCCTGGTAGCCGACGTTGATGTCGTCGAGCGAGTAGCGCTGGGTGATCAGCTCGTCGAGCATCAGCGTGCCCTCGCGGTACATGCCGAGCAGGCGGGGGATGTCGGCCCGCGGGTTGAGCGAACCGAAGATCGTGCCCTTGATCTCCTTGTTCCACATGGCGAGCTGGAACAGGTTGACCGCGGCCTGGTTCTGCGTCATCGGTGCGATCGCGGTGACGACGCAGGTGCCGCCCTTGCCGGTGAGGCCGAGACCGAGCTCCATCAGGTCGCCGTAGAGCACGCCCGGGGTCATGATCACCTTGTCGGCCATCTGCCCCCACGTGAGTTCGGTGACGGGGGCGATCGCCTCCTCCATGGAGGAGAAGGTGTGGGTGGCGCCGAACTCCATCGCCTTCTCGCGCTTGAACTCGAGCGGGTCGATCGCGATGACGTGCTTGGCGCCGGCCATCTTGGCGCCCTGCACGGCATTGATGCCGATGCCACCGATGCCGACGACGATCACGGTGTCGCCCGGGCCGACCGCAGCGCGGTTGGCGGCCGAACCCCAGCCGGTGGCGACGCCGCACGACACGAGGGCCACGCACTCGAGCGGCAGATCGTCGTCGACCTTGATGAGCGAGTTCTCCGACACCACGGCGTGGTTCGAGAAGGTGCCGAGCTTCGCGAGCAGGCCGACCGGCTGGTCGCCCTTCACGAAGTGGCGGTGCGTGCCGTCGGTGATCATCCCGCCCCCGAGGGTGCCCCGACCGTTGTCGCACAGGTTCTGCCGACCGGTGCTGCAGTAGCGGCAGCGACCGCAGCTCGGCACGAAGCTGGCCGACACGTGATCGCCCGGCTTCACGCTGGTGACGCCGGGACCGACCTCGAGCACCACGCCGGCGCCCTCGTGGCCGCCGATGAGCGGGAAGATGCTCTCGATCCCCATCATCGCGAGCGCTTCGTCGGGCGGCACCATGTCGCCGGTGACCATGTGTTCGTCGCTGTGGCACATGCCCGCGACCTTCCATTCGACGAGGACCTCGCCGACGCGGGGAGGATCGATGGTGATCTCCTCCACCTGCCACTGCTGGTCCGTCCCCCACAGAACTGCTGCACGTGTCTTCATGCCGCGGTTGTAGCAGGCGTACGAACCCCGATCGTCAGGGGAGCGCGCTCACGGAATGCGCTACGGAACGACCTACGGAACCACCACGACTTCTTGGGTCGTTCCCTGAGCTCGGGTGGCCGTCGGGCGCGTGGCTCAGGGAACGACAACGACAACGGTGCCGATCTGGGCCCAGTTCCAGGTGATGATCGCGTCCTCGGTGGCCTGGCGGACGCAGCCGCCCGACAGGGGTTCGCCCAACTGGTCGTAGGTCTGCATCGGCACGCCGTCGCGCTTGGGGATCTCGTGGAAGCCGATGTTGTCGCCGCGGCGGCTGTGGGCGAAGCGAACCATGAATCGCATGCAGATGTTGGAGTGCGCGTTGGAGCACGTGAACTCGCTTCGCGACCACACGGTGTACGTGCCGTAGTTCGGTTGGTCCATGCGACCCGACACCCGGTGGGTGTCGTAGATGGTGCCGTCCTCCTCGATCAACCAGACGCGCTGGATGCCCTTGGAGTACACGACCCGTCGACCCGTGCCGGAGTTCGCGGGGATCTCCAGCGAGTCGCCGAGCTCGGTGCTGGGCGGCGCCTGGGTGTCGGCCACCTGCACCGCCGTGCCGCGTGTGGCGGTGCCCGTGCCGTCGGCCGAATCGTCGAGGTCGCCGCCGTACGCGATCGGCGCCGCGACGACGAGCCCGACCACGGCGGTCAGCGCGATGACGCGGGGGAGACGCATTCGTCGGATCGTAGTGAGGGTGGCCGGCCCGGGTGAGCGACCGGGCGGACGCGAGGCGTCAGGAGGCGGGCGTGTCGGCGACCGGCGCGAGGGTGACCTCGCACACGATCTGCTCGCCGGTCACGAACGTGACCGAGGCGATCGAGCCGGCGTCGCGCAGGTCGGCGAGCGCCGCTTCGACGGCGGTGCGAGCGGCATCGGGCGCGTGCACCACGAGGGTGTCGATGGCGGCGCGCTGGCTGACCTTTGCCTCGGTCTTGGCACGGCGCACCTGGGCGAGCACCTCCGACACGGGCTCGATGGCCGCCGCCGACTCGGACGCCGAGATGCCGGTGCCGAGCTCGTCGGCCGTCGGCCACGCAGCGGCGTGGACCGACCCGGGCTGCCACCAGCGCCACACCTCGTCGGTGACGAACGGCAGGAACGGTGCGAACGCACGCGTGACGGCCGACAGTGCGAGCCGCAGCGCGGCGCGGGCCGACTGGGCGCCGGCCTCGTCCTGCGTGCCGTAGGCGCGGGCCTTCACCAGCTCGACGTAGTCGTCGCAGAACCACCAGAAGAAGCCTTCGGTGCGCTCGAGCGCGCGTGCGTAGTCGAAGCCCTCGAACGCCGAGGTGGCGTCGTCCACGACGCCGGCGAGACGGCCGAGCATCGCCCGGTCGATCGAGGCGCTGATGGTGGCGTCTGCCGATGGCTCGCCGAAGCCGAGCACGAACTTGCTGACGTTGAGCAGCTTCAGCGCGAGCTTGCGGCCGATCTTCATCTGGCCCTCGTCGAACGCGGTGTCGACACCGGGGCGACCCGAGGCGGACCAGTACCGGACCGCGTCGGTGCCGTACTGCTCGAGCAGGTGCATCGGGGTGACCGTGTTGCCCTTGCTCTTCGACATCTTCTTGCGGTCGGGGTCGAGGATCCAGCCGGACAGCGCGGCGTTGCGCCACGGCGGCGTGCCGTGCTCGTGGTGGCTGCGCACCATGGTGGCGAACAGCCACGTCCGGATGATGTCGTGACCCTGCGGGCGGACGTCCATCGGGAACACCCGGTCGAACAGCTCGTTCGAGTCGCCCCAGTCGCCGGCGATCTGCGGGGTGAGCGACGACGTGGCCCACGTGTCCATGACGTCGGGGTCGCCGATGAAGCCGCCGGGCACGTTGCGCTGGTCGGCCGTGTAGCCCTCGGGCACGTCGGTGCTGGGGTCGATCGGCAGCTGGTCTTCGCGCGGGACGAGCACCGTGGCGTAGTCGGGGTTGCCGTCGGTGTCGACGCCGTACCAGACCGGGATCGGCACGCCGAAGTAGCGCTGACGGCTGATGAGCCAGTCGCCGTTGAGGCCACCGACCCAGTTGTCGTAGCGGTGCTGCATGTAGCTCGGGTGCCACGTGAGCTCGTTGCCGCGCTCGACGAGGGCGTCGCGCAGGTCGTTGTCGCGACCGCCGTTGCGGATGTACCACTGGCGGGTGGCGACGATCTCGAGCGGGCGGGTGCCGCGCTCGTAGAACTTCACCGGGTGCGAGATGGGGCGGGCGTCGCCGAGCATCTCGCCACTGGCCTGCAGCAGCTCGACGACCTTCTTCTGCGCCTGTTTCGGCGCGAGACCGGCGATGTGCGCGTAGGCCTCGCGGCCGGCGTCGGTGGTGATCCACTCGGGTGCCTCGGCGGCGAAGCGACCGTCGAAGCCGATGAGCGCACGCGAGGGCAGGTTCAGCTCGCGCCACCAGGTGACGTCGGTGATGTCGCCGAAGGTGCAGATCATCGCGATGCCGGTGCCCTTCTCGGGTTCGGCGAGGTGATGGGCGAGCACGGGCACCTCGACGCCGAACAGCGGCGTGCGCACCGTGGTGCCGAACAGCGGCTGGAAGCGCGGGTCGTCGGGGTGGGCGACCATGGCGACGCAGCTGGCGAGCAGCTCGGGGCGGGTGGTGTCGATGACGAGGTCACCCTGCCCGTCCACCCGGTGGAACGCGAGCTGGTGGTAGGCGCCGGGGACGTCGCGGTCCTCCATCTCGGCCTGGGCGACGGCGGTGCGCTCGTCGATGTCGTAGAGCGTGGGCGCGTCCTGCTGGTAGGCCTCGCCGCGGGCGAGGTTGCGCAGGAACGCACGCTGGCTCACGCGGCGGGCACGATCACCGATGGTGGTGTAGAGCAGCGACCAGTCGACCGACAGGCCGAGGCGGCGGAACAGCTCCTCGAACGCCTGCTCGTCGAGATGGGTGATCTCGCGGCAGAGCTCGACGAAGTTGGGGCGGCTGACCGGTGTGGCGCGGTGGTCCTTCGGGACGTCGCCGTGGAACGGTGCGCTGAAGCCGTCGTCGTAGGGGAGCGACGGGTCGCAGCGGACGCCGGTGAAGTTCTGGACGCGACGCTCGGTGGCGAGGCCGTTGTCGTCCCAGCCGATGGGGTAGAAGACGGTCTTGCCGCGCATGCGCTGGAAGCGGGCGACGGTGTCGGTGTGCGTGTAGCTGAACACGTGGCCGATGTGCAGCGAACCGCTGACCGTGGGCGGCGGCGTGTCGATCGCGAACACCTGATCGCGGGTGGCCGACCGGTCGAACCGGTAGACGCCCTCGGTCTCCCACTGCGCTACCAGCGACGACTCGATGCCGTCGAGGGAGGGCTTGTCGGGGATGCCGGCTGGACTGTTCATAGCGGCCCAAGGCTACCGGCGGGGCGTCGGGCAACCAGGTGTGTTTCGCCGGGCCGGGAACGCGAACCGGCCCGGATCGGGCCTGCTGAGCAGACCGATCCGGGCCGTTTGCCGATGCCGGCCGGTCTCGGGAGGGAGGGGAACCCGAGTCCGGCCGCGCAGACGAGAGATCGATCGGAGATCGATCGGAGATCGATCGGAGATCGATCAGAGATCGATCAGAGATCGATCGGACGCAGCACCCGGTCGACGCCGTGGATGTAGCCGTTGGCCAGCTCGCCGCCACCGACGTTGATCTTGTTCAGGTAGGCGTTGCGGGCGTTGGTGTCGCCGTCGACGAACTGCACGAACGCGACGCGCTTGTTGATCACGTCGACGGCGAACGTGCCGCCACCGAGGGTGCTGACCTGGACATTGTCGCTCGCCAGCACCGCTGCGGGGCCGAGCTTGGCCGGGACGATGTGGTAGGTGAGCACCGTCTTGATGGTGCCGGGCGCACCGGCTTCGACGGCCAGCAATGCATCGAGCACCTGCTGCTCGGTCCGCATCGGCTTCTTGGTGAGGTCGCGGGCGAGCAGGCGGAACGCCTGGTCGTTGGGTGCGAGCACCGTGAGCGCAGCATCCTTGTTGGCGGCTGCGGGCACGAGATCGGTGGCGCCGACGGCCAGCACCGCCGCCGTCAGCAGGTCGTAGTCGCGCCAGTTGCGGTCGAGCACGTTGGCCTGGCCGCTGGCCTTGTCGTCGGCGAGCAGGACGTCGGCGATGGTGAGAGACTTCGAGTCGGCCGCCGACACGGGGGCGATGGCTGCGACGGTGGAAGCGGCGACGGCGATGCCGACGGCCGCGAGGGCGCGCTTGTACATGAGGGGCTCCTTCGTGTTCTCCGGCGATCGGCCGGTGCGAGTGCTACCTGAATGGGATCCGCTCCTGCTCCGGGCGGCACGCCATGTCTACGGAACCCACCGGGGAGTGGATGACGATTTCTCGTAGGATCTCCGCCCATGTTGCACCTGTACGACACCGCCTCACGGGAAGTTCGCGAGCTCGCGCTCCGCGAACCCGGCACGGTGAGCATGTACCTGTGTGGACCCACCGTGTACGGCCCGCCCCACCTCGGCCACGGCCGGGCGACGCTCGTGTACGACGTGCTTCGTCGCTACCTCGAGTGGACGGGGCTGCACGTGCGACTCGTCAGCAACATCACCGACATCGACGACAGCATCATCAACCGCGCCAACCGCGAGCAGCGGCCGTGGCAGGAGATCACGCACAAGTGCGAAGCGGTGTGGTTCGAGGCGATGGGCAAGATCAACGTCGCCCGCCCCACCGACGTCCCGCACGCCACCGAGTACGTGCCGGAGATGGTGGAGATGATCGGCCAGCTCGTCGACAACGGCACCGCGTACGTCACCGACGACGGGATCTACCTCAGCGTCGAGAAGGTGCCCGACTACGGCCTGCTCGTGCACCAGAGCCTCGACGACATGCTCGCCGGTGGCGGCGACCGCGACGTGTTCGGCGCCGAGAACAAGCGTCACCCCGCCGACTTCGTCCTGTGGAAGTTCTCCAAGCCGGGCGAGCCGTCGTGGCCGTCGCCATGGGGCGAGGGTCGGCCGGGTTGGCACAGCGAGTGCGTGGTGATGAGTCTCGACCTGCTGGGCGAGGGCTTCGACCTCCACTGCGGTGGGCAGGACCTCAAGTTCCCGCACCACGAGAACGAGCGCGCCCAGGCCGTCGCGCTCGGCCGCACGTTCGCCAACCACTGGATGCACCACGGGTTCGTGGTCGACGGTGAGGGCGAGAAGATGTCGAAGAGCCTCGGCAACGTGGCCAACCTGCTCGACCTCATGGAGTACTACGACCCGCGTGCGTACCGCATGCTGCTGCTGCAGTCGCACTACCGCGGGCCGGTCGCGGTCGGCCAGGAGAACATCGACGCGTCGGTGAAGGCGCTCGCCGGGCTCGACGCGTTCGCCGCGCGCACGTCGTCGGTCGCGACGGCCGACGCCGATGCCGACGTGCTGGCCCGGTTCCGCGAGCGCATGGACGACGACCTCGACACGCCCGGCGCGACCGCGATCATGTTCGACACGGTGCGCCGTGCGAACGCCGCACTCGACGCCGGTGGCGCCGAGGCCGGAGCGCTGGTGGCCGCGGTGCACCAGATGTGCACGGCGTTCGGTCTGGTGCTCAACACCGGGGGCGACGTGCCCGCCGAGGCAGCCGCGAAGGCCGCCGCGCTCGACGCCGCTCGTGCGGCGAAGGACTTCGCCACCGCCGACGCCCTGCGCGCCGAACTGCAGGCCGATGGCTGGACCGTCGAGACCACCAAGGCCGGCACCACCCTCCGCCGATAGTTCCGTGAGCCAAACGCCGCGTCACGCGGCCGTTGGCTCACGGAAACGATCGGTTCGTGAGCGAAACGCCGCGTCACGCGGCGTCTGGCTCACGGAACTCAGACTCCGTCGCCCCAGCCGGGGGTCCTCGTGGTGTCGATCGCGATGAAGGTGGCTTTCGAGCGGACGCACACGTCGCCCTCGGGGGTGATCAGCTCGCCGGTCATGAACAGCTTGCGGCCTTCGCGCGACGCGAGCCGTACTCGGCAGACGAGGGGGACGTGCAGCGGCGTGCCGCCCTCGTAGCGGATGCTCAGTTCGCCCGTGAATCCCGGCGTGCGGGTGATCGCGAGCACGAAGCCGTAGACGTCGTCGAACAATGCCGACACCACGCCGCCGTGGCTGCGGCCGGGCGCACCCTCGTGCGCGGACCGCAGCGTGACGGTCGCCTCGATCTCGTCGCCGACGCGGCGGATCACCGGGTCGAGCCCCCATGGACTCGAGCGCCCGCTCACCGGCCGGTCGTCGAAGCCGGTGAACTCGGTCTGATCGGGTTCGGCGCCCCAGTCGTCGCCACGCTGGAACGAGTTCGGCTGACGGCTGCGCACCGGCCCCGCCGTGAGTCGAGCCGTCAGCGCGTCGAGGGTGTCGGCCACCTCGTCCACCAGCGCGTCGTCGGCGTGGTGGCCGATCAACGCGTGGCCCACGTCGCGCACGGCCCGCCCGGCACGGGCCCGCCGATCGAGGTGCTCGGGGGTGTGGAAGCGGTCGTCCGTCGGGGCGTCATCGGTCACCGGGCGGATGCTACGAGTGGGTCGAGTCGGCGGACGAATGGCGTGCTCGATCGCCGGTCGGCCCAGCTCAGCCCGGTTGGGGACCGTCACCGGCAGGTCCGCGTGACACGTGTGGAGGTGTCGGACGGGCCATCGGCTGCGACAATGACAGCCCCGTGATGTCGCCCACCGATCCCACCGCACCCACGGTGGCCCTCGTCCAGCCGAGTGGCCGCCCGATCGGGCCGCTCGCGCATCGACCGATGGGCTACCAGCCCAGCCTCGACGGCGTGCGGGCCGTGTCGGTGATCGCCGTGCTGCTCTACCACGGGGGCTTCTCGTGGATGCACGGGGGCTTCTTCGGTGTCGAGGTGTTCTTCGTCGTGTCGGGCTTCCTCATCACGTCGCTGCTGCTCGACGAACGGGAGAAGACCGGCGGGGTGTCGCTGGGTCAGTTCTGGTTGCGACGCGCCCGCCGGCTCTTGCCGGCGCTCGTGCTCGTGCTGGTCGCCACCGGTGTGTACGCCACCCTGTGGGGCGACGCGCAGCTGCAGTCCGACCTCCGTCGCGACTTCCCCTGGGCGATCTTCTATGCCGCCAACTGGGGGCAGATCGTCGGCGGCGCGCAGTACTTCGGCAACCTCTCGCCGCTGCGGCACCTGTGGAGCCTTGCGGTGGAGGAGCAGTGGTACCTGCTGTGGCCGTTGCTGTTCCTCGGCCTGACGACGGTGTTCAGGCGAGCGAGGGTGCGTGCCGGCCTGTTGCTCACGCTCGCCGTCGGGGTGATGGTGCTCACGTGGTGGATGGCACGCGACCCGCAGCTCACCGACGATCGGGTGAACTTCCTCTACCTGTCGACGCTCACCCGTTCGAGCGGGCTGCTGCTCGGTGCGGGCGCGGCGTTCGTGTGGCGCCCGTGGCGCAACCGACGGTCCGGTGAGATCCGAGCGTGGTGGCTGCTCGACGTGATCGCGGTGGCGGCGGTCGGCGTGCTCGGGTGGCAGTTCGTCGACTCATTCCTCACCGATCGTTCGATCTATCGGTGGCAACTGGCGACCGTGTCGGTCGCAGCGCTCGCGCTCGTGCTGGTGGTGGTGCACCCGGCGTCGCGCCTCGCCCGCCCGGTGTTCGCGTTCCGCCCGGTCGCCGAGATCGGCAAGCGTTCGTACGGCCTCTACCTGTGGAGCTGGCCGGTGTCGGTGGCGTGCGAGGCGTACACCGGCTCGTGGTCGCGCTTCGGCGTGGCGATGGGCATCACGGTCGTGGCGTCGGAGCTGTCGTACCGGCTCGTGGAGACGCCCATCCGGCGCGGTGCGCTCGGTCGTTGGTTCGCCGCTCGCAACCTCGGCCCGTCGGGGCACTGGCACGTCATCACCACCTCGGGAGCGATCACGGTGATCGCGTTGCTCGCCCCGCTCACCGTCTTCTTCTCACGCGTCGACCACGTCGACCCGGCGGCGGGTGGCGCCGAAGCCGTGTTCGTCCTGCCGGTCGCGCCCTCCTCGGTCGATGCGGCCGCCGCATCGACGGAGACCGTCGCACCGGCGGCCGACGCCTCGGCTGTGGCCGAATCGAGCGTGGCATCGAGCGAGACCACGATCGCCACGACCGCAGGGGCGCTCGCCACCGCGGCCGCGACGACCACGGTGCCGGCCCCGCCGGTCACCGCGCCCGTGCTGCCGCGCCGCATGGTGGTGGTGGGCGACTCGATGGCCCACTCGTTGGCGATCAACCTGCCCGACGGGATCGAGTCGACGTTCGCGATCGAGGACGGCTCCGTCGAGGGGTGCAGCGTGTACGACACGGGCGACGTGCGCTCGCAGCGGAGCAGCTTCTCGCGATCGTTCGCGAACTGCGAGGGCTGGTCGGACCGGTGGGTCGACGCCGCGGTCGACTCGCAGTCGAACCTCGCGCTCGTGGTGATCGGCGCGTGGGACGTGTTCGACGTCGACGTCGACGGCCGGCGCATCGCGTTCGCCAGCCCGGAAGGCGATGCCAGATTCCTCGCCGGGCTGCAGCAGGGCATCGACGCGCTCGTGGCCAACGGGGTGCACGTCGCCCTGCTGGAGGTGGCGTGCATGCGACCCGCTGACGTGAAGGGCGCCGGGGTGCCCGCGTTGCCCGAACGTGGCGACGACTCGCGGGTGGCACACCTCAACGATCTGCTGCGACAGGTGGCGGCCGAGCAATCCGAGACCGTGTCGTTCGTGCCCGGGCCGGTGCAGTGGTGCACCGACGAGGCGATCGCCACCGACCTCGGCTACCGCTGGGACGGTGTGCACGTGTACAAGCCGGGTGCGAACCTCGTCTACATGACGATCGCCCAGTCGCTGCTCGACATCCCGCTCTGACCTGGCCGAGCCGAGCCGAGCCGAGCCGAGCCGAGCCGAGCCGAGCCGGGCCGGGCCGCGTCGATCGGGCCCGGCCTCGTCGAGGTCAGTCGCGGGCGTCGGCGGTGCAGGCCTCACCGTCGCACACGTCGACGAGGGTGTCGTCGAACAGGAAGCTCGCCTTCTGCGCCCGCACGTCGGCGTCGGCTCGCGGGTCCTCGTGGGAGTCCCGGCCCGTGCTGGGCGGCACGTTGGCGAACGGGATCGGATCGCTGCCCGAGTCCCAGATGACGAGTCCGGAGCCGTCGCTCGGGTACTCGATCGAGTCGAGGTCGAAGCCGGGCTGCACCTCGGCGCTGCGACCATCGGCAGCAACCGGACGGTGGATCGGGACGCCCATCGTGCGGGCCGCGATCATCGCGGTGAGCTCGCTGACCTGCCAGTCGCCGAACGCGACGTGGAGCAACACGTCCTTGGCCTCGGTGCCCGGGTAGGGGTCGTCGGTGACGTGCTGTACGTAGCCGGCGCCCTCGCCACGGTCCCACAGCATCTGGGCGAGCGAGATCACGAGCACGCGGTCGAGGTCGTTCGGGTATGCGGGCTCCATGATCGCCTCGTACTTCTCGAAGTCGACCGAGCGCTCGAGCAGCACGCTGTAGTTCATGCCCATCACGCCGAGCACCGAGCGCTCGATGTCGGGCGACACCGCGGTGAGCATCAGGCCCATGATGCCGCCCTGGCTGTTGCCGTCGTAGTCGAGGTGTGCCGTGTCGATGAGCGGCGAGCCGTCGTCGAACGCGAACGCGGGATCGCTGACGAGGCCGTCGGCGTGGATCATCAGTCGGCCGAGGAAGATCTGGTTCAGCACACCCTGCTGCAGCCGGTCGGCCATCGTCGAGAAGTTCGAGAACTCGGCGAGGGTGGCCGCGGCGTTGCCGATGTCGTCCTCGCTCATGCCCGCCCACTTCGTCGCGCAGAACACGACGTTGTGCTCGTTGGCGAACGCACGAACGTTGCCGGCGTTCACCTCCGTGTTCGAGCCGAGCAGGCCGTGCCCGTACTGGACGAGGTGTGCCGGCTCGCCGCCGTCGATCGTGGCGACGCTGATGTTGCACACGAACGGTGCCTCGATGGTGCCGTTCTGTACCGGCAGTTCGTCGCCGGTGGGGGTGACGCCGTCGCCGTAGGTGAACCGGTTGCCCGGACCACCGTCGCCGGTGAGGTAGTTGGGCACGGTGTAGGTGCCGACGACCTGACGGGCGATGTCGCTGTCGGGCGTGCCCGGCGTGACCGACGTGATCGTGAACGCGGGTGCCGCGTCACCGAGCTGCGCCAGCGCGTCGTCACGGATGTGGAGCATGCGGCCCGCGAGGTTGTCGGTGGTGGCGGTGGTGAAGTCCCAGGCGATCACGAGGTCGCTGCGATCGACGCCGGCCGCGCCGAGTGCGGCGAAGGTCGACTCCATCGCGTCACGCCGGTCCTCGATCGCGGGGAGGTCGGTGGTGAGCCGGTCGCGGTAGGCGACGAATGCGTCGCTCGCCTCGATCGGGTCGCCGGCGGTGTCGACGAGCCCACGCAGGCCGACCGCGTAGGTGGCGCCCTCGTCGAGCGCGATCGCGGGGTGGATGGCGAGCAGCCGATCGGCGTCGTCGTCGGCCTTGCTGTCGAGCTCGGCCCACAGCGGCACGCGGGCGCCGGTGGCCATGTCGACGACGACGACGGGCGAGTCGTCGGCGAGCGATGCGGCGAGATCGGTCCACGGCGGCAGGATCGCCGGGTCGACGTCGGGCAGGTGGACGAAGATCGGCGTGTTGGGGCTGAAGCCGTCGTTGCGGTTCCACTCGGCCGGATCGACGACCACGCCGTCGGCGTTCACGGGCATGCCGTCGGCGGGCAGGGCCACCCGGCCGTCGACCCGGTAGGCGTTGGACGGGAACGGCAGCAGACAGTGGCGGGTGTCGAGCGGGTCGCAGCCCTCCGGTGCCGCGTCGAGCGCCTCGGTGATCGAGGCGACGAGGTCGGCATCGGCGGGACCGCCCTCGATGGCGGCCTCGGTGGTGGGGGTCGCGTCGCCGCCGGCCGTCGCCGGGGTGGTGGCCGCGGTGGTGTCGGTGGTCTCCGGTCCGGCGGGTGCGGTCGTCGCGGTCGTGGCCTCGTCGCCGCCGCTGCACGCGCCGATGACGAGTGCGCCCACGAGGGCGAGCACGGTGGTCCGGCGGGTGGTGCGGGCGGTGGCGCTCATCGGGCCACTCTCGCATCCGTGACGCGCGTCCCGAGATCCGGACGGTCACCAGTTGCAGACTCTTGTTACCGGGGGGTAACTTACGCTCATGGCTGATTTCGGGTTGAACGAAGACCAGGTCCAGATCCAGAAGTGGATCCACGGATTCGCAGAGGACGTCATCCGTCCTGCGGCGAGCGAATGGGACGAGCGCGAGGAGTTCCCGTATCCGATCGTCGAGGAGGCCGCGAAGATCGGTCTCTACGGCTGGGAGTTCCTGATGAACGCCTTCGCCGACCCGACGGCGCTCACGCTGCCCGTCGCAGTGGAGGAGCTGTTCTGGGGCGACGCCGGCATCGGCATGGCGATCATGGGCTCGGCCCTCGCCGCCGCCGGCATCAGCGGCAACGGCACGCCCGAGCAGGTGATGGAGTGGATCCCGCAGTGCTACGGCGACGCGAACAAGATCCAGCTCGGCGCCTTCTGCGTGAGCGAGCCCGACGCCGGCAGCGACGTCAGCAACCTGCGCACCCGCGCGGTGTACGACGAGGCGAACGACGAGTGGGTGCTGAACGGCACCAAGGCGTGGATCACCAACGGTGGCATCGCCGACATCCACGTGGTGGTCGCCGCGGTCGATCCCGAGCTGAAGGGCCGCGGTCAGGCCAGCTTCGTCATCCCGCCCGGCACCAAGGGTCTGAGCCAGGGCCAGAAATACAAGAAGCACGGCATCCGGGCGAGCCACACCGCCGAGGTCGTGCTCGACGACGTCCGCGTGCCGGGTCGCTGCCTGCTCGGTGGCAAGGAGAAGCTCGACGCCAAGCTGGCCCGTGCCCGCGAGATGGGCCACAGCGGCGAGAAGCAGCCCGCCATGGCGACCTTCGAGGCCACCCGCCCCACCGTCGGCGCCCAGGCGCTCGGCATCGCACGTGCGGCCTACGAGTACGCGCTCGACTACGCCAAGGAGCGCAAGGCGTTCGGCAAGCCGATCGTCATGCACCAGGCGATCGCGTTCAAGCTCGCCAACATGGCCACCGAGATCGACGCCGCCCGTCTGCTCATCTGGCGTGCCGCCTGGCTGAGCCGCAACGGTGGCTTCACCAGCGGTGAGGGCTCGATGAGCAAGTACAAGGCCAGCGAAGTGGCCGTGCGTGTCACCGAGGACGCGATCCAGATCCTGGGCGGCTACGGCTACACCCGTGAGTACCCGGTCGAGCGCTGGCACCGTGACGCGAAGATCCACACGATCTTCGAAGGCACCAGCGAGATCCAGCAGCTGGTCATCGCCCGAGCCATCTCCGGTATGCGAATCGAGTAGTCGCTCGACGAACCGACGTTCTGCAGCTGTCCCGTGCCACGGTCACACGACCGAGGCACGGGACAGTTCGCGTTTTCGGGCAGGAATCCACGGAGTGATGCTTCCCCGAGGCGGGTACGTTTCCGCCGCACGGCAGCGCCGGACACACCACGACGCAAGGCGCTGGCGCGGGTTCGGCGCGGCAGACACTCGTCGCCCCACTGGTCGACCGGGTGATCGAACTGCGCCCGTAAAGCGCAGAACCCGGCTCCCCAACCAATGGGTTGGCAACCGGGTCCACTTCCCGAAGCGCTTGCGACGGGCACCGATCAGTATGCGACCGCCGAAGCCCGATCGCAATCGAGTTGTGAGGCGCATGAACCCCGGCCCAGCAACCGCCGGAAGGTTGCTGCCGCTCCCAGCCATCGGAGACGACTCCTCGATGACTCGCCCTGGGCTGTCGTACAGGATCAGGTCGGCGATGCTCTGAGTGTCCTATGGATCGAGCGGAGCCGCCGGGAGCGTGGAGTTCGAGCGCTTCATCGCTACGGCTGAGCCGCGCTCGATGCCCCAGCCGCGACGGTGGCCGAACAGACCTGAGGCATCGCTGCTCCGCTCCTCCCGGTATCCGTGGCGCGACGGACGAGCAGTCCGTGAGGTCGAGAGGTGACCCGGTCCGTCCTTCGCGACCCCCTCGATGTCGAGGTTCGGTGTCACACCCTCTTGCGAGGATGGGGGTGTGAACGGTGGGGCGGACACACACGACCATCTCGAGGAGATCCTTCGCGGCATCGATGTCGCGGTGTTGTTGCGTCATGTCACCGACCGGCTGCTCGAGCATGGCGCCGAGGGCGCGGACGGTTCGGACGATCAGACCCTGCACGAGACCGTGGTGGTCGTGCATCGGGAACGGTCACGGCTCGGGGTCGCGCTCGCTGAGTTGTTGGCCGAGTGGGACACCCGACGCATCTGGGAATCGGACGGATCGCGCAGCCCGGCACACCGGTTGGCTCGCGAGACCAGGTCGTCGGTCGGCTCGGCGCGTGAGGATCTGCGTCGGGCGCGTCGGGTGCGGCACCTGCCGTTGGTGCGTGACGCGGTCGCCGCCGGCGCTCTGTCGCTCGACCACCTCGACCTCATCGGTCACGTCAACACGCCCGAACGACGGCATCTGTTCGCCCGCGACGAAGCGCTCCTGGTCCGCAAGTGCGGTGAGCTGTCGTATGCCGACGGCGCCCGGCTCGTGCGCTATTGGGCCGGTCACGCCGACGAGACCCTCGCCGACAAACGTGCTGCAGCCCGACCCGATGACCGGGCAGACGATGACGATGCCGCTGCACCGGACGATGCGAACGCACCGCCCGCTGACGAGTACGACACGCATGCACCGACCACCGGGTCGCGGTTGCATGCGTCGCGAACCCTCGACGAGGCGCTCGTGATCGACGGGACCCTTGATGCGATCGACGGCACCATCGTCGAGAACGAGTTGAACCGGCTCTCGGAGGAGATCCGTCTGGCCGACCGTGCGGCCGGCATCGACCGATCGCCCGCCCAGCGCCGTGCCGCGGCACTCGTGGAGATGGCTCGCCGGTCCGCGACCGCACCCGACCACGGCCGCCGGCCGCGGCCGTTGTTCACCGTGCTCATCGGCGAACGCACCCTCGACCGACTGTGCGAACTCAGCAACGGCATCGTCGTCACCCCTGGCGCGTTGTTGCCCCACCTCATCGAGGCCGACATCGAATCCGTGCTGTTCGACGGGCCCAGCACCGTGATCGCCGTGTCGTCCCGGCGAACGTTCACCGGTGCCGTCCGACGGGCCGTCCAAGTGCGCGACCGGCGCTGCAGACATCGATCCGACTGCGACGTCCCCGCCGATGATTGCGACGTCGACCACATCGTCCCCGCCTCCACAGGCGGGCCGACCAGCCAGTTCAACGGCCGACTCGAGTGCAAGGTCCACAACCGCATCCACCACATGCACGACCACGACACCGTACCGATGCCAGAACGGCACCTCGACCGCCTCGACGAACTCCGCGCCAAGATCCGCTGGCGCTGCCGCAACGACCCCTGGTACCTCGAACTCGACCTCGACGACGCCTGACCGCGCGCCGGACCGCCTGTCGACCTGGCACGTTCTGTCGACCTGGCACGTTCTGTCGACCGTTGATCGTCGACTTCGACCTCGACCTCGACGATGACGCCTGACGACCGACACGCCGCCGAACGGTGCCCACCGGATGCGGCGGGGCGCTCGCAGGGGTGACGGTAGATTCCGGCGATGGCGCAGCGGTTGCTCGACTCGGATCTCACGGCGACGCACTTCGATCCCGAGGCGGTCACGGGAGCGTTGCCCGATCGCTGCGAGATCGTGGTGATCGGCGCGGGCATCGTCGGGGCGAGCATCGCCTACCACCTCGCCGGGCTCGGCCGTCAGGTGCTGGTCGTCGAACGGCACGCGATCGCCTCGGGCACGAGTTGGCATGCGGCCGGACTCGTCGTCCGCGGCCGCGGCGCACACGTGCTCACCGATCTCGCCTGCGCCAGCATCGACCTCTACCGCGAACTGCAGGCCGTCACCGGGGTCGACGTGAACCTCGAGCAGCCCGGTTCGCTCACGCTCGCCCGCACGTCCGGCCGCCTCGACGAGCTGCGGTACTCGGCGATGGTCGCCCGTCACCACGGCATCCCCGCCGAGATCGTGCCGCCGTCGCGAGTCGCCGAGCTCTGCCCGCTCGCGTCGCCCGACGGACTCGTCGGCGCGCTCCACCAACCAGACGACGGCCACGTGAACCCGGGCCTCACCGCTCAGGCGTTGGCCACCGCGGCGCACGCCCGTGGCGTGGGGTTCCGCGAGGGCCGCACCGTCACCGGCTTCGACGTCGTCGGCGGACGCGTGCGGTCGGTGACCACCACCGACGCGACGGGTCAACCGCACACGATCGAGTGCGACCGCGTGGTGTTGGCCGCCGGGCTCTGGACGCGCGACCTCGCCGCGCTCGCCGGCGCCGCCGTGCCCCTGTGGCCCGCCGCGCACGTGCACGTGCAGACGGCCGATCTCGACGAGCTGTCCGCCGACGCCGCCGACTCGATGCCAGTGCTGCGCGATCTCGACGGCTACTTCTACGCACGACAGCTGAACCGGCGACTGCTGATCGGCGCGTTCGAACCCGACGGGCAGCCGCTCGACCCGCGCTCGCTCGCGCCCGACTTCGCGTTCGGCGAGTTCGACGCGGACTGGGACCACTTCGCGCCGGTGCGGCGACTGGCCGAGGAACGGCTGCCGGTGTTGCGCGGCGTCACCTGGGACCGCTTCCTCAATGCACCAGAGAGCTTCACGCCGGATGCGAACTTCTGTCTCGGTGAGACCGCCGAGGTCGCGGGCCTGTTCGTCGCCGCCGGCTTCAACAGCCAGGGGATCATCTACGCGGGTGGCGCCGGCCGGGCGCTGGCCGAATGGATCCACGAGGGCGCGCCAACGATCGACGCGGCCGCGCTCGACGTCCGTCGCTTCACGCCCCAACAGGCGACACGCCAGTACCTGCACGAGCGCACCGCCGAAGGGCTCGGTCGGCTCTACGCGATGCACTGGCCGTTCCTCCAACCGCGCACGGCCCGCGGTGTGCGACGCACGCCGTTGCACGACCGCCTGGCCGATGCCGGGGCCTGCTTCGGTGAGGCCAACGGCTGGGAGCGCGCCAACTGGTTCGCCCCGCCCGGCGAGGTGCCCGAGTACCGCTACAGCTACCAACGGCAGAACTGGTTCGAGCACTCGGCCGCGGAGCACCGCGCCGCACGCGAGGCGGTGGCCGTGTTCGATCTCTCGACGTTCACGAAGGTGGAGGTGGCCGGACCCGACGCGCTGCGCGTGCTGCAGCACGTGTGCACACAGGACCTCGACGTCGCGGTCGGTCGGGCCGTCTACACGCTCGTGCTCAACCGTCGCGGCGGTATCGACCTCGACGGCACCGTCACCCGGCTCGCCGCCGATCGCTTCCTCGTGGTGACGCCCACCGTGTCGCACACCATCACGATGTCGCTGCTCCGCAACGCTGCCCGCGGCACGGCCGCCGCCGTGTTCGACGCCACGTCGGGCCTGGCGACGATCGCCGTGATGGGCCCGGCCAGCCGCGCCCTGCTGCAGCGGGTGAGCCCCGACGACCTGTCGAACGAGGCCTTCCCGTGGGGGACCGCACAGCAGATCGAGGTCGGTCGCACGTCGCTGCTGTGCATCCGCATCAGCTTCGTCGGCGAGCTCGGCTACGAGCTGTACCCCGCCACGGAGGGCGCGGTCGACGTGTACGACACCGTGATGGCGGCGGGCGCCGATCTCGGCGTGCGCCGGGCCGGCTACCACGCACTCGACTCGCTGCGCGTGGAGAAGGGCTACCGCCACCTCGGCCACGACATCGGACCGATCGACGACCCGTACACCGTGGGCCTCGGTTTCACCGTCGCCCACGACAAGCCCGGCGGATTCGTCGGCCGTGACGCGATCGACCCGGCCAAGGAACGCACGCACCGCCAGGTGTTCGTGCGGCTCGACGACCCGGAACCATTGCTGCTGCACGGCGAGTCGATCCTCGTCGACGGTCGCATCGTCGGTCGGATGACCTCGGGCGCGTACGGCCACACGGTCGGCGCAGCGTGCGGCCTCGGCATCGTCGTCGCCGATGCCGTGGGATCCGACGGCATCGAGGTCGACTGCGCGGGGCAACGGGTCCCGGCCACGCTGTCGCTCCGCCCGTTCCACGACCCCACGGGCGCCCGCCTGCGCTCGTGACGCAGCGGCGACGGTCTTTGCTAGGTTCGCGTCCGGCGACATGCCTCGCCTGACTCTCTCCTCGGCACCCGCGCCGCCGAGCTCTGGAGAGCAAAGGGGACCTCGAGTGCTCGGCGTGACGGAACCGATGTGTCCATCGCGGCCATCGACGAGCGCGGGGCGTCGACGGATCGCGTGTCGACACACGAGGTGACCTCACATGACCACGAACGAATCCTTCAAGAAGCGTGTCCGCGAGCGCATGGCGCAGACCGGTGAGCGCTACGTCGCTGCCCGGCGTGTCCTGCTCGGCGGACTCGGCGACACCACACGGCCAGGGCACGAGACCGACGCGACGAGGCGTCGCGTCCGCGTGACCGAACCGGAGGTCGACGACCTCGCGATCGAGCGAGCCACCGGCCGCGACTGGGACGAGTGGTGCGACCTGATCGACGCCTGGCCGGGCAACGACCGTGGCCACGGCGCGATCGCCGCCCACATCGCCGAGGTGTACGGCATCGAGGGCTGGTGGGGACAGGGGGTCACCGTGGGCTACGAGCGCATCACCGGCCGCCGCGTCGTGAACCAGATGTCCGACGGCACGTTCAGCGCCGGCAAGAGCCGCACGTGCGCGGTCGACATCGAGACGTTGCGGTCGATGATCGTCGATCCCGACGAGCGAGCGGTGTTGTTCCCCGGACTCGAGACGACGCTGCGGTCGAAGCCGACCAGCAAGGCGCTCCGGGTCGGCATCGCGGTCGACGGTGAACCCGTCGGCTCGGCACTGTTCTCGTTCACGCCGAAAGCGGACGGGCGGGCGGTGATCAACGTCTCCCACGACGCGCTGCCCGACACGGCCGCCGTCGAACGCTGGAAGCCGTACTGGGCCGACTGGTTGACAGCCATCGACGACGCCCTCGGCTGAGCAGCGGCCGGGCCGCCGCAACCCGCGTCAGAAGTACGGGATCGACGGCGCGGTGGGCCGGTCAGGGTCGTGGGCCGGGTCGCCGGCGGCGAGCGTGCCGTCGAACCACGGGTTGCGCTTCCAGTCGGGGACCGGGGCGTCGCCGTCGTCGGTGGGGACGAACGGCGAGGCCGTGACCTTCCGGTACTCGTGCACGTAGCGTCGGCAGTTCACGAAGATCGCCGACGCCTGCACCGACACCGAGCACACCGCGCCGGGGAACGACGCAGTGAGTTCGTCGTCGTGGTGGATCTCGGCCACGCCGTTCACCCGCAGCCGGCTGCCGCCCTCGAGGTCGACGAAGAGCAGCCCGACGTTCGGGTTGACGGCGATGTTGCCGAGCGTGCGGAACATCCCGTTGCCGTCGTACGCGGGGAAGGCGAGGGTGTCCGGGGCGATCACGCGTACGAACCCCGGATCGCCACCCTTGTACGAGCAGTCGGGCGCACCGTCGGCGTCGGCGGTCGCGAGGAAGAACATGTCCCGCGCCGCCACGAACGCGGCGAGCTCGTCGCTGAACGACTCCGCCGCCACGTCGCCGAGCTTGTCGGCGAGCCGGCGCGTGTCGAACCGGTCCTGCAGGTCGCGTTGGCCCTGGTGGTACTCGAGTGCCATGGGTGCACCTCCGGTCGCTGGAACGTTCCGACGCTACCGCGCGACCACGCGGCGATGTTCAGGAGGCGAGGTACGCGACGGCGCAGTCGGACGCCCCGATCAGGCGGCGTGGGAGACGACGTAGTCCCAGCCGCCGCGACGCTCGACGCGGTCGGCGGCGTCGATGCGCACGACCACCCGATCGATGTCGGGCCAGTCGAGCGCCATCAGATGACCGAGCGCCGCAGCGCGCAGCTGGAGCACCCAGTCGGTGAGCTGCACGTCGGCGATCACCTCGGTGGGATCCCATCGGGGTGGGATCCGCTCCTCGGCGACGTCGCCGAGCAGCACCCACACCTCGAGCTGCGACGCGTCGGTGATGTGTGCGGCAGAACTGCACACCACGCGCACCCGGGCCGCGGCATCGCGACCACTGCCACAACGCATCCCGATCGCCTGGCTGCGGAACGAGGCGACCGCCTCGGTCGCGATCTCGGCGAACGCTGGTCCGGCCGGCACGGCGATCGGTGCCGGGTCCGCCTTGCGTTGCCGGAACGCGGGCAGCCACGACCGTCCAGCCTTGACCTCGCGAGAGCCGGCGTCCGCGCCGACGTCGAGGCCGGTATCGCGTCGACGATCTCGATGTCCCTCGCGACGGCCTTCTCGGTGGTTCGTCACCGACACGGGCGCCTCGAGCACCCCCACACCACCGGACCTCGGTCCCAGCCAGCTCATGCAGCCGATCGTTCGTGCCGGGCCCGATCTGTCAACCCGGCCTGCGGAACCGGTCGGCGGCAGGCTCAGGCGCCGTCGGCCGGCGCGATCGAGCCGTCGCGGTAGAAGGAGTCGGGGACCTCCATCAGCGTTCCCGCGATCACGACCAACGACTCCAGGGTGTGCTCCGGGCCGAGCTCGATCCCTGCCGCCGGATCGCCCATCCACATCACCGAGACGGCGGTCGAGTCGTCCCACTGCACGCCCACCGAGCACACGTCGGGCAGGCACGAGCCGTCGCCCTCGCCGTCGACCACCACCGTGCGTCCGTTCACCGGCCAGGTCTCGCGACCGAGGTCGATCGGGGTCCGGAAGAAGTCGGGGATCGCTCGCGACAGCAGCACGAGCGCCGGCTGCCCCTCGGGTCCGACGAATCGCGCCATGCCCACCTGCGGGTCGAGATCGCTGTCGCGCACCGCCGACTCGAACGTGTACCCGTCGGGGAGCTCCTGCAGCGACAGCTCGGTGAACGAGAGCGCCGCCGCCTCGGTCGTGGTGGTCTCCCCGGCCGACGGGACCGACCCGGCCGACGAATCCGACGTGACGGCGGGGACGGAGGCGATCACGTCGAACGGCTCGGACCCCCATCCGGCGAGTGCCACCCGGTACGAGCCGGTGGGCAGGCCACCTGCGGTGATGGTGAGCGTCGACACGTCGCCCGGCCGCAGCAGGATGCTGCCGAGGCCGCACAGCGTGGCGTCGCCCACCGCTGCGTCGACCACGTAGGCCGGCTGGATCAGCTTCAGCTGCACGTCGTCGACGGCGAGGCATCCGGTGAACGCGATGGCCTCGGGGAAGGCAGCGCCCTCGCGCAGCACGTAGACGGCGTTGGGCAGCGCATCCTCGCCGATGGCGTCGTAGCCGAGCTCGAGCTCGATGGTCGTCACGCCGTCGACGGTGGGCGCGACGAGGGTGCTGATCGCGAGCGCGGGCACGGTGGTCGTGGTGGCCGCTGCGGGTGGCTCCTCGATCGGTTTGCGCACGACGGCGATGAGCGCGATCACGCCGATCGCCGCGATCACGGCGGCGACGCTCGTGAGCCACGGCGAGGAGCGACGAACCCGACGCTCCCGCACCGGTGCGAGGGCCACGGCCACGGGTGCTTCCCGGTCCGGGTCGGTCTCGCGTGCCCGGGCGTTCGCCGCTGCCCACACGTCGGGCACCTCGACGGCCGTGAGCTCGTCGAAGCGTGCCTCCAGCTCCGGGACGAGTTCGGGTTCGGTCTCTCGTCGCTGATCGGTCATCCGAGCCGCCGTTCGATCTCGTTCGGGTCGAGCTCGGCGCGGAGCGTCGCGTGGGCACGGTGCAGTTGCACGCGCACCGTGCCGGCCGACGACCCGATCAACTCGGCGATCTCCTCGCTGGTGAACCCGCCCGTGTAGCGCAGCACCACGCACGCCCGCTGCTGCTGGCTGAGCGAGCCGAGCAGGGCGAGGAACTCGGCGTGCGACGGTTCGATGCGCGAGTCCTCCGTCAGTCGTCGGACGAACTCGTCGTGGGAGCGGGAGGCGCCGAGGAGGCCGATGGCGATGCGGAACGCCGATCGCCACACCCACGCAGCGACGTCCTGCACGGCCTCGCCACGCCGTAGCACCTGGGCGAACGCCTCGGCCTCGGCGTCGCTGGCCAGGTCGGGATCGCCGGTGAACGCCAGCAACGACCGCCACAGGCGCGCGTGGTCGCGCCGGTACACGACCTCGACGCGCAGCTGTCCCACGACCTCCATCGTGGTGTACAGGGAGCCCCGGATCGCGTTTCGTTACCGTCCCACCCGAGATTTCTCGTGCCAGATCGTTCATCGATCACGTCGCTGTGAACGCCACATGAAGGGATCATGCGGTGATTGAGGTGAGCGGCGCCGATCGCCATCATCGGGCCATGACGTCACCGCTCACGACGGAACCATCGACCGGACCTGCGCCTCGCGCCGTCGTCCTTCGCAACGGCCGGGTGATCGATCCGATGCGACAGTTCGACGGCATCGCCGACGTCGTGGTGCTCGACGGGCGGATCGCCGCGGTCGGCCGATCGGTCGGCGACCGGGTGACCGACGCCCATCCCACGGCCGAGATCGTCGACTGCACCGGTCTGCTGATCACACCCGGCTTCATCGACATCCACGTGCACGTGATGAAAGGGCTCGGCGACTTCTGCGTCGGCGCCGACGAGGTGGGCGTGCAGATGGGCGTGCCGGTGGTGGTGGACGGTGGCACGTCGGGCGTCGCCACGTTCGACCTCGCCCGCGCGGCGGTGATCGACCATCCTCACACGGCCACGAAGGTGCTCGCCTTCATGGACCCCAACCAGCTGTACCTCGCGACGAAGGACTTCATCTGCCACAAGCTGGAGATCGCCAACGACCTGAAGAACCTCGACCTCGACCTGCTCGCCGCATCGATGGACCGCAACGCCGATGTCGTGATCGGCCTGAAGGCGAGGGCCTGCCACGTCGGTGATCCGGAGCGCTCGCCGTTCCTCGAGACCGCACAGACGGCCGCCGGCTCGAAGCCGGTGATGGTGCATCTCGGTCGTTTCCCGCACACGCCGGTGATCACACCGCAGGCCCTGCTGCGCACGCTGCGCGGCGGCGACATCATCACCCACGCCTTCCGCGGTGCCGGGGGGATGCTCGACAGCACCGGCAAGGCGATCCCCGAGTTCCGCGACGCCGTCGACCGTGGTGTCGTGCTCGACATCGGCCACTCGGGCACCGACTTCCGCTTCCGAGAGGCACGTCGGCTGATCGACCAGGGCTACCTGCCCGACACGATCTCGACCGATCTCAACGTGTTCAACATCGGCGGCCCGGTGTTCTCCTTCGCGGAGAACATGACGAAGATGTTCGCGCTCGGCCTCGACGTCGTCGACGTGATCGCGATGGCCACGAGCAACGCAGCGCGGGCGATCGGCAAGCTCGACGAGTACGGCTCGCTCGAGGTGGGCAGGGCCGGCGAGGTCTCGGTGAGTCGCCTGCGCACCGACGGCCCGTTCCCCGTGAGCGACGGGCACGAGGTCGCCGTCGCCGAGACGGCGATCGAGCCGATCGGCTGTGTGCGCAGCGGCTCCTGGCACCCCGCTCGCTCGCTGCCGACGTTCGCCACGGTCGGCAAGACGTGGGGACCGGCGCTCGACGACAGCGACTGGTAGGAGCGCCGTGACGCTCGCGCTCCACGTCGAGGACACGACCGGGACCCGCAGTCGCGGTCTCGCCGATCTGTTCGAACTCTTCTGGCACCCGGTGTGCACCGTCGACGAACTCGCCGCCGTCGCACCACGGCCGCTCGCGGTGCGGCTGCTCGGCCGCGATCTCGCGATCGCGCGCACCGACGGCGACCTCGTCGCGCTCGCTGATCGCTGCGTGCACCGCTCGGCACGCCTGTCGGTCGGATGGGTGGACGGGGCCGCCGTTCGCTGCGCGTACCACGGGTGGGCCTTCGGTGGTGACGGCAGGTGCACGGAGATCCCGTCGATGCCCGACGGGCCGATCCCCGAACGGGCCTGCGTACCGAGCTACGAGGCAGCTGAACGTCACGGCCTGGTGTGGGTGCGGTTCGACGACAGCGCCGACACCTCGATTCCCGCCCATCCGGCGCACGAACGCGTGGCGGCCTCGCCCGGGTCGATGCGGATCGTCGTCGGCGAGCCCTACACCTGGCCGGTCGGCGCGCCGCGGCGGGTGGAGAACTTCGTCGATCTCGCCCACTTCGCGTGGGTGCACGACGGCACCCTCGGCCGGCGCGACGATCCCGTCCCGCCGCTGCCGACGATCGCTCGCGTCGACGGCGAGCTCCGCTTCGCCTACGACCCGCCCGACATGGACGTGGAGGACACCGCGCTGTTCGGCCACTCGGAGTACCGGATGCCGGTACCGCTCACCGTCAGCATCGAGTTCTGGCTGTCGAACGGGGCGTACCGGCACCTGTGGATGACGGCGTCGCCCGTCGACATGGCCACGTGCCGCACGTTCTGGACCGTCAGCCGCGACGACGACCTCGACGGTGACGACGCGCCGCACATGGCGTTCCAGGCGCAGGTGCTGGCCGAGGACGAGCCGGTGGTGTGCAACCAGGTGCCGCGCGAGATGGTGCTCGAGCCCGGCTTCGAGCTCAGCGTGCGCACCGACCGGGTGTCGATCGAGTACCGGCGGTGGCTGTCGCAGCTCGTGGCCGCGCTGGCGGACGGACCGCAGGGCGTGCGCCGCGTGCTCAACTCGTGCCGATGAACCCGCACCGCTGTCCGAGCACCCGACCGTGAGCCTCGAGGGCGCGGATCGCCCGGCGCTGGTGGTCGTCGGCACCGGCCACCATGCGCCCACGCCCGACGCGCTGGAGGTGCTCGACGACGTGGCGATCGTCGTCGACCACGACGGAACGATCACCGGCGTCCACCCGCGCACGAGCGACGACGCACGCACCGCGATCGAGCGGGCGGCGGAGGTGGTGCGTCTCGCGCCGGGGCAGCGGGTGCTGCCCGGCCTGGTCGACCTGCACGTGCACGCACCGCAATGGCCGCAGCTCGGCACCGGGCTCGATCTGCCGCTCGAGCGGTGGCTGTTCGAGTACACGTTCCCGCTCGAGGCCCGCTACGCCGACGTCGCGTTCGCCGAGTCGGTGTACTCGCACCTGGTGCCGACCCTGGTGTCCCACGGCACCACGACGTCGGTGTACTACTCGTCGGTACACGAACGGGCCACCGAGCTGCTGGCCGAACAGTGTCTGCTCGCCGGTCAGCGGGCCTTCGTCGGACGTGTGGCGATGGACCACCCAGAGGGCACGCCCGACTGGTACCGCGACGCGACCGCCACCGACGGCGTCGACGCCTCGGCGCGCTCGATCGAGGCGGTGCGACGTCTCGCTGCATCAGAAGGCTCGACGCTCGTGCAGCCGATCGTCACGCCGCGCTTCATCCCGGCGTGCACCGACGACCTCCTGCGCGGCCTCGGCGAACTGGCGGTCGCCACGGGTGTGCGGGTGCAGACGCACTGTTCGGAGAGCGACTGGGAGCACGGCTACGTGCTCGATCGGTGCGGGGTGAGCGACACCGAGGCCCTGGCCGGGTTCGGGCTCGTCCGCCCCCATGCCGTCCTCGCGCACGGCGATCACCTGGGCGACGACGACCTCGACACGATCGCCTCGATCGGCGCCGGTGTCGCCCACTGCCCGCTGAGCAACGCCTACTTCGCCAACGCCGTGTTCCCGGTGCGACGAGCACTCGCCCGCGGTGTGCACGTGGGGCTCGGCACCGACATCGCAGGAGGCGCCCATCCCGGTCTGCTGTCGCAGTGTGCGATGGCGGTGACCGCGTCGCGGATGCTCGACGACGGGGTCGACGCTCGAGAGGACGCAGCGTCACGTGGCGTCGCCGGCTCCCGCATCGACACCGTCACGGCCTTCCATCTCGCGACGGCCGGCGGAGGAGACGCGCTCGGGTTGCCCGTCGGACGCTTCGAGGTGGGGCAGCAGTTCGACGCGATCGTCGTCGACGTCGACGCCGCTCGCGACGGCCTGCGCCGCTGGGACGGCATCGACGACGAGCCGCGCCTGTTCGAGAAGATCGTGCGGCTCGCGTCCGCGGCCGACATCGTCACGGTCTGGGTCGCCGGCCGCCGCGTGCGCTGACGGGTCCGGCGGCGGCGCTCAGCTCTGCCGGTAGGCGTGGGTCGTGTCGAACGACGACAGCAGGTAGTCGCCGGCGGTCACGGGTTCGTGGCGGGCCACGGCACCGTCGGTGACGATCGGTTGCACCGTGCAGTGGAAGTCGGGGTTCACGAAGAACGGCACCGAGTAGCGGTGCTCGCGTGCCGGGCTGCGCACGCGGTGCAGCGTCGACACCCACCGGTCGTTGCTCCAGCGGGCCATCATGTCGCCGATGTTCACCACGAGCTGATGGGGCTCGGTCGAGACCTCGATCCATCGACCGTCGCGACCGCGCACCTCGAGCCCGCCCACGTCGTCCTGCGCGAGCAACGTCACGAGCCCGTAGTCCGTGTGCGCCCCGCATCCCGGCTGTTCGGCCCCGGTCGACGTCTGCGCATCGGCCGTCGCCGCGGCGACCGGCGGGTAGTGCACCATCCGCAGGAAGGTGACCGAGTCGGTCATCCGCCGTGTGAAGTACGCCGGGTCGAGCCCGAGCGCGAGCGCGATGCCGCGGCTGACCATCTGCGCGGCCTCGAACGCCGCGGCGAAGTACGCGTCCACCTCCTCCCGGAAGCCCTCGAGATCCGGCCACTGGTTGGGCCCGTAGAGCGGCGTGCCCGCCGCGACCTCCGGGTGGGAATCGTCGAGGTCGCGCGAGAGATCGAACGCCTCCTTGTGATCCGCCGGGGTGGTGCCCGCCGACCCGTCGATGGTCTCGATGGTGTCGACCGTCTCGAGGGTCTCCTGGTCGAACCCGACGTAGCCGCGGTGGCATGGCGAGCGACCGATCGCGAGTCGGTGCTTGTCGTCGAACGGCAGTGCGAACAGGCGGTGCGCCGCGTCGAACACACCGGCCCTGACCTCCGGCGCGATCCCGTGTCCTTCGACGACGAAGCAGCCCGTGTCGCGACACGCGGCGTCGATCATGTCGGCGACGGTTGACCGTCCACACTGGGGCGCACCGGTGTGGAGTGGCGCGAGGTCGACGACGGGCAGGGGCATGGTCGCAGTGTGAACGGTGCCGATTCGCACGAGTTATCGGCAGTGTGAACACTTCGTTCGATCGGTGATCCCCCGGTGACGTCGAGTTTCTCCAGGGTTATCGTCGCCGCATGCAGGCCGTCCCGATCGATCTCGAACCGTTCCGCCTCGGCGATGCGCAGGATCGTGCGCACGTCGCCCGTCAGCTCGATCTCGCGGCGCGCGAATCGGGTTTCTTCGCCGTCACCGGCCACGGGGTCGACCCAGCGCTCATCGAGCGCATGCTCGACGCGACCACGGGGTTCTTCGACCTGCCGGTCGAGCAGAAGATGCGCTACTACGTCGAGGATCGCACGGCCAACCGGGGCTATGCACCGCTCGGGTCGGAGGCGCTCGCCTACAGCCTCGGCGAGGCCGACCTGCCGCCCGACCTGTTCGAGGCCTTCAACGTCGGCCGCGAGTTCACCGACGCCGAGGTCGACGACTACGTCGCGCCGGTGCGCGCCACGTACTTCGCGCCGAACGTGTGGCCCGACGCCCCCGTGGGCTTCCGCGAGACGTGGCTCGAGTACTGGACCGCCGTCGAGCAGGTGGCGATGACGATCATGCGTGTGGCCGGCCTCGCCCTCGGCGTGGGCGAGGAGTACTTCGTGCCGTTCGTCGACCGCTCGATCAGCGTCATCCGCGCGAACAACTACCGCCGCGAGGCCGGCGCCCCCGACCCGGCCCCCGACCAGATGCGCATGGGCGCACACACCGACTACGGCAGCGTCACGGTGCTGCTCGCCGACGAGGTGCCCGGACTGCAGATCCGCGACGACGAGGGACGATGGTTCGACGTGATGCCTCCTCACGGCGGGTTCATGGTGAACATCGGCGACCTGTTGGCGGAATGGACGAACGACCGGTGGCGGTCGACGATGCACCGCGTCGTGCTTCCCCCTGCCGACGTGCACGGTGCCGCGCATCGTCGCTCGATCGCCTGGTTCCAGCAGCCGAACTGGAACGCGACGATCTCGTGCCTGGCCAGCTGCACCGACGAGTCGAACCCGCCGCGCTATCAGCCGGTCACCTCGGGTGACCACCTCTTCGCCAAGCTGATGGGCCCGCGCCTGCTGCGCCCGTCGGAGGCATCGCCGGCGGTGGGCGGCTGAGCGGCGGACCCGTGCGCACCGGAGTCACCCCCGACCGCGACGGTGCACCGACCTACACTGCCCGCCGTGTCGGTGGGAGCCCCGGATCATGACTGCTGACGATCGCGACGACGAGGTCCTCCAGGGCATCGGTGCCGCGATCCGGACCCATCGCACCGCGGCCGGGCTCTCGATGCGCGAACTCGCCGCCCGCGCCGGCATGTCCCAGCCGTTCCTCAGCAACCTCGAGAACGCGCGGGCGATGCCCTCGGTGTCGACGCTGTACCGGCTCGCCAACGCGCTCGGCATCGGCCCGCACGAGTTCCTCCCGTCGCAGGCGCACCAGGTGGTCGTCGTGCGCGCAGGGGAGGGGCTGCTCGCACCGGTGGACGAGGTGCCCGGGTCGGCGTCGTCGCGCCTCGTGGCGGGCGCACCGGGCCACATGGTGGAGGCGCACACGTTCGACGTCGAACCCGACCAGCCGATCGGTGACTGGTTCGAACACGACGGCGAGGACTTCGTGATGGTGATCGACGGTGCGCTCGTGGTGGAGTTCGCCGACGGCCGCACGGTCGACCTCGACGCAGGCGACACGCTCTGGCACGTCAGCGAACTCGCCCATCGGTGGCGCACCCGTCCGGGTGTCGGGGCCCGCGTGCTGCTCGTGAACGCACGGCCACCCGCGGCCCCCCGCCCCGCCGCACACGGTGCCGAGCGCGCCCGCTGAGACACTCGCCGGACACTCGCCGGATCGATCGTCGGACCGGTCGCCGGCATCGGGAACGATCACCGTCGTGATCGTTGGCACGAATCAGGCGCACGTCGTTCACTGCTGCGAAACAGCCTGGAAACGGAGTCTGCTTAACGTCCTGCCCTCATGACGATGCGTTCCAAGAATCACCGTCGGTGGACCTCGTTGCTGGCCGCCGGCGCCCTGACCATCTCGATCGCCGCCTGCGGCAGCGACGACGAGACCACCGATGCGACCGAGGCGCCCGCCGCGACGGAGGCACCGGCTGCCACCGAGGCGCCTGCTGCCACGGAGGCGCCGGCCGCGACCGAGGCACCTGCTGCCACCGAGGCGGCGAGCGGCGATGCGCCGAAGCTCGCAGTGGTCTACAGCGCCGAGTGGCAGGACGGATCGTGGGGCGAGTTCGCCTACGACGGCGCGAACCAGTTGCTCGCCGACGGCGCGGTCTCGGCCGTCGAGCTGCAGGAGAACGTGCAGCCGGGCGCCGATGCACAGAACGCGATGCGTGCGCTCGCCGAGGACGGTTTCAGCCCGATCATCGCCCACTCGTTCAACTACGGCGACGACGTGAAGCTCGTGGCGTCGGAGTTCCCCGAGACGATCTTCGTGTACGCCGGTGGCTTCGGTGACGTGGCGGCGAACGTGGGCGACTACTCGCAGCCGTTCTTCGAGGCGGCGTATCTCGAGGGCATCCTGGCGGCGGGCGCGGTCGACGGTGACGTCGCCGGCGCCGGCGGCTTCGACATCCCGGTGTGCCGTGCCATGAAGAACGCGTTCCTCGCCGGAGCGCAGGAGCTCGACCCCGACACGACCGGCACCTTCGTCGCCGTCGGCGACTGGTACGACGTGCAGCTCGCCAAGGAGGCCGCACTCGGCCAGGCCGACCAGGGCGCCACCCGCTTCATCGGCTGCGGCCAGGGTCCGACCTTCGGCCAGATCGAGGCGGCCAACGAGATCGGCGGCGTGTCGATGGGTTACGTCGGCGACATGTCGGCGCTCGGCGAGTCGGTGCTCGCCTCGTTCACGTGGAACCTCGGCGCCGTCTTCCAGCTCATGGTCGACGACGTCGTCGCCGGCAAGACCGAGGCGCAGTACTACGAGGTGCTCCTGAAGGACGGCGGCATGGACATCGTCATCAACCCGGCGTGGGAGAGCAAGATCTCGCCCGAGGCGATGACGCTGTTCGAGGAGAAGCTCGCCGCCATCCAGGACGGCAGCTTCGAAGTGCCCTTCGACGCCGAGAGCTGACGCGAGGCATGCACTTCCCAGGGACGTCTGCGGGGCTCGCCCGCAGCGTCCGATGAACACGGTCGTCACCGACGCCCGGGTGGACGCGGCTCCGGCCGTGACCGCCCGGGCGTTGACCCGTCGGTTCGGTGCCGTCGCCGCGCTCGACGACGTCGACATCGTCATCCGCGCCGGTGAGATCCACGCCCTGCTGGGCGAGAACGGGGCCGGCAAGACCACGTTGGTGCGGATCCTCGCCGGGCTCGAGCACCCGACGGACGGCGAGGTCGAGCTGTGGGGAGCGCCGGTCCAGCAGTTCGCCGCCCGCGCCGCCCGTCGCCACGGCGTCGCCCTCGTGCAGCAGCACTTCACGCTCGTGCCGACCCTGACGGCCGAGCAGAACCTCGTCCTCGCCCGGCCCACCGGCAGATGGCTGCCGCGACGAGGCGACGCGGCCGGTCGGCTCCGGTCGCTCGTCGAACGGTTCGGACTCGACGTGCGCGGCGGTGTGCCCGCGTCGGAGCTGTCCGTCGGCGAGCAGCAGCGCCTCGAGATCCTGCGTGCCCTCGACGCCGACGCGTCGATCCTCCTGCTCGACGAACCGACCGCGGTGCTCACCGCGGCCGAGGCCGAGTCGCTGCTCGCCGTGTGCCGGCGTCTCGCCGACGAGGGCCGTGCCGTGGTGATCATCACGCATCGCCTCGCAGAGGTGACCGCCGGCTGCGACCGCGTGACGGTGCTGCGCGACGGCAAGGTGGTGCTCGCCGACGCGGCGGTGTCGGAGCAGTCGAAGCACACGCTCGCCGAGGCGATGGTGGGCCGCACCTCGTCGGCCACGATCGGTCTCGCGCAGATGGGCGACCACGAGCTCGGCGTCGAGCGCATCCAGGTCCATCACGTCACGGTGGGTCACCTCCACGATGTGAGCTTCGCGGTGCGCGCCGGTGAGGTGCTCGGCGTGGCCGGGGTCGACGGCAACGGGCAGGCCGAGCTCGAGTCGCTGCTCGCCGGCGTGCGGGCGCCCGACGAGGGCACGATCACCCTCGACGGCGACCGCGTGGAGGTGATGCGTCCGCGCGATCGCATCCGGCGCGGGGTCGCGTACATCCCGTCCGACCGGTACCGGTGGGGCATGGTGCGGCCGATGTCGATCGCCGACAACATCGAGCTCGGACGCGGCGGCCGCTGGCGCACGGGCCGGGCGGCCCGGCACCGCACCGCCGAACCTCGGCTGACCGAGTGGGACGTGCGGTCGGCCGGTGCGGCGGCGCCGGTGCGGAGTCTCTCCGGCGGCAACGCGCAGAAGTTGTTGCTCGCCCGTGAGATGTCGCCCGTGCCCGGCGCGGTCATCGCCTGCCACCCGACTCGTGGCCTCGATCCGCTCGCGTCGTCGGTGATCGCCGAGCGCGTACTCGGCGCTGCTGCCGGCGGGGCTGCCGTGGTCTGGATCGGTGTCGAACTCGAGGAGCTGTTGTCCGTGTCGCACCGCATCGTCGTGCTCGCCGGCGGTCGCGTGACCGGCGAGTTCCTGCCCCCGTTCAACCGCAACGCGATCGGCCTGGCGATGGGCGGCGACCGGTGAGCGCCGTCACCGTCGACCCTGGCACGTCCGGTGCGGGCGGCTCCGGCGTCGAGGTCGCGGCCGGCGGCGTCGACCGGCGTCGACTCGTCAGCACGATCGGCGTGCCCGCCGGTGCGGTGCTCGCCTCGCTGCTGGTCGGCGCGGTGCTCATCGCGCTGGAGGGATCAAACCCGCTCGCCGTGTACGCCGAGGTGTTCCGCGGCGTGTTCGTCGAGAACCGCGGGCTGCGCAACACCGCGATCGGCGCGACGCCCCTCGTGCTGATGGGGTGCGGTCTCGCGATCGCATACCGCTCGTCGCTCTACACGATCGGCGCCGAGGGCCAGTACGTGATCGGCGCCGTCGCCGCCACGGCATGGGCCACGGCCGGCGGCGTCCGCGACCTGCCGTCGCCGTTGCTCATCGTCGGCTGCCTCGTGATCGCCGCCATCGCCGGAAGTGCGTGGAGCTGCATCTCGGCCGCGCTCAACACACGGTTCGGCACCAACATCGTGATCTCCAGCCTGCTGCTCACCTACGTCGGCATCGCGATCATGCAGTGGGCGATCCGCGTGGGCATCCGCGACCCCGAGTCGTTCATCCCCGCGAGCCGCATGATCGGCGACGCCGCGCTGCCGATCGTGCCCGGGCTGAACACCCACCTCGGCTTCGTGATCGCGTTGATCGTCGTGCCGGTGCTGTCGGTCGTGATGTCGCGGACCCGGTTCGGTTACCGGGCCGACGTGCTGGGCCACAACCCGAACGCCTTGGGCGCCAACGAGGTCCGCGAGTCGCGCGTGATGTTCGGTGTGCTCGGCCTCGTGGGTGCGCTGGCGGGCATCGCGGGCTACATCCAGGTCGCCGGCGTCACGCAGCGGATCAACGCCGAGTTCAGCGTCGGCTACGGCTACACCGCGATCCTGGTGGCGCTGCTGGGGCGGATGAACCTCGTCGGTGTGCTGCTCGCCGGACTCGGGTTGTCGGGCCTCACGATCGGGCTCGACGTCGCCGAGCGCACCTACGATCTGCCCTCGTCGCTCACGGGTCTGTTGCAGGCGTTGATCATCATCTTCGTGGTGCTGGCCGACGCGATCGCCGGCCGCATCGAGCTCAGGAGGCCGTGACGTGGACGCCGTCCTGTCGATCGACACTCTCGCGGCCGGGCTCCGACTGGCGCTGCCCGTCGCGCTCGCCGCGCTCGGTGCCCTGCTGTGCGAACGCTCGGGTGTGCTGAATCTCGGCCTCGAAGGGCTCATGCTCTGCGGCGCACTCGCCGGCTACCTCGTCACCGACTCGACCGGGTCGCCCTGGGTGGGGCTGTTCGCCGGCCTCGTGATCGGCGGGCTGTGCGGTGCGCTGCTCGGTGGTGCGGTCGTCTACCTCGCGGCGAACCAGGTGGTGGCCGGGCTCGCGTTCAGTCTCATCGCGGTGAGCGCCACCACGTACGTGTACGAGGGCTCGTACGACATCGGCCAGAGCCCGCCGCGCATCGAGCGCATCTCGATGCCGCCGCTCGTGATCCTCACGCTGGTGGTGCTCGGCATCGTCGTGGTGTTGTTGCGGTCGACCCTGTCGGGCCTCGTGCTCACCGCCACGGGCGAGTCGCCGGTCGCGGTCGACGCCCTCGGCTACTCGGTGCAGCGCACCCGGTTCTTCACCACGATCGGCGGCTCCGCCCTCGCCGGCCTCGGCGGCGCGGTGCTCGTGTGCGGCCCGCTCGGACTGTTCATCCAGAACGTCACCGCCGGGCGCGGCTGGGTGGCGCTCGCGCTCGTGGTGTTCGCCGGCTGGAAGCCGGTGCCGTGCGTCGTCGGCGCGTTCCTGTTCGGCGTGTGCGATGCCGCTCAGCTGCGCATCCAGGGCACCGACACCGGCGTGCCGTACGAGGTGTTCCTCGCCCTGCCCTACGTGGTGACGCTGGTGGCGATGGTGGTGCGCGGCCGACGGAGCCGGACGCCCGCCACCCTCGGCGTCGCCTTCCACCGGTCGACGGCCTGAGGTCCGACGGACCTCAGGCCCAACGAGCCGAACGGTTGCTCAGAGGCCGCCGGCCACCGTGATCGTCTGGCCGGTGACCCAGCTGCCACCGTCGCACGCGAGGTAGAGCGCGGCCGCCGCGATGTCGTCAGGGGTGCCGAGCCGCTTCAACGGGATGCGCGAGTCGGCCATCTTCTCGAGGGCGGGCACGTCCATCGACAGTGCCGTCATCATCACCTCGGTCGGCACGTAGCCGGGGGCGACACCGTTCACTCGGATCGTGGGTGCGAGCTCCAGCGCCATCGTCATCGTCAACGAGTTCACGCCGGCCTTTGCCGCGCCGTAGTGGCCGCTGCCGGGCACGCCGCGCGTGGCTGCCGGCGACGTGACGTTGATGATCGTGCCGCCGGCGGTCATGCGCTCGGCCGCGATCATCGAGGCCTTCCACACGGCCGTCAGGTTCAGTCGGATGCACGCATCCCAGTCCTCGTCGGAGAGCTCGCGCAGCGGGGTGCGCACGGTGGAGCCACCGGCGTTGTTCACCCAGACGTCGAGCCCGCCGAAGGTGTTCACGGCAGCGTCCGCCAGTGCGATGAGCGCGGCTGTGTCGGTGACGTCGGTGGGCACGGCGATGGCCCTGCCGCCGCCGGCGTTGATCTCGTCGGTCACCCGCTGCACGCGGTCGACGTGGCGTGCTGCGATCACCACCGCGGCGCCTGCACCGGCGAACGTCTTGGCGATCCCCTCGCCGATGCCCTGGCCGCCCCCGGTGACGACGGCGACCTTCCCCTGCAGATCGAAACTGTGCACGCTCGCTCCTCGTGTCCGTGGCCGGGTCGCCCCCAATGACGATCGGCCGAGCGGCGGCGACGCTAGGTCAGAATGGCCCGCTCGCCATGACCGGAGGCGCGGCGCCCTGCGCTCATTCGGCCTGTTGCTTCACCCCGCCGAGCACGGTGCCCCACACCTCGATGTCGCGGATGTGCAGCGGGTCGACGTCGAGCGGCGACTCGGCCAGCACGGCGAAGTCGGCGTACTTGCCGCACTCGATGCTGCCCATCAGGTGGTCGAGGTGCAGCTGGTAGGCGGCTCCCTGCGTGACGGCCCACAGCGCGTCGTACGCGCTGATCTTCTCGTGCTCGCCGAGCACTCGTCCCTTCGGGGTGAGTCGGTTGACGGCGCACCAGATGAGGTGCAGCGGGCCGAGCGGGGTGACGTTGGCGTCGCTGTGCAGCGAGAACGGCACGCCGAGGCGCGTCGCGGTGCCGCACGGTTCGAGCCGGTTCGCCCGCTCGGGGCCGACCGTGCGCTCGTAGTGGACGTCGCCCCAGTACCAGAGGTGGTTGGCGAAGATGTTGGCGCACATCCCGAGGTTCTTCATCCGCCGGAACTGGGCCTCGGTGGTGAGCTGCGAGTGCTGGACGGTGTGGCGGTGATCGAGCCACGTGTACTCGCGCAGCAGTTGATCGACGGTGTCGATCGCCAGGTCGATGGTGGCCGTGCCGTTGCAGTGGATGTGGATGGGGATGCCGGCCCGGTGGAACGGCCGCGCCCAGTCGACGAACTGCTCGGGCACGGTGAGCATCTGGCCGTGGTCGGTGCCGGTGATGTAGCCGGGCCAGTTCATGACGGCCGTCCAACCCTGGATCGAGCCGTCGAGCACGAACTTCACACCGGGGAAGCGGAGCTTGTCGGACTGCTGGGTGGCGCGCAGGGCGGCGAGGTCGCGAGCGGCCGACTCGAAGTCGCCGTCGGAGCCGGGGGCGGACCCGAGGTTGTGCACCGTCACCCGGGCCGGAAAGGCGGCATCGTTCACGATCCGGATCCACCGCTCGATCAGGTGCGGGGCGGCGAGCAGCTGACCGCCGAGGTCGCCGACGGAGGTGAGTCCGACCTGTCGGGCCATGCGTCCGAGGTTCCAGATCGTGTCCTCGCGGCTGATGATCCGGAACAGCTTCGACACGGCCGTGGCGGCGAGCGAGATCGCCGGCATCTCCTGGAGCTCGCCGTTCGGCTCACCGTCGGGGCCACGCACCACGCCGGCGGCCGGCGTGTCGCGCGTGATGCCGCTCGACGTGAGCATCGCCGTGTTCACCGTGGCCAGATGGGCACTCGCGTGGAACAGGAAGATCGGACGCGTGAGGGACACGGCATCGAGGTGGGTGCGATCGAGCCGTGCGCCGTCGAAGTAGACGGGGTCGAACCCGACCGTCACGAGCGGCTCGTCGGGATCGTCCATCTCGGCGTCGAGGCGCCGGAGGTCGTCGATCAACGCTTCGAACGAGCGGATGCCGGGCAGGGTCCGTCCGTCGGGGGCCATCCGGTCGAACCAGCCCTGGTAGGGGACCGATCCGGTCATGCCCTCGAACGCGTGCGAGTGCACCTCGATCATGCCGGGCACGAGCACCTGGTCGCGGAACGTGTCGTCGAGGTCGTGCTCGCCCCAGGCCGCCACCTCGTCGAGCGTGCCGACGCCGAGCACCCTGCCGTCGCGCACCGCGACGTGGGTGCCCAGGGGGTTCGACCGGTTCATGGTGATGATCTGCTTCGCGACGAAGACGGTGATCGGGCTGCTCATCGGTGTTGCTCCGGGAGGACGAGGGTGAGGCCGAGGTCGGTAGCCAGTCGGGACATCGTGGCATCCTGGCCGGGTGCCGGGGTGGCCACGAACACGAGCCGGCACGCAGGTGCATCTGCGGACGCGCCGTCCGATGGCGGTGGCGGTGGCGGTGGCGGCGCCGCGGACACGGTGAGGCGGGCGCCGACCTTGTGGATCACGCGCCGCTCGGGATCGTCGACGAATGCGACCAGACCCTTGGCGCGCACCACCGACGGGGGCAGCGCGGCGAGCAGCCGTTCGGTGCTCGTGCGGTCGATCGGCCGATCGCCGACCAGGGTCCAGGTGCGGTGCACCGCCTCGTGTGTCGTTGCGGGCATCGTTGCGGCCGTCGGTGCGGGCGTCGTTGCGGGCGTGGTCGACTCGCGGGGCTCGAACAACACGTGGCGATCGACACGCGCCTCCGTCGTCGACAGCACGGTCGTGGTGGGAGCGAGGCCGGCCAGCCAGGTGCACAGTTCGTCGTGAACGCGTTCGTCGATCAGGTCGACCTTGTTGAGCACGATCACGTCGGCGCGCTGCAGTTGCTCGCGCACCTGGCGTCCGACGTACCGGTCGGTGGTGCGCGACCGGATCGTCTCGGCGTCGGCGAGCACCACGACGGCATCGAGGCGGAAGCCGGGCAGGTGTGCGTACTGGGCGACGGCGGACGGGTCGGCCACACCACTCGCCTCGATCACGACTCGGTCGGCTCGGGGCCTGCGGGCGTCGATCCGCTCCATCGCCTGGGCGAAGCCCTCGGCGAGCGAGCAGCAGATGCATCCGTTGGCGAGTTGGATCGTGTCGCCGTCGTGCGACTGCACCAGCGCCGCGTCGATGTCGATCGACCCGAAGTCGTTGACCAGCACGGCGATGCGTTCGCCGTCGGCCGTCGCGAGCAGGTGGTTGAGGAGCGTGGTCTTGCCCGCGCCGAGGTAGCCGCCGAGCACGGTGACCGGGATGCGTGTCATGCGCCCGGGATGTCGACCAGTTCGAGCAGCACGTCGACCGGGGCTCCCTCGGTGAGCCGCTCGGCCGTGCGCACCTGCTTCTTCATCGGGAGCACGTACGACTTGGCCTTGTTGTCGGGGAAGACGGAGGTCGCCCAGGTGGTGCTGCCGACCGTGACGCGCACTCGCACCGAGCCGAAGCCACGCTGGGTCGACGTCGTGCGGGTGAGCTCCTCGATCTCGTCCGCGTGGTCGAACGGGAGCGTCACGAAGTACCACGGGTTCTCGCCCGGGTACACCCACAGCTCGGCCTGGAACCGGTAGGACACGGCGCCACCGTAGTTGTCGCGCGCCGTCGGATCGCCCGACGCGTCGGGTCGCGGCCGACGACACCGGGCTACCTTCGGCGCGCACATGGACACGACGCAGCTTCGGATCACCGCACGACGGCAGGCGCCCGCACGGGTGCTCGTCCACACGCCGGCTCAGGTGTTGGTCCACGCGCTCGTGGCCGTGCTGACGACGATGCCGCTCGCGTGGCGCATGTGGTCGAGGATCCCGCTCGGCCGCGAACCCGTCGCCACGGTGCCGTGGTTCAACCTCTGGTCGTGGCGGTGGACCGCCGAGACCCTGCCGCACTCGTGGAGCAACTGGTGGGACGCGCCGATCTTCGCGCCGCTCATCGGCACCTACGCCCGCAGTGAGCTCCAACCGGTGACGGGCCTGGCGTTCGGGGTGCTCGACCGGGTGTTGCCCGCCACCGCGGCCTACGGACTCCTGGTGCTGCTGGCCCTCACGGCGAACGGAGTGGCCGCTGCGGCCGTCGCCCGACGGTTGGGCGTCGGCAGAGGGCCGGCGCTCGTCGCAGGCTGCCTCGCGCAGGTCGTGCCGTTCGCCTTCGACCAGCTGGGGGTGGTGCAGCTGCTGATGCTGTGGCCGGTGCTCGTCGCGCTGTGGGCGCTGCTCGGCTGGTTCGACCGGCCGACGGTGTCGAACGCGGCGGTGCTCGGGACGGCCGTCGCGGTCGCGATTCTCACCTGCGGCTACCACGCGGTGCTGTTCGTCTGCTGCGCCGGCGTCGCATCGCCGCTCGCCCTCCGCAGCGCTCGTCGTCGGTGGTGGCGGCGATCGACGTGGGCGACGCTGTGGCGGGAACGGTCGACGTGGTGGCCGGACGCCCGGCACCGCACCACGACGATGGCGCTCGCGGTCGCGCTCGCAGCGACGCTCGCCGGCCCGTTCGTGCTCGGCCAGCAGCGACGACTCGTCGACGTCCGCTGGACCGACGAGACGATCCTCATCGGGTCGGCCTCCTGGGCCGACCTCGCCCCTGGCGGATCGCGGTCGGCAGGGATCGCGCTGCTCGTCCTCGGCGTCGCCGGCGCGGTCATCGGCCGCCGACGGCGACACGTGCGCTACGTGGCGGGCATCGTGGTGGTCGCGACGGTGATGGCCGTCGGTCTTCGCCTCAGCGTGTTCGGGCTGCGGCCCTACGACCTCGTCATCGATCACGTCGGCGCACTCGCTCGACTGCGCTCGCCGTTCCGCGCGACGGCGACGGCACAGGTGGGCCTCGCCGTACTGTCGGGCATCGCCGTCGAACGCCTGTGGCAGGCACGCCGGCGAGCGGTGCGAGCGCTGGTGCCGGTGGCCCTCGGCATCGCGTGCTGGAGTGCATCGCTCGGCGCCGGCCCGATGGTCGCGCTGCCGCGCACCGACCTCGTGTGGATCGAATGGCTCGCCGAGCATCCGGGTGGCGCCGTGGTGATGCTCCCGCCCGCCCCGGGCCGGGGCGTCGCCGACTTCGAGCCGACCGCCGCGGCGATGCTCCAGGGCCTTGACCACGGCCATCCGCTGGCCAACGGCTACACCGGCTTCTTCCCGCCCGGCCAGTTCGAACAGCGCGAGCTGTGGGCGTCGTTCCCCGCCGACGACGCCGTCGCCGATCTGCGCGAGCGCGGGGTGCGCTACGCCGTCGCAGACGCAGCGTGGTGGGGCAGCGACCGCGACGCAGCGGCGAGAGCGCTCGGGCTGGAGGTCGTGCTTGCCGGCCCCGATGGGGTGCTGATCGATCTCGGGCCATTCTCCGGGAACTGAACCGCAACTCGGGACGACTCCGGCATGACATGTCGAACGAAGTCCCGCATCGGGCGCGAGCAGGCGCACATGCATCGTTGGCCGCGAGCCACGTGTGGTGTCGACTGGGGAGCACCATCGCCGTCGACGACGTGTCGCTCGTGGTCGCACCCGGTGAGTACGTCGCGATCACGGGCCCGAACGGGGCCGGGAAGTCGACGTTGCTGCGCGCGGTCCTCGGTCTGGTGCCGTGTCGGGGCGAGATCACCGTCGACGGTGCGCAGGCCGGCGATCGCGCCGGGTGGAAGGCACGGCGGTCCCGTGTCGCATGGGTGCCCCAGCGGCCGGCCGTCGGTCGGTTCCCGCTGCTCGTGCGCGAACTCCTCGCATCGAGCGGCTCGCTCCCGGCAGCGGTGGAGGCGGCCGAGCGGCTCGGTGTCGCCCACCTGCTCGATCGTCCGTTGCACACCCTGTCGGGCGGCCAGCTCCAGCGGTCGTTCCTGGCCCGCGGCCTCGGGCACGTGGCCGCCGGCGCCGGGTTGCTGCTCGCCGACGAGCCG
>CAUJET010000173.1 GCA_963169665.1 Actinomycetota bacterium | reverse complement strand
TGCGTCAGGGCGCCTCGTTCGAGCGCCCCGATGGCTTCGACGTGCGGGCTGCGTTCCCGGCGGATGCGAAGCTGCTCGGCGAGGCCGACGACGGTGCGGCCGTGGCCGAGGTGGCGGTCGATCCGCCGCTCGCGTCCGTCGTGCGCGGCGAGCTCGGCGACGCGGCCGTGGTGCGCGAGGGCGCGTCCGGCGTGGTGGTGTTCCGTGTGCCGTGCGTGAACCGAGACGCGTTCCGCTCGTGGGTGCTCGGACTCGGCGATCACGCAGAGGTGCTGGCACCCCCGGAGGTGCGCGCCGACCTCGTCGCCTGGTTGCGCTCGATCGCTGCGCCCGTCGGGGGTGCCGCGTGAGCCCCAAGGGACCTTCGCCGCTCAAGGTGCGGCTCCGCCGCCTGCTCGTGATCCTGCCGTGGCTCGCCGAGCGCGGCAGTGCGTCGCTGGCGGAGATGTCGGAGCGGTTCCAGATCTCCGAGAAGGAGCTCGTCGCCGACCTCGAACAGGCGGCCATGTGCGGCCTGCCGCCGTTCCTCGACGAGCTCGTCGATCTCTACATCGACGACGACGGCATCGCCCACATCGATGTCCCGCGCTTCTTCACACGGCCGTTGCGCCTCACGGCACCGGAGGGCTTCTCGCTGCTCATGGCGGGCCGTACCGCGCTCGCGCTGCCCGGTGCCGAACCCGACGGTCCGCTCGCCCGTGCCCTCGCCAAGCTCGAAGCGGTGCTCGGCTCCGACGGCATGGTGCTCGACCTCGCCCAGCCGGCGTCGACGGCCGATCTGGTGGCGGCGGTCGACGACGCGGCCGAGGTGCGGGTGTCGTACTGGTCGGCGTCGAGCGACGAGGTGAGCGATCGCAACCTCGTGCCCCGTGCGGTGTTCTCCGACCGTGGCCGCTGGTACGTGCTGGCCGACGACGACCGCTCCGGAGAGGAGCGCACGTTCCGCATCGACCGGATCCTGTCGTGCGAGCGCACGGGTCGGCTCGACGCCGTCCGCGAGGTGGCTGTTCCTGGTGGCGACGACTGGTTCGACGACCTGCCCGCGGTCGACACGGCCACGTTGCGCATCGGGCCCGGCGGCCGATGGGTCGTGGAGCGTTTCCCGGTCCGTTCCATCGCCGACGACCCGGCGGGCGGCGGGTGGCAGGTGGTGGAACTCGCGGTGGCGAGCGAGGGGTGGCTGCGTCAGCTCCTGGTCCGCCTCGGCCCCGATGTCGAGGTGGTGGCGCCGCCGGCGTGGCGCGACCTCGGCGCCCGCGCTGCGTCGGAGTTGCTCGCGGCTCGCTATGCGGCCGACTGACGACCGATCGGCCCGGCCCCGATGCGATCGACGAGCTGATCGCGGACCTGCTGGCTGCTCGTGATGCCGTGCGCCGCGAGGAGATGGGGGAGCACGGCAGCGGTGGCGTCGGCGTCGGCGAGTGCGTCGTGCGGACGCACGAGCACGACGTCGTAGCGCTCGCAGAGCGAGCCGAGGCGATGCGACATCGTGCGGCCCGGATCGAGCCGGCGTGACAGCCGCAGGGTGCACAGCGACTGATCGACCGGGAAGGGCGTGCCGGCCTCGGCGGCCGCCTTGCGGAGGAAGGCCAGGTCGAACTCGGCGTTGTGGGCGACGAAGACCGCCCCGTCGATCGTGGCGGCCAGCCGTTGCATCACGTCGGCGAGCAGTGGGGCGCCACGGACGTCGCGACGGTGGATGCCGTGGAGGCGCGTGGGGCCGACGCGATGGAAGAAGCGGCGGCGGGGCCGGACGAGGCTGGCCCACCGGTCGATGACGGCTCCCGTTCCGTCGACGACGACGACGCCCACCTGCAGGACGCGGTGCCGGTGCACCGACAACCCGGACGTCTCGACGTCGACCACGGCGAAGCGCAGCGTGGGGTCGTCGAGCACGTTCACGCCGTCACCTTATGCCGACGGTGTGACGGCGATGTCTCCGAGCGGTCCGGTGCCGGTGCCGTGGCAGTGGAGGGGCGGTGGCGTGCCGACGCGTGCTGATCGGAGGGCGATCAGCCGACGGCAGCTCGGGCGCGGACGCCGATGGGCGCCGCGACCGTGTATCCCGCGAGGTGACGATCCTCTTCGCTCTCGCCACCCCAGAAGCCGTACTCGTGGTTGGAGCGGGCGAACTCCTGGCATGGCCCCTGCACCGGGCAGGTGGTGCAGAGCAACCGGGCCTGCGCCTCGCGACGGGTGCGCGCCTGGGGTCGCTCCGCCTTGGGCGGGAAGAACAGATTCGTGCGGCCCTTGCACACGGCGTGCTCACGCCACGTGCGGCCGTCCGACAGATCGACCAGCACCTCGTAGTGCCGGCGATCGAACTCCATCTCGACTGCAGCCATCGCCCCCTCGTTCCACGACTCGCGGATTTAACACTAATTGATACGGAGTCATGAGGGAAGTGGTTTTCGTACTCAATGAAAATTCGGCAGGTGTGACGGGCGACCCAGCGGGCAGCGGCGACACGGAGCGGTCAGAGGAGCTCGGCGGCGAGGCTGGCGACGGCGCTGCGCTCGCAGGCCGACAACGTGACGTGGCCGAAGCAGCGCTGTCCGCCGAACGCCTGGATCAGCACGGCCAGTGCGTTGTTCGACTCGCCGAGGTACGGGGCGTCGATCTGGCTGGTGTCGCCCGTGAAGATCACCTTCGTCCCGTCGCCGATGCGGGTGAGGATCGTCTTCAACGTCGTCGGCTCGAGGTTCTGTGCCTCGTCGACGATCACGATCTGGCGGTGCAGCGATCGTCCGCGGAGGAACGTGACGCTCTCGAGTGAGAGCTGGCTGCGGGTGGTGAGCTCGTCGATGAGGGTGCGCGCGTCGTGGCTGCTGCGTTGATCGGTGAGGGCGACGATCGCGTCGTGGATCGCCGACATCCAGGGGTCGAGCTTCTCGTCGAGCCCGCCGGGCAGGAAGCCGACGTCGGCGCGGCCGACCGGGACGAGCGGGCGGTAGATCGCGAGCCGTTCGAACGTCCGAGTCTCCACGACCTGCTCGAGGCCGGCGGCGATCGCGAGCAATGTCTTGCCGGTTCCGGCCCTGCCGTCGAGGGCCACCACGCTCACGTCGGGATCGAGCAGCAGTTCGAGCGCGAACCGCTGCTCCTTCGACCGGGCTCGCAACCCCCATGCCTCCGGTGCCTGGTGGGGGAGCAGCAGCCACTCGTCGTCGACTCGGCGTACGAGCGCCGACTGTGAGCCGACCCGAAGCACGGCGAAGGTGTTCTCCTTCGCCTCGCGGCCGTCGTCGAGCTCGTCGGACGGCAGCGCGCCGGCGGCGTAGAGCGTGTCGATCTGTTCGTGCGAGGCGGTGAAGGTGCGCCATCCGGTGTCACGGGTGTCGACGCTGCGGCCCACGGGGCGGTGCTCGGCCGCCTCCAACCCGAGGTGCGCCGCCTTGATGCGCAACGCAGCGTCATTGGAGACCATGGTCGTCGGCGCATGCTGCGCCTGTCCGAGCGCGGCGCCGATGATCCGGTTGTCGGGCACCTGCGGGTCGAGACCGTGCTCGACGAGCAGGTGCTTCTGCACCCCGTTGATCTCGATGCGGAGCGTGCCCGGCCCGCCGGCCGTGAGCGGAACCGCCGTCGCGAGTGACCCGCCGGCCCCGACGCGCAGATCCTCGATCGAGCGCAGGGCGGTGCGGGCGGCGCGACCCACGTCGTCGAGCCGGGTCTTCAACGAGTCGAGCTCCTCGATGACCGTCAGGGGGATGACGACGTCGGCATCGCCGAAGCCGTGGATGCACCCCGGATCGGCGACGAGCACCGAGGTGTCGAGCACGATGCGCGTGCGGACGCCGGTGGGCGTCGGCCCTGACTCACCCCCCTCCGTCGCTCCGTGGGACGACAGCGGGGAAGCCAGGTCGGTCAACGCCACTCCTCGTTGTAGGCACCCGTGACGGGAGGACCCGTGACGGGCGGATGGTGTGCTGGAACGCAACACCGATGTCTTACCCCATCCGAAACGCGACCGAACGTCATTCCGTGCGGGGTTCACACGCCGTTCATCGGCCCGTCGACCGCTGCTCTCCGTCGTCGGTCGGCTCGGTCGACTACGAGGGGCGAAGAGTCGAGGTCGACCCGAACGGGTCAGAGGGTGTCGGGGATGCCCTCGTCGAGTTCGACCCCACAGCTGTTCAGCGCCATCGACACGAGGTGGTAGTTGCCGACCGTGAAGATGACGTCGAGCATCTGCTCCGTCGTGTAGCGCTCGGAGAGCACGGCCCAGGTGGCGTCGGAGATGCGGCTGTCGTCGTGCAGTTCGTCGGCAGCGCGCAGCAGGGCGGCGTCGAACGCGCTCCATGCCGGATCGTCCGGCCCGACCTTGGTCCGCTCGATCTCCTCGATGCTGATGTCGCTGCGCTGCGCGATCACGTGGTGCTGGCCGAACTCGTACTTCGAGTTGCATCGCACGCCGACGCGCAGGATCAACAGCTCGCGGTCGCGCGGCGTGAGCGTGTTCTTCGACAGGACGTGCGCGGCGAAGACGAGCCAGCGACGCAGCAGCGCCGGGTGGTGCGCGAGCGTCGCGAAGATGTTCAGCGTCGTGCCGTCGGGCGCGCGCATCCCACCCTTGACGTAGAGCTCGACGACTTCGTCGTTCGGATCGGTGACGGGTGGGATGCGCGGCGTACTCATGGTGCGATCTTCGCGCCAGACTCGAGGCATGGACGAGGGGTGCGTGTTCTGTGGGATCGTCGCCGGCACGGTGGCGGCGGACGTGGTGCTCGACGACGACGTCGCCGTTGCGTTCCTCGATCGATCACCGGTGTTCAAGGGGCACGTCCTCGTCGTGCCGCGCCTGCACGTCGTGACGCTCACCGATCTCGAGACGTATTCGATCGGCCCGTTCTTCGAGCGCGTGCAGCGCATCGCACGCGCCGTTCCGGACGCGCTCGATGCGCACGGAACGTTCGTCGCCAACAACAACGTCGTGAGCCAGAGCGTGGCTCACCTGCACGTGCACGTCGTCCCGCGACGCAAGCGGGACGGGCTTCGCGGCTTCTTCTGGCCCCGCGAGAAGTACGACGCGGGAGAGGCCGCGCGGTACGCCGACGCGATCCGCACCTCCTTGCGCAACGCGTGATCACACGCACCGTCCGACATCCTGCGGTGATCGCGGTGTTCGATGGAGCGAGACGCGCGTCACTCGTTGCATTTGCAACGATGAGGGTGCTTGCTATTCGTTGGTGAAACCTGTTCGATACGCGTGCGTAACGCTCCGTTACACCGGGAACAACCGATACGAAGAGGTATCAGCAGACATGACCAAAGCAGAGTTGATCGACGCAGTGGCGACGAAGTCGGGCGTCACCAAGGCTGACGCAGAGCGCGTCGTTGGTGCGTTCTTCGACATCGTCACGACGACTGCCAAGAAGGGCGACAAGGTCGCGTGGCCGGGCTTCGGCTCGTTCAGCACCTCGAAGTCGAAGGCCCGCACGGGCCGCAACCCACAGACCGGCGAAGCAGTGAAGATCGCTGCCTCCACCCGGATGAAGTTCACCTCGAGCAGCACGCTCAAGGATGTTCTGAACCCCAAGAAGAAGAAGTAACCCAGGACCAGAGAAGGAAACACACTGATGGCTGCAAAGAAGGCTCCGGCCAAGGCCGCACCGGCCAAGAAGGCCGCTCCGGCCAAGAAGGCTGCACCGGCGAAGAAGGCCGCTCCCGCCAAGAAGGCCGCTCCGGCCAAGAAGGCTGCTGCCAAGAAGAAGTGATTGCCCCGAGATCTCGGAGCGTCGTGACGAGGGGCCTGCGGGCCCCTCGTTCGCGTTCCGGGGTCGGCGTGCGGCAACAATGCGTGCATGGATCTCATCTGTGACGACCTCGCCGAGGAGCACGCCGAGCTCGATGCCGTGGTGGCAGGGCTCGAGGACGTGCGTTGGCAGCTCCCGACCGCGTCGGCCGGATGGGCGATCCGCGACCAGATCAGTCATCTCTGGTTCTTCGATCAGCGCGCACTGCTCGCGCTGACCGACCCCGACGAGTTCGCTGCCGATGCCGCCCGTCTGTTCGCTGCCGGTGGCACCGAGGCCTCGGTCGTCCCGGGACGGGAGATGAGTGGTGCCGCGTTGCTCGACGCCTGGCGCCGCGATCGCACGGCGCTCCTCGAGGTCGCTCGAGGCGTCGACGCGTCGACGCGTGTGCCGTGGTACGGGCCAGCGATGGGTGCGCGGTCGTTCATCACCGCACGACTGATGGAGACGTGGGCACACGGGCAGGACGTGTTCGATGCGTTGGGAGCGACGCGCGAACCGACGGATCGGCTGCGTCACGTCGCGCACATCGGTGTGCGAGCGCGGCCGTTCAGCTATGCGATCCGCAAGATGCCGATGCCCGATGTGGACGTGCACGTCGCGCTCACCGCCCCGTCGGGCGAGACTGCGACGTGGGGTTCGCCCGCCTCGGCCGACTCCGTGCGCGGCCCGATGCTCGACTTCTGTCTCGCCGTCACGCAGCGACGGCACCGCGCCGACACCGCGCTGGAGATCGCCGGTTCTGCGGCAGCGGAGTGGATGTCGATCGCTCAGGCCTTCGCCGGCGATCCGGGTCCGGGGCGCGAGCCGGGTCAGTTCGCCTGATCGGAGCGCGGTCGCCACCAAGCGGCCAGCGCGCGGCGCGGCTAGAGATCGCTGATCCGCTTGAAGACCTCGGCCGCGCCCATGCCGTGCACGGTTCCGAGCCCGGCGAGCCGTGAGCGGATGCGAGCGCGGAACGCTTCGATCTGTGCCGCGTCGGTGGCCTTCATCGTGCTCTCGAACTGCGACTCGTGCGCTTCGAGCGCATGGAGCTTGGTGTCGACGAACGCAGTGACGTCCTCGACGTGGTCGGCCACGTCGGCCTCCCACAGCAGCATCGTGTCCGGTCGGTGGTGCGCGATCCCGTGCTCCTTGAAGAAGTGCGGATCGCGCGCTGCGACGACGGCGTCGCACGCGAGCAGACCCGCGTGCCGGTGGTCGGGGTGCAGGCGATAGCGCTTCCACGGGTCGTGGCCGAGCACCACCTGCGGGCGCAGCTGCCGGATCACCTTCGCGACCGCGCCCCGCAACGCGAGCGTGCTGTCGAGCTCGCCGTCGACTTCCCCGAGGAACACCACTTCGCCCGCCGACCGGCCCGCGAGGCGGCGCGCCGCCACGCGCTGTTCGCCCTGACGACGGCTGACCAGCGCGGCGGTGTCGGCAGAGACGTCCCAGGTGCCCTTCGAACCGTCGGTGCAGACGAGGTGATGGACGACGCACCCTGCGACCGCCCACTTCGCGAGCGTGCCGCCGGCGCCGAACTCGACGTCGTCGGGGTGCGCACCGATCGCGAGCGCCACCGTCGGCACCTCGAGGTCGCGGCTGAACGCCGGCGTCAGTGGATCGGGGACCGGTTGACCGGGTTCGTTCGCAGCCATGCGGGCAGGACGTCCTTCACGAGAGGATGGGTGAGGTCGGTGGGCAGGTCGATGTCGAGCGCGAGGAACGGGTCGCGCACCACCTCGACCGCGAACCCGGTCGCGAGCGCGGCGGCGAGGTGTCGGCGGAACGACCCGCCGCCGTACGCGGCGCGCAGGCCCGCATGTGCGGCGACGGTGGGGAAGGAGAACACGTTCGTCCCGTCGAGGCGTCGATCGGGCACGAGGACGATCGTGTCGCGACGGGCGAACGGGGCGAGCAGCGAGGGCCGAGGGAGGTCGCCATGGGCGACGGTCACGTGGCGGTGGCCCGCGTCGTGCAGCTGTTCCACGGCCCGATCGACCGCTCCGTTCAGGCCGAGACCCTCCTGCCACAGCACGATCGCACCGTGCTCACGCGCCCAGTCGGCGACGGCATGATCGTCGCACGCCACCGCCACAGGCCCGGCGCCGGCCGCTGCCAGCACCCGCTCGGCCGTCCACCGCGCCAGGCGTTCACGGCTCGCCGCGTCGAGCTCGGGTGCGAGCCGGCCCTTCGCCAGGTGGAACGCCTTGATCGGCACGAGCACGACCGCAGCGGCGGCGTCGGCGCCGGGCGCGGGGACATCGGTCGCGGGAGCGCCGGTCGAGGGGTGCTCCACGGTCACGTCGCCATGGTACGCAGCCGGTCGGTGATCGGCCGCCTGCGAGCGCGGCGCGGCACGAGACGGGATGTCGCCGCGACCGGCGTCGCGGTGCATGTCTCGACCGAGGGTGCCCGTCGCTACCGTGTGGCCCATGCCCTGGACCGAGGCCGACCGACCGTGACCGCTGCGACGAGCGCCTTCGGCGCGCCGGTGGCACAGCCACCCACGATCGGTGTGCTGGGCGGTACCTGGCGGGCCACGGTGGCGCCCTGGGGCGCCGTGCAGCAGTGGGACGGCCTCGGCACGCTCGACTGGTTCATCGCCGCGGACGACCGCTGGTACGTCCCCGCCGACGAGCCGACGGTACGCCAGACGCTGGTGGAGGGCACCCCGATCGTGGAGACGCGGGTCCGCATCCCCAACGGCGATGCCGTCCACCGCGTGTACACCGTGGCCGACCACGGCGGGCTCACGATCGTCGAGGTGGAGAACGACTCGTCGATGCCGATCGCCGTCGCCTTCTCGGGCGTCACCGTGCTCTCGGTGCGGCCGCCGACCGACATGCCGATCCGCGGCATCGATCTGCCCGCCGGCGCGGTCGCCTTCCCCATCGGTCACCGCTCGACCCTCACCGTCGCCATCGCGCACGACCCCACGTCGGCGGGCGCCCGTTCCGGCCTGCTGCCCCCGACGCTGCCCCCGAGCACCCAGGTCGTGCGCGGCTGGTTGGCCGCCGCCGAGCGCGCCAGCCGACTGCTGGTGCCCGACAGCACGATGGCCGCCTGCGTCGTGCGCGACCGCTGCCAGTTGATGCTCGACGGACCCGCCGACGTCGCCACGGATCCGGTGGGGTTCCTGCTCGGTGTCGCCGACCTCGTGCGCATGGGCAGCCTCGCCGAGCCGTGGATGCCCGAGGTGGTCGACGCCGTCGCGGCACTCCCGGCCCATGCCTCCGACCCGCTGCTCGCCGCTGCGTTCGACGCGGCCGAGCGCGTGTGCCTGGCCGCCGACGAGCGTCGCGCCGCGAAGGATCTCCGCAAGGTGCGCGGGCGCGTCCTCGCCGCCTCGTCGGCCGCCGCGCCGCCCGCCACCGTCCCGCCGGTGATCGACGGGGTGCGCGGCATCGCACAGCTCGAGCGCGCCATCGCCAGCGGCACCGACCTGTTCCCGGCCGGTGTGCCCGCGGCCTGGCTCGGACAGAACTTCGAGGTCTACGGCGTGCCGACCGGTCCGGCGTCGGAGGTGTCGTTCGCCCTGCGTTGGCACGGCGAGCGGCCCGCGGTGCTCTGGGAGTGCACGGGCGACGCGGTGACGCTCACGTCGTCGGGTGCGGCGCCGGAGTGGCGCACCACCGAGCGCACGGGCGACGTGCTGTGGCCCGTGCCCGCCGGCGCCACGCCGTCGCTGCCGGAGCAGGGGAGCGACGCCCGGTCGGCGCCGCCGACGGACGGCGTCTCGTTCAGCTGATGTGCGACACGCTGGTGGCGCTCCCGACCGCGACAGCGACCGGTGTCACCCTCTTCGCGAAGAACAGCGATCGTCCACCCGACGAGGCCCAGGACGTGCGCTGGTTCGCACCTCGGCTCGATCACGGCGTCACCCGCGCCACGCACATCGAGGTACCGGCTGTCGACGGCCCGACGCACGGCTGTCTGCTGTCGGTACCCCGCTGGTGCTGGGGTGCCGAGCACGGCGTGAACGACGCCGGTGTGGCGATCGGCAACGAAGCGATCTACACCACGCTCGATCCGCGCTCGGTGCCGCCGGCGTTGATGGGCATGGACCTGGTGCGGCTCGGGCTCGAGCGCGCCGCGTCGGCGCGTGAGGCGCTCGAGGTGATGACCGCGCTGCTGGAGCGGCACGGTCAGGGCGGCACCGGTCACGATCCCGCTGGGCGCACCGGCGCCAAGGCCTACTGGAGCAGCTTCCTCGTGGCCGACGCCACCGAGGCGTTCGTCCTCGAGACCTCGGGCCGGCAGTGGGCCGTCGAGCAGGTGACCGACACGCGAGCGATCTCGAACCGCACCACGATCGCGACCTTCGACGCCGAGCACCGCCACCCGCGCCAGCCGGTCGCCCAGCTGGTCGATCCTCGGCTGCGCGCCTCGCAGTCGGTGCTCGCCCGGCGACCGGTCACCTTCGAAGCGCTGGCCGACCACCTCCGCTCGCACGACTCGTGCGCGCTCGACGGGTGGAGCGTCTGCATGCATGCGACCGACGACGCCGGCGTGGCCGTGGAGGACACCACGGCGTCGCTGATCGCGGAGCTCCGGCCCGATGGCTCGTCGGTCGCCTGGGTGCTGGTGGGGCACCCGTGCCGTCACGAGTACGTCGAGGTGCGGGTGGGCGAGCCGTTCGAGCTGCTCGCCTGATCGTCGCCGTTCCACGACGGGTCAGTGGGTCATGCCGGTCAGTGGGTCATGTCGGTCAGTGGGTCATGTCGGTCACCACGGCCATGCCGGCGCCGGGGAACTCGTGCATGCGCGACAGATGATCCATGCCCGCCGACAGGCTCAGCCGACTGGTGACGAGGCGTGCCGGGTCGAGCTTGCCGCTCGCCACCATCGCGAGCATCCGCGGATAGGCGTGTGCGGCCATCCCGTGGCTGCCCGTGAGCTCGATCTCGCGACCGTGCAGCAGGCTCATCGGGATCGGCGGCAGCGAGTCGTCGCCCACCATCAGACCCACCTGCACATGGCGTCCCTGCGTGCGCAGCGAGTGGATGGACGCGAGGCACGTGGCGGTGGTGCCGACGGCATCCATCGACGAGTGCGCACCGCCCCCGGTGAGTTCCACGATCGCGGCGGCAGCGTCGGTGGTGCGGGCGTCGACCGTGTGCGTGGCGCCGAACTCGGCGGCCATCGCGAGCGCCTGTTCGTCGACGTCGACGGCGACCGTGCGTACCCCGAGTGCGCTGGCGATCATGATCGCCGAGAGGCCCACGCCGCCGCAGCCGTGCACTGCCAACCACTGGCCGGGCGCGACCCGGGCCTGATGGGCGACGGCCCGGAACGAGGTGGCGAACCGGCAGCCGAGGCTCGCTGCGTCGGCGAAACCGAGCGCCTCCGGGAGCGCGACGAGGTTCAGGTCGGCGCGGGGCAACGCGACGTACTCCGCCATCGAGCCCCAGCCCGTGAAGCCTGGCTGGTATTGGCGATCGCACACCTGCTGCTGCCCGGCGATGCAGCGCGGACAGGCGCCGCAGCCGAGCACGAACGGGACCGTCACCCGGTCGCCGACCTTCCAGCGGCGGACGTCGGGACCGATCGCCTCGATCACACCAGCGAGCTCGTGGCCGGGGATGTGCGGCACGACGATGTCGGGGTCGTGGCCCTGCCACGCGTGCCAGTCGCTGCGGCACACCCCGTTGGCCTCCACGCGGAGCACGACGCCGTCGGTGGGCGGCGTCGGGTCGGGCACCTCGACGATGTCGAGCGGTCCGCCGAAGGTCTCGAACAACACGGCACGCATCTTCGGAACCGGGCCCTCAGTCGGCCGTCGGCGGCTGCGGCGCCCGCTGGGCGTGCAGCGCGTCGACCACGTTGGCGAGCTTCTGGCGAACGAGGTCGGTGATCTCGTCGTCGGTGGTGCCGTCGGCGGCGATGCGGGTCTGGCCCATCTTCACGTTGACGGCCGGCTCCTCGACGATGACGTTGCCGAGGTAGCCGAGGATCAGCGCGAGCGGCGCCTGTACACGCGAGCCGCCACCCATGCCGCCGCTCGTCATCATCGCGATGACCTTGCCCTTCAGCGTGTGCTGGCCGGGCGGACGGGTGAGCCAGTCGATCGCGTTCTTCGCGACGGCGGAGGGGCTGAAGTTGTGCTCGGGCATGCCGATGATCACCGCGTCGGCGTCGGCGACGAGCTGCCGCCAAGCGACGACCGACGCAGGCGGTTCGGCCTCGAGGTCCTCGTTGTAGAAGGGCAGCGCCTGGATGGCGGCCTGCGCTTCGTCGACCTCGATCGAGAGCTCGTCGGGTGCGATCCGCTGCGCGAGACGGACGAGGCCGGTGTTCGACGAAGCAGCGCGGAGGCTGCCGGAGAAGGCGATGGCCGAGAAGCCGGTGGCCGAGATGGTCATGGGTTGAGTATGGCCGGATCACCCGTGGCGATCGCGCCCGGCTCGAGGACGGTCGCGTAGGCACGGCTCACGGGGCCGCGCTCGTGGTGCATTCGGTTGAAGTCGCCGTCGCTGAACCAGGCCCGGTTGTGCTTGCAGGGCAGTGCCCAGGCGCTCACCTCGCACAGCACCGTGCCGAGCTGGAGCCGTACACCGGGGCGCACGATCGACCAGTCGAGGCCGCGCACCGTGACGTTCTCGCCGGCCGAGCCGGGTGCGATCGGGTGGCCCTGGGCGGCGAACGCGTCGATGACCTCCGTCGACCAGATGCAGAGCGCCTGCCACGGCCGCCCGTGGTGCTGACGGCTGCGCTGCCGGTCGCCCTCGACGCCCCGCCAGCCGACCTCGACCCGGTCGACCGGCGTCTTCGGCACGCCGCCGTCGCTGCGGTTGAGCTGGGCGACGACGCCCTCGGCTCGGGCGGGGAGCTGCCCGGCGGCGGCGAGCGCGGGCCCCGCGGCGAGCATCGCCTGCCACACACGCGGCAGCACGTCGGCGGGTTCGCCGTCGAGATCCGGGAGGAGGTGTGCCACCGTCGAGGCGTCGCGACCGAGCACGATCTCGTGCCAGATGCCGGGGAAGTTGGCGATCGTGCGCGCCGCGTCGGTGTCGGTGAACTCGTAGGTACCCAGCCGGTGCATGGGTCTGG